>JAFXNB010000147.1 GCA_017529935.1 Selenomonadaceae bacterium
CGTCCTGAGCCAGGATCAAACTCTCCGATAAACTTTGAGTTGACTGACTCTAATTGTGATTCCGCACATTTAGCAAATGCACTGTTCAGTTTTCAAGGAGCCCCGTGAATCAAGCTTGCTTAATATACACCCGCTACCCTCTCTTGTCAATACCCTTTGTAAAAAAATTTTTTAGCCCACATTTCCCGCCACGACGCCATTTATCCCCTTAACGTTCATTTTTCCTCAAAAATTTTTTCAGCCGCGCTCAAAAAATCTTGCATTTTTTCGGGCGTGAATCGCGAACAGCGGCACCAAATCATAGGCGCAACGATTGTCCTTGTGCACCGCGCGGGAAATGTCTTCGTCCACTTCGACAGAAAAATTTATCCCCTCCAAAAAGCCCGCGTCCCAACTCGGTCGCCGCCGCCTGCTTATGCTTAACGAATTTTTTATTGCCGCGCACTCGTCCAGTTGCTCCAAGCGAATTGCCGTCTTCGTGCACGTGGAAAAATTTTTGTCGCCGTAGTCCGAATCGAAATTCATCAGCACGCCGTCATTTTTCAGCACGCGCCGCCACTCGCGATAAGCCGCCTTGACATCGGGCAATGTCCACGTCAAATTTCTGCTTACCACCGCATCGAAAGTTTCGTCGGCGAAGTCGAGAGCTTGCGCGTTCATCTTTTTGAATTCGGCGGAGAGCTTCAGCTCGCGAAGATTTTTTTCCGCTTCGGACAGCATTTTGGTCGACATATCCACACCGATAACTTCATGACCGAGTTTAGACAAAATCGCCGCGAAAAATCCCGCGCCCGTTCCCACGTCTAAAATTTTCAACTTGCCGGCGGGCAAATTCTTCCTGAAAATATTTTTCCACGCCACGCCGTCGACGCCGCCAAGTTCGAGCCGTCGCGTTCGACTGAATTCCCCGCTCCGCGCGTCCCAATACCGCTCTATTCGCTGATTCATTTTCTCCATTAAAAAACCTCCTCCGCAAAAAAATTCGACGCCATTAATTGCCGCGTGAACGGCGACTTCGCCGCGTGAATCACCTGTTCGGGCGTGCCCTCTTCGACGATTTTTCCTAAGTGCAGGACAATCACGCGGTCGGCTAATCTCGGCAACAGGGCTAAATCGTGAGTGATGAACAGGCATGCGATATTTTTTTCCACGCACAATTTTTTTATCAGCGCGACGATTTGCGCTTGAATCGTCACGTCGAGAGCTGAAGTCGCTTCGTCGCAGATTAAAAGTTTCGGCACAACGCCTATCGCCCGCGCTATCGCCGCCCGTTGACATTCCCCGCCCGAAACTTCACGCGGATAACGTTCGGCATAGGCGGCGGGCAGTCCCACTTCCCGTAGCAAATCTTCTACTCGCGCGTTTATCCCGTAATTTTCGAGCGGCTCGGCAATGCTCTGCCCCAATGTTCTGCGCGGGTTGAAAGAATCTTCGGGCGTCTGGAATATCATTTGCACGTTTCTATAAAATGCGCCGTCGCTGTTTAAAATTATTTGCCCGTCGTCGCTGGGAAGTAACCGCGCAATTATCTTTGCCAGCGTCGACTTGCCGCAACCGCTCAAGCCCACTATCCCGACGCATTCGCCCGCCGCCACGCTAAAATTTATGTCGTCGAGTACGCGCTTGTCGCCGAAATTTTTTCTGATGTGCTCAACTTTTAATATCATAATCGCGGCACCGCCCGTATCAATTCTTGCGTGTAAATTTCTCGCGGCGCATTGAAAATTTCTTCGCGCGTGCCGAATTCGACCGGCGAACCTTGCCGCATGATTAAAATTTTGTCCGCCATGCGCCACGCAACGCCCATGTGGTGTGTCACCATGACGATTGAAATTTTTTGCCGCTCCCGCAACTTTAAAAGCTCTTTGACGACGCTGACTTGAGTGACGGCATCGAGTGCGCTCGTCGGCTCGTCGGCAAGTAAAAGTTTCGGCTCAAGAATCGTAGCCGCCAAAATTCCTGCCCGTTGCGCCATGCCGCCCGATAATTTAAATGGATATTCATCCAAAACTTCCGCCGCAAGATTTATTTTCTGCATAAGTTCTTCCGCTCGTTCGCGAAATTCTTCATGCGTCCAATCGCGGTGCGAGCGTACACTCTCAAAAATTTGTTCGCCGATTTTCCTTATCGGGCAAAAGCTCGCGCCGGCGTTCTGAAAAATCATTCCGATTGCGTCGCCGGAAATTTTCCGCCGCTGCCCGTCACTGAGGAAAGTTATTTCCTGCCCGTCGAAAAAAATTTGTCCGTCGATAATTGCGCCGCCCTTGCCGAGCAGACCGCCAATCGCTTTTAAAATCGTCGACTTGCCGCTGCCGCTTTCTCCCGCGATGACCAAAATTTCTCCGTGCTTGACAGAAAAATTTACGCCGTGAACGATTCTTTTTTTTCCGTAAGCGACGGAAATATTTTCAACTCTCAAAATTTCTTCCACTGAATCACCCGCACAAAATTTTAATCGACTCGCGAAAAAAAAATAAGCCCTGCAAGGGGATAAAAATTTTTAACGAAAAAACCCTCCGACATAAGCCGAAGGGCTTTTTTTACTGCCATGACGATTTTTTTACCATTTCCAATCAGATTCGCTCATATGGTGCTCTGTGACGTTCATTGCATGCTGACGAGCCTCTTCCTGCGTGATTTTCTGCCCGTTAAGATAATATTCGTTGCCAGTATCAATATTTCTATGGATTTTGGCATCTATGCCGACTTTCGCCCAAGCACCTTGAATTGATTCCCTTTTAGCCTTACCTGTAAAATAAATTCTTGTGGCACCGTAGCGGTCTGTAGAACAGTTCAAACTGTTCAAAAAGCGGGTATCATTTGCTGTTTCGTAGCAATTACCGCCCGCCACACCGTCAAGTTCGTCGTCGCTCATCACTTCGTCCGCGAATTTGTCTTCTTTAGCCATTTTATCAACCTCCAAATCATTTTCTACTGCTTATACGTTCAAATTCCGATTTCGTTACAAACTTTAGCAAAAAATTTTTCGGCGTCAACGAAGGTCGAGTTCGGCGGTTATCTCGTAATAATCGGACGGGTGCGCGGTGAATCCTTCGACGTTCGGTTTCATGACAAAGGACATGCGCAAATGCGAAGCGTAGAAAAGTGCGCAATCGTCCAAAACTTGTTGCGACATTTTTATCGCCAGCTCCGCACGTTTCTCCGCACCGTATGTGTTATGAAGTTCGTTTTCCAGCGCGGCGATTTGTTCGCTGTCGTAGTTGCCCGCATTGTCGACCGCGCCCGGCACTATGTGGCTCGTGAAATAATATTCACCGTCGCCCGTCGGAGCCGTCACGATTGCTTTGCTGAAAATATCGTATTCGCCTCTCTTCAGGAACGCCTTGTAATTGTCCGTCGCGTTTACGTCCAACTTTATGCCGATTTCCTTTAAGCTCGCCTGCGCGGCTTCAGCGAGGAGCGGAAGTTCCTGGCGCGAGGTGTAAGTCAGATAGCGCAACTCCAAATTTTTTCCGTCCTTGTCAACGTAGCCGTCGCCGTCGGAATCAGACCAGCCCGCCTCCGCTAAAAGTTTTTTCGCGCCGTCTAAGTCGTAGCTGACCGTGTGCACTTTGTCATTGCCGAACGGCAAATTCGACGGGAAAGGACCCACTGCGGGTGCGCCGTTGCCGTTGAGTAAAACTTTCGTGAAGTTCTCCTTGTCAATCGCCATGGAAATTGCCTTGCGAACATTTAAATCTTGCAGTTCGGGCGTCTTGAAATTGAACGCCGCTTGATAAACCCGCGACGTTTCCGCTTGCGAAATTTTGTAGCCGTCCTTGAACAGCTGGAGGCTCGCATACGGCAGACCTTGCACCGCGTCAAGTTCCCCGTTCTGCATTGCCATCGTCAGCGTATCGCCGTCGGTTATGCTCTTAACGATAACTTTATCGAGTTTCGGCTTGACGGCGCCCCAATAGTTTTCATTCTTAACCAAATCAACTTGCACGTCGGTAACCTTGACCGCCTTATAAGGTCCCGTCCCGATTGCAATGCCGTCCTTGATTCCCTCGTCAACGTCGATTATGCAGCCGTACGGGTCGCTCAGATAATTCAACAGCGCGGGCATTTTCTCGGAAGATTTTATCGTGACGAATTGCCCGTCCGCCTCTATCGCAGAAATTTTCAAATCCTTGGGAGCACGGTCGTGGCGCGCGATTAAATCTTCAAGACATTTTTTGACAGCGGCTCCGTCAACTTTTTTGCCGTTGCTGAAAGTCGCCGCGTCGTTGATTTTAACTTTAATCGTGAAATCGTCGACTTGCTCGAAACTTTCCGCAAGCCACGGCTCAAGCTCCATGTGCTCATTAAATTTAAACAGCGTCTCGCCCACGCCGTAGCGTATCGTCGCCCAGCCGTCGTAGCTGTTGTGCGGGTCGGTGCTTGTCGTTTCCATTGCCACGCCGTAAGCCATCGTGCCGTAGGTGAAAGTTTTTTCGCCGCCGCTCGACGCCGATTGATTTTCTCCGCCGCCGCAACCCGTCATTAGCAACGCCGCCGCTAAAATCATCACAAAAAATTTTTTCACAAGTCGTCGCCTCCTTGAAAGAAATTTTATCTTAGCTTGCAAAAAAAAATAAGCCCCGCGTGGGGATTGGAGCTTAGAAAAATTTTTTAGAGGATTCGACAAGTTTCTGAATGCTGAAGTTGACGCTGAGCGCGGCTCTGTCGGGCGGTTGCTCGAAAGGTTTTCTGATATAAATCGTCTCGTTCTTGCCGCCGTCAAGTCGGACGATCGCAAGGATAAAATTATCGAGGTTATTTAATGCGGCGTCTATTTCGTTGCGGCTGACCGTGACGGTTTCGGCGTCGATATGCCTGCCCTTGACCTCGATAAGGCGCAAAGTTTTTCTGTCGTGCGAAGTCGATTTTA
>JAFXNB010000016.1 GCA_017529935.1 Selenomonadaceae bacterium
ATTGACGCGCTCACTGAGCGGAATGTTTCCCGTGAAATCTTCCGCGCCTTCGGGCATTTTAACCGTCATGCCGTGGTCAGTCTGTTCGCGGTTCTTATCAATGCACAACACGCGATAGCCCAGTTGCTTCAGATAATCAACGACAATGTCCCAGCCGCCGGGATTGAGCCACGTTTTAAATGTCGCGGCAGTTTGTGCGGCAATGCAAACGTAAGGCTCAGTAATTTGTCGCGGCTTAGTCGGGCGGTAAATAATTTTCTCGGCGCGTTGCAAGTTCAAAATTTGTTGCCCGAATTTTTCCATGGGAACTTTGCGAAGCTCTTCAGGAGTATTTGCCGTATGAAAACCCGGCGCAAGAAAATACGTCGCGTAAGAATTTTTGGGCGGATTGATGTCGACGGCGGGAAAATATAACTTTACAAGCTCCTGTAAAGACGGCTCGACAGTGCAAGAAACTTTGCAACGCCACTTTTTACGAAACTCTTCCATGTACGGGAACATTACGATACTGTCGCCCAAACCTTCATTCGGCAAATAAAAATGGATAGTCCAATCGCCAGGGTCGTAAAGGTGATGGAAGATAAGCTGACCGTCAAGCCAGAGCAAAAACTCCCAGCGCACGAAAAATTTTTCCAACGATATTAAAAGCGTGTCGGAAATATCTTCGTCGAAGCAGACAATTTCGCTGTCGTGGTCAAGGATTTTTACATGCCAGTTGCCCGCAGGAATTTGCAGACGCATGCCGCAATTAAAATCGAACGCCAAGCCCGGATAAGTCGTTTGGACGGACAAATTTTTCAGTTCGCCGTGATGTTCAAACACTGGTCTATTTGGCTTTGAATAATCGCTTAGCCGTGGCGTACAAAAATATTTAAAATTCATAGTTGCCGTAGACGTTCTGCACGTCGTCATCTTCGTCGAGCGCGTCAAGGAGTTTTTGCATTTTCTCGGCGTCCTTATCAGCCAGCGCAACGGTCGTGTCGGGAACTTGAGTAATTTCAGCGGAGGCGGTTTCAATG
This sequence comes from Selenomonadaceae bacterium, assembly GCA_017529935.1. Taxonomy (GTDB): domain Bacteria; phylum Bacillota; class Negativicutes; order Selenomonadales; family Selenomonadaceae; genus Quinella. The sequence continues at coordinate 1,020 of JAFXNB010000016.1, forward strand.
CCCTTTTCAGCTAGCGCGGCTTCAATCGCGTTGAAATCTTCGGGGGTGGCGGTTATCTCAAAAGAATCGTCGTCCGCCTCAAAATCTTCTGCGCCCGCGTCCATTGCAATTTCCATTAAAGTATCCTCGTCGTCGAAAGTTTCTTTGTCGACGGTGAAGACGGCTTTTTTCTTGAACATCCACGCAACGCAGCCATTTTCGCCGAGATTGCCGCCGTGCTTAGAAAAAATATGGCGAATGTTCGCCGCCGTGCGATTGCGATTGTCCGTCAAAATGTCGAGCATCAACGCCGCGCCGCCGGGTCCGTAGCCTTCGTAAGTTATCTCCTCGTAATTGGAAGTGTCGGAGGTGCCCAAGCCTTTTTGAATCGCGCGGTTGATATTTTCCTTGGTTACGTTGTTGGCCTTAGCCTTCGACAGCGCGAGTTTTAAGCGCATGTTGCCGGTCGGGTCTGCGCCGCCCATTTTCACGGCGATTGTAATTTCGCGGCTGATTTTTGTCGTCATCGCCCCGCGAATCGCGTCGTTGGCTCCTTTCTTGCGTTTAATCGTCGCCCATTTGGAATGACCTGACATAAATTACAGCTCCTTTTTAAAGTAAATGACATCGTTCATCGGATTGTTATAGTAAGGTTCGCATTTGACAAAGCCGAAATTTTCGTAGAGGCGAATCGCGCTTTTGAGCGGCGTTATCGTGTCCAAAACAATTTCCTTGAAGCCGTCGGAGCGCGCGGAATTTATAATTGCCTCGACGAGTTTGCTGCCCGCGTGAAAATTTCTGAAGCCTTCACGGACGAAAAGCCGTTTCATCTCGCAACGTTCGCGCGTGTGTTTGTGATAAGCGACGCAGCCGATAATTTTTCCGTCGACTTCAGCGCAGAGCAATCGGCCTTCGGGCGGCATGTATTTCGCGGACAAGTCGGCAAGTTCGTCGTCGAGGTTTTGGAAAGACAAATCGCGCCCCAAAAATTTCGTATACTCCGTGACGAGCCGTTTAACTTCGTCGATATGATTTGCGCCGTCGACAATTTCAATTTCCGACATAGCGATAGACCTCCGTCCAGCCTCTGCCTTGAGCCGGATAAAAATCAATTTCGCCGCCCTGGTCGCCCGTCGCCCAATCGCCGCCGCGCGGATTATTCACGCCGCGAGCTTCAACCGTTTTGCCGTCGCCGATATAAATCGCAACGTGTCTTTGCGGCGCAGACAGAATATCGCCGCGCTGAAGATTATCGGCAACTTCAGCCCACGAAAATTTTTGCCAGCCGCCGTCGACGCTCAAGTCAGCCCAAATTGTGTCCGCGTCGCCGACTTTTTGCTTGCCGTTGTAGCGCGCCATGTACGCGGGATTTTTGCGCCAGTTGTCAATTATTTTGAAGCCGGCGTGGTCGAAGGCGTAGTAGACGAGCGAGGAGCAATCGTAATCGGGGGCGTCGCGGGAGCCTGTGTAGGGTCTGTTAGCCGTGGCATTTTCCGCGCCCTGCGAGTAGCCGTGCGTGTTATCGTTGGCAATGTCAATCGCCCACTGAACCGCCACTTCTACGCGCGAATCAATCGCCTGCGCGGGCGTCGTGAGCATAAAACACAATGCCAGCGTTGCAAAAAATTTTTTCATGAGTTGACCACCTTATAAAATTTCTTCTTGCCCTTGCGAATGACAGCGGGGAAATCGTCCGCGCTCAAAAGGTAATCGGGGTCGGAAACTTTTTTGTCGTTGAGAGTCAAGCCGCTCTGATTGATGAGCCTGCGCCCTTCCGATTTGGATTCGATAATTTTGGCGGCGGAGAGCACGTCCAAAAGTTTTTTCCCGACGGCGTCCGTGACTTCGACAGTCGGCATATTTTCGGAGCTTTGACCTGTAAAAATTTCTTCGGCGGATTTTTTAGCTTGATTAGCGGCGTCTTCGCCGTGCACAAGTTTAGTGACTTCATAGGCGAGAACTTTTTTAGCTTCGTTAATCGCGGCGTCCTTCAAGTTCGACAAGCGATTGACTTCGTCCATTGGCACGAACGTCAGCAAGCTAAGACAAGTTTTAACGTCCGCGTCGTCGACGTTGCGCCAGTATTGATAGAAATCGTAGGGCGAAACTTTTTGAGCATCAAGCCAAAGTGCGCCGCCAGCAGTCTTGCCCATTTTGGAGCCGTCACTCTTAAGCAAAAGTTTGTTCGTCAAGCCGTAAGCCGCGCGTCCCGTCTTGCGCCGCGTGAGTTCGACGCCCGCGATAATGTTCGACCATTGATCGTCGCCGCCCATTTGCAACACGCAATCATAATCGCCGTTGAGCTTGTAAAAATCGTAAGCCTGCATAACCATGTAATTGAATTCGAGGAACGTCAAGCCCTTGTCCCAGCGTTGCTTGTAGCATTCGGCGGTAAGCATGCGATTAACCGTGAAATGTGCGCCGACTTCGCGGAGCAGGTCGATATAGCCGAGCTTGCGGAGCCAATCGCCGTTGTTGACCATTAAAGCCTTGCCGTCGCTGAAGTCGATAAAGCGGGCGATTTGCTTTTTGAACTGTTCGCAGTTGTGTTCGATAACGTCGTCCGTCATGACTTTGCGCAAATCGGAGCGTCCGGACGGGTCGCCGATAGTGCCAGTGCCGCCGCCGACAAGACATATCGGGCGGTGCCCTGCGCGTTGCATGTGCGCCATTGCCATTAGCGCGATAAAATGCCCCGCGTGCAAGCTGTCAGCCGTGGGGTCGAAGCCGATATAAAACGTAACTTTCTTTTCGCCGAGCAATTTTTTTACCTCGTCAACGTCGGTGCATTGCGCGATAAAACCGCGTTCGGTGAGTGTGTCGAATACATTTTCCATTAAAAATAACTCCTCCTTTGGCGCGATTATATCACTTATTAATTTTGGTTGCAAAAAGCAGGAAAATTTTCTTGACGGCAGAATCACGATTTAGGTTTTTGTAAGGAGTTGAAGAATTTGGCAATATTATCCACAGACAGCAAACGATTTCTCCGCCGCGTGGACTTTACCCTACTTTTAAGCGCGGCGGCGATTGTGATATACGGCTTGGTGATAATCTCCAGCGCGACGCACATAAACACGCCGCACGAGGAGCGTTTTTGGTTCGTGCAACGGCAAGGAATTTTCGCGGTCGTCAACGGAATTCTCGCGATACTTTTCATGAACTTTGATTATCGCGGGCTTTCGCAGCACGGCAATAAACTTTACATCTTTAACTTAATAATGCTGGTGGCAGTCATGTTGTTCGGGCACGCGGCATTGGGTGCGCAACGTTGGATTCAAATCGGTCCGATAAGTTTGCAGCCGTCGGAGTTTTCAAAGCTCATCATGATAATTTGCATGGCGTCGATTTTGGAAGAGCGCATAGGCAAATTGAACACGATACAAGATTTGTTGCCGATAGTGCTTTACGTGGGCTTGCCGTTCATTTTAGTTTTAAAGCAGCCGGACTTAGGCACGTCGCTTGTTTTCATGGCGATATTTTTCGGCATGGTGATAGCGTGCGGCATGCCGTGGAAAATGTTCACGGGAATAATCATCGCGGGGATAGCGGCAATGCCGGTGCTGTGGCAGTTCCTCAAAGAATATCAGAAAATGCGAATCATGGTTTTCCTTGACCCGAACGTCGACCCGCTGGGCAGCGGCTATCACATAATCCAATCAAAAATCGCAATCGGTTCGGGAATGCTTTTCGGCAAGGGCTTATTCGAGGGCACGCAGAGCCAATTAAATTTCCTGCCGGAAAATCACACGGATTTTATCTTTGCGGTGGTCGGCGAGGAGCTGGGCTTTGTCGGCGCGGTCGTGCTGTTGCTTTTGTATCTGGTCGTGTTCTGGCGCGGGATAATGATAGCAAAGGAAGCGGGCGACGTGTTCGGGCGGCTGTTGGCAGTCGGGATAACTTCAATGCTGGCGTTCCACGTGCTGGTTAATGTGGGAATGACGACGGGAATAATGCCGGTGACGGGAATTCCCTTGCCGCTTATGAGCTACGGAATCAGCTCGTTGACGACGAACATTTTAGCGATAGCAATTCTTCTGAACATACACATGCACCGGCAAAAATTTATCTTTTGACAGCAGAAAATTTTCTTGCTAAAGGCTGTAATGAATTCGGTTCTCCCGCGTATAAGCTACAGAAAACAAAATTAACCCAAAGGAGATTGATAAAAATGGCAACTCGCGAAGAAAACTTGAAGAAAATCAATGAGCAACTCGAAAAACTCGACGATGAGCAGCTCGAACAGATTGCGGGCGGCTTTTATGCTCGTTCTAACGTGGACGATGTTAAACCTGACGTAAAGATTGAGAATCAAAGATTGATAATAATCGGATAATTCATGTTAGGTAAACGCGAAAAAAAGCTAACAAAAGCCCTTCGGCGCACGGTCGGAGGGTTTTTCGTTTGACGGCGGAAAATTTTTTTTGCTAAATTCTGTAACGAACTCGGATTTGCAACGTATAAGCTACAGAAAAAAAAAACACAAACTAAATTTAAAGGAGACTGATTAAAATGACAACACGCGAAGAAAACTTGAAGAAAATCAATGAGCAACTCGAACAACTTAGCGACGCGCAACTCGACCAAGTCGCGGGCGGCACCTTCGATAAAAACGAGTTCACTGAAAGCGAATACCACTTTGCCGGACTCAAAACCGAATACCACTTCTTTGGAAAGGACGAGTTCTGGGCAAAAGACGCGAACGGCGACTACAAGTCCATCACTTACGCTCAAGCGAACTGGGCAGTCAAATACTGGATACTAAACCAGCACAGCCAGCCGAGCTACGAGACCATCGTCAATAACTGCAAAGATTGATTCGCGACCGACAATCGGCACGACAACGACACGTCGACAACATCAACCACACGCAAAGGAGCTTGATAACAATGGCAACCAAAGAAGAAAACCTCAAAAAAATCAACGCGCAACTCGAACAACTCGACGACGCGCAACTCGAACAAGTCGCTGGCGGCACCTTCACTTCGAACAAGTACTCCGAACGCATGTACAATGAGGTGGGAATCCAAACCAACTACCACTTTTTTGAAAAGGACTCGTTCTTCATTAAAGATGCGAACGGCGACTACCAGTCCATCACTTACGAACAAGCGAACTGGGCAGTCGAGTACTGGGCGAAAACCAATCGCTATCCGACCTACGAGACCATCGTTAATGAATGCAAAGATTGATTCGCGACTGACAATCGGCACGACAACGACACGTCGACAACATCGGCACTTAAATCGTAACACAAACAACAGCCCTTCGGCAAGCGTCGGAGGGTTTTTTCGTTGACGGCAAAAAAAATTTTTTTATAATGACTGCCGGAGGCGATGTTATGAAAAATTTTCTTGAACTGACGAAACCAGCGCGATACACCGGCGGCGAATTTAACAGCGTGACGAAAAATTTTGACGAGACGCCCTGCCGAATCGCGCTTGCCCTGCCCGACGTGTACGAAGTGGGCATGTCGAATCTCGGCTTGGCGATTTTGTATTCGATACTCAACCGCCGCGCAGATACTCTTTGCGAACGAGTTTACGCGCCGTGGATTGACGCCGAAAAAATTTTGCGCGAGGAAAATCTTCCGCTGTTCGCGCTGGAGAGCCAACGTCCCGTCCGCGAATTCGACTTCCTGGGCTTTTCCCTGCAGTACGAGATGATTTATACAAACGTGCTGAACATGCTGGACTTGGCGAAAATTTCTTTGCACAGTGCCGCCCGCGCAGATGACGAGCCGTTCATAATCGGCGGCGGACCGTGCGTCTACAACGTCGAACCGGTCGCGGATTTTTTTGATTTCTTTATCGTCGGCGAGGCGGAGGAAGTTTTCGGCGAAGTCGTCGAGAAATTTATCGCGTGGAAAAGTGCGGGCAAGGTCGGCGGGCGAAAAAATTTTTTGAAAGAACTTTTGAACGTGCGCGGGATTTACGTGCCGAGCTTTTACGAGCCGCTGTATTCGGGCGAAAAATTTTTGGGCATGAAGACGTTGGAAGGTGCGCCGCCGAAAATTTTAAAGCGCGTGGTGAAAGATTTCGACGCGACGCCGACGGTAGAAAAGCCCGTGGTACCGTTCATGGAAATTGTTCACGATAGGGCGATGCTGGAGCTGTTCAGAGGTTGCAGTCGCGGTTGCAGATTCTGTCAAGCCGGCATGACTTATCGCCCCGTCCGCGAACGCAAATCCGAAACTCTCCGCGCTCAAGCTAGACGATTGATTGACGCAAGCGGTTGGGACGAAATTTCTTTAACGTCGCTGAGCAGTGCGGATTACTCTTGCTTGAGCCGATTGATTGACGATCTGCAAAACGACTTCCGCAACGAAAAAGTCAGTTTCTCCCTGCCGAGCTTGCGCATTGATAGTTTTTCAATCGAGCTGGCGGAAAAAGTTCAAGCCGTGCGAAAAAGCGGTTTAACATTTGCGCCGGAGGCGGGCACTCAACGGTTGCGCGATGTGATAAATAAAAACGTGACGGAAGAAAATTTGCTGACGGCGTGCGAGGCGGCGTTCGCCAAAGGCTGGCGGGCGGTGAAACTTTATTTCATGCTGGGCTTGCCGACGGAAACGGACGACGACATCGCGGGCATAGCCGACCTTGCAAAAAAAGTGGCGAACTTGAAACGCGGCGTCAAAGTTACAATCAGCGTGTCGTGTTTCGTACCGAAGCCGTGGACGCCGTTTCAGTGGGTGGCGCAAATTTCTGCGGCGGAATTCGAGCGGCGACAAAATTTTTTGAAGAGCTTGATAACGAACAGGGCGATAACCTACAACTGGCACAACGCGAAACTTTCCGTGCTGGAGGGAGTTTTGGCGCGCGGCGACAGGCGATTATCCAAAGTGATTGAGGCGGCGTGGCAGGGCGGCGCGAAGTTCGACGGTTGGAGCGATTTATTCAAGCCTGACGTGTGGGCGGCGGCGTTCAAAAGTTGCGGCATTGACCCGAAAAATTTTTCCGAGCGCGAACGAAATTTTTGGGAGCCGTTGCCGTGGGAGCACACGTCGCCGGGCGTCGACAAAAATTTTTTGCTTGCCGAGTGGGAAAAATCTCAAGCCGGCGAAACTACCCGCGATTGTCGGCGGACGAGTTGCACGGGCTGTGGCGTCTGCATGAACTTGGGCGCGAAAATAATTAGGAATGAGGAATTAGGAATTAGGAATGATAAGACGAATTTAATTCCTCATTCCTCACTCCTAATTCCTAATTGCAAATATCGGGCGCAGATTCGCAAGGGCGCGGAAATTGCCGTTTTGAGCCACCTAGATTATATGAACGTGTTCATGCGGGCGTTGATAAGGAGCAAACTTCCCGCCGCGTGGAGCGAGGGCTTTAATCCGCACTTGAAAGTTTCGTTCGCGACGGCGTTGGCGGTCGGCGTAACTAGCGATTGCGAATACGTTGACTTTGAATTAACCGCGCCGATTGCCGAGACTGAAGTTTTGCGCCGCTTGAATGCGCAACTGCCCAAGGGCGCGGAACTTATCCGAGTAAAAAAATTATCCGGCAAAGCTAAGCCGGTGATGTCGCTGGCGGAAATGTCACGCTATGAAGTTCGTTTGCCGTTCGAGGAAAAATTTTTCGACGCCGCGCAGGTCGCCGTTAAAAATTTCAATGCGGCGGCAGAAATAAAATTCACGCGAATCACGCCGAAGAAGACACGCGAACTTGAACTAAAAAAATATCTCGCCGAACCCGTGGAAATAATTTTGGCGGGCGGCGAGTTGCTGATAAAATTCGGAATAAGAATCACGGCGGAAGGAAGCATAAAGCCGAGCGAAGTTTTAAAAATCCTGCGCGAACAGTTCGGCTTCCCCGCCGATGTATCGACGGCTAAAATAAATCGGACGAAACTTTTGCTTAAGCGTTAATCTTTTTGAACTGATTCATGAAGTCGGCGAGAGCCTCCGCGCCCGCAATCGGCATGAAATAATTTTGGAGGGCGGCGATTTGCTGATAAAATTCGGAATAAGAATCACGGCGGAGGGGAGCATTAAACCAAGCGAAGTTTTAAAAATCCTGCGCGAACAATTCGACTTCCCCGCCGAGGTGTCGACGGCAAAAATAAATCGGACGAAACTTTTGCTTAAGCGTTAATCTTTTTGAACTGATTCATGAAGTCGGCGAGAGCCTCCGCGCCCGCAATCGGCATGGCGTTGTAAATCGAGGCGCGCATACCTCCAACAGAGCGGTGACCTTTCACGCCGCTCAAATTTTTTTCCAGAGCTTCGGCGACAAACTTTTTCTCCAAATCTTCGTTCGGCAAGCGGAAAGTCACGTTCATGAACGAGCGCGAATCTTTGTCGGCGTGCCCGCGATAGAAGCCGTCGGAGCTGTCAATCGCGTCGTAGAGGAGCTTGGCTTTGATTGAATTGCGCCGAGCCATCTCCGCCAGCCCGCCGGAATTTTTAATCCACGCGGCGACTTTGCCAACCATGTAAATGCTAAAGGCGGGCGGCGTGTTGTAAAGCGAATTCTTTTTGTAAAACGTGTCGTAGCGGAGCATGGTCGGGAGCGTGTCCAAACTTTTTTCTATAAAACTTTTCCGCGCGACGACAATCACGACGCCAGCAGGTCCGAGATTTTTTTGAACGCCGGCATAAATCAGCGAGAACTTTTTAAAGTCGACGGGGCGGCTAAGCATATCGCTTGACATATCGGCGAACAGCGGAACGGAGCCGGTTTCGGGGACGTAGTGGAATTCCGTGCCGTAAATCGTGTTGTTGTAGCAGACGTGCAGATAGGCGGCGTTCGGATTTATTTTTAGTTCGGCTTGAGTGGGAACGCGGCGGAAATTTTCTTCCTTAGTCGAGGCGGCAACTTCGCCGACGCCCAAAATTTTTGCTTCCTTGTAGGCGTTGCTGGAAAAAGTGCCGCTCAAGACGTAGGAGCCAGGCTTGTCTTTGGTCGCAAAGTTCAAGGGAATCATCGCGAATTGCAACGACGCGCCGCCTTGAATAAACAGCACGTCATAATCGTCGCCGAGATTCATCAGCTCCAAAATATCCGCCTTGGCTTGGTTGTGAACTTTTTCGTAGGGCGCGGAGCGGTGGCTGATTTCTATAATCGACATGCCCGACGAGTCAAAGTTCAAAAATTCCGCTTGAGCCTCCTGCAAAACTTCAAGCGGCAGTGTCGCCGGTCCCGGATTGAAATTGTAAACGCGTTTCATTTAATCTCCTCCAAAAGTTTTTAATGATTGATTCTTCGCCCGCCGAAGTTCCCCTGCAAAAAAATTTGACGCGTAGCCCGCCGAATGATAAATTTCTTACGGAGGTGAAGAGTTTGGCACAGCTGATTGAACTAAACGCGCAGGAAAATTCTCCGTTCGAGAGCGAGCCGCAACTTTTGGGCGTCTATCATTGGAACGAAGTTTCGCGCTCCATGCACAAGCACGACGACCGCTTGGAATTGAATTTTATTTTGTCGGGCAACGGCACGCAGGTAATCGACGGCGAACTTTGCAACATGCAGGCGGGCGACGTTCTGATTTACAACAGCGGCGTCCTCCACGACGAAAGCTTGACGCTCTATTCAAACCTTGAGGCGTGGTGCATTGCCGTAAAAAATTTAAAACTGCCCGCCCGCCCCGTCAACGAACTTTTCCCGAAAAATTTTCGTCCGTGCGTTCCCTGCCAAGCCGTCGCCGAGGAGCTTGCGCAACTTTATCCGCTCGTTCAGCATTACGCGCAACAAAAGGACGGCTATCAAATCGCCAACGCCCTTGCCCGCGCCGTCGTGCACATCGTCTACAAAATTATTCGTTCGATGGAACTCGTCGCCAACAAAGAAAAAATTTTTATTGTCGAGCGCGTCCGCAACTACATAGAGGATCACTACGCCGAAGATTTGAACCTCGCCGAACTTAGCGGGCTTGTACGCGCCAACGAATTTTATCTGTCGCACGCCTTCAAAAAAGTGACGGGCTACTCGCCGAAAGAATATATTTTGCGCCGCCGAATCGGTAAAGCGCAGTGCTTGCTGATTTATACTTCCCTGCCGCTGACGGAAATTTCTGCGCGGGTCGGCTACGAGGATTCAAATTATTTCAGCCGCGCCTTTAAGAAAATTATCGGAATATCGCCGCGCCTTTACCGTCAAAAGTGGCATGAGCTGTCGAGCGGCTCCGTTCCTTCCGACGTATAAAAAAATCCCCGCCGATTGACGGGGAAAAATTTTTTTGTTCAGAAAATGTTTTGCATTGCGGCTGTCGAGACAATGAAACCGATTGTGCACGCTCCGACGAAAAGCCCGGTCGAGCCAAAATAAATTCTCCAATCAATATTGCTGAAAAGATTTTTAGTCATGTTAATCGCTCCTTATCAGAAAATGTTTTGCGTCGCAACGGTGAGCAAAGCTCCAATCGCGCACAGCCCCGCGAACAATGTCACTGCTATTGAGTAAATTTTATCGCCGTCGAAGATTTTATCGTCCTTCATGTTAATCGCTCCTTTGATGTCATTGATTTTCACTTGCTCGGATTTGTTATCCTTTTTACAGTGCGAATTATATCAGCGTTGAGAATTTTTTCCTTGACGTGTTTGCTTAAGTTGAGCGGATAAAGTTTCGCCGTGACGCCTTGGAAAAATTTTGTACACAGAAACCAGCACAATTTTGCTTTGCGGAAATTTTTTTGACGCGGCGTCTTTTAAATGGTAAACGCGTAACAAAACTTGCCAATCAACGTATAATAAGCAAAAAGAAATTTGGAGGCGGATAACAATGGCAAAGGAAATTTTGAAGGACGAACTCTTGAGCGACGAGGAACTCGACAACGTGGCGGGCGGCACGGACGACGAGACCGACATGGATATTACATTTTTCTTCAACAAAAACTGGCGCATCGATTTTCCGGACGATTGGGACGAAGCTGTCGTATTGCTAAAAAACATGTATAAAAAAGCCGGCGTGGACTTCGAACCGAAAGAAAAAGGGCGCAACGTCTACAGGGTAATTGTTGACGGCAACGTTGGATGCACCATTAAGCGGGAAGAAGCACTCCGCACCCTCGCAGACTACATTCAACACAACAAAGGCTAATAAAATAATTTCGGCTCCGACGATTGTCGGGGCTTTTTTATTGACGCGGCGTCTTTGTAATGGTAAATTATTCTACACTAAGTGAGGAGGTTTTACTTTGAGCGAGGAAAAATTTTCGCCTGCCGAGCTTGTCGAGCGCACGACGATAGCCGACGTGTACCGCGCGGATAAACAGCTGGCGGGCATTGTTAAGAAGACGAAACTCATAGCGAGCGATTTTTTTTCGGAGCTGAGCGGCAACGAAGTTTTTCTTAAGCCCGAAAACATGCAGCACACTGGAGCTTTTAAACTGCGCGGGGCGTACAACAAAATCAGCCACTTGACCGAAGACGAACGCAAGCGCGGAGTTATCACGGCGTCGGCGGGCAATCACGCGCAAGGCGTCGCGTTCGCCGCGCAGAAATTGGGCGTCAAGGCGGTTATCTGCATGCCAGCGACCACGCCGATTTTGAAAGTCGAGGCGACCAAAGCTTACGGCGCGGAAGTTGTCCTGCACGGTGACGGCTTCGACGATGCCTATCAATACAGCTTGAAACTTTGCGAGGAGCACGGCTACGTTTACGTTCACCCGTTCAACGACTTGGAAGTTTTGCTGGGGCAGGGCACGACCGCGCTTGAAATTATCAACGAGCTAAAAGATGTCGACGCAATTTTGGTTCCGATTGGCGGCGGCGGTTTCGCGTCTGGCGTGGCGTTGGCTACAAAAGTTGTCAGCCCGCAAGTTAAAGTTATCGGCGTGGAGCCGGAGAACGCCGCTTGCATGAAGGCGGCACTCGACGCGGGCAGAATCGTTTCGCTGGAAAGTTCGGACACGGTTGCGGACGGTTGCGCGGTCAAGACGGCGGGCGATTTGACTTTTGCTTTCTGCCAAAAATATCTCGATGAAATTATCACCGTCAGCGAAATGGAAATTATGAGCGCGTTGCTGTTCTTGATTGAAAAGCACAAACTGATAGCCGAGGGTGCGGGCGTTTTGAGTTTGGCGGCGTTGAATAAGTTGGACTTCAAGGGCAAAAAAGTTGTGGCGATAATCAGCGGCGGCAACATTGACATTTCCACGTTGAGCGCGCTGATTGACAAGGCGTTGATTGTTCGCGGAAGAATTTTCTGCTTCGGCGTGTTGCTTGCTGATAAGCCCGGCGAACTTTTGAACGTGTCGCGAATTTTGTCGGAGGAAAATGCCAACGTCATCAAGCTTGAACACGATCAAGCCCGCGTCACCGACAGCTTTAAGAAAGTCGGCTTGGAAGTGACGGTAGAGACGCACAACCACGAGCACATCGACAGAATCGTCGCCGCGCTGAATCGCAACGGCTATGAAGTTGAAAAAATAGACCTGCTAAGATAAAATTAGTTGCCGGCTGTTAGGAAAAATCTCATGAGAATCATCACGGGCAAAGCACGCGGCTTGAAACTTAAGACGCCAAAAAATTTTTTTACGAGACCGACGAGCGACCGAGTCAAGGAATCGCTGTTTAGCGTCTTGAACGGGCTGATAAATTTTTCGGAGACAAATTCTGTGCTGGATATTTTCGCGGGCACGGGAGCTTTGGGATTGGAATCAATTTCACGCGGCGCAAGTTCGGCGACTTTTATCGACGCGGCAACGACGGAAATCATACGCGACAACGCGGCGCGGGCGAAATTCGATAATTGCAAAATCCTGCGCGGCGACTTTGAAAAAATTTTGCGGCGGCTCGGCAAGCAGGGCGCAACGTTCGATTTAATCTTCAGCGACCCGCCGTATACAACGGGGCTTGCGCAAAAATCTTTAGACCTTGTCGCCGAACTAAATTTGCTAAACGGGTTGATAATCGTCGAACACGGCGCGGAGGAAATTTTAACGAGCAACTTTGAACTCGTCCGCAAAATAATCTACGGGCGCACGACGGCGATAACAATTTACCGAGGTTGCGTATAAGCAAGGCGCAACGTTCTATTTAATCTTCAGCGACCCGCCGTATACAACGGGGCTTGCGCAAAAATCTTTAAACCTTGTCGCCGAATTAAATTTGCTGAACGGGCTGATTATCGTCGAACACGGCGCGGAGGAAATTTTAACGAGCAACTTTGAAGTCGTCCACAAAATAATCTACGGGCGCACGACGGCAATAGAAATTTTTGAGAGGAAATTATCATGAAGAAGGCGATTTGCACGGGGAGTTTTGACCCTGTAACCAACGGGCATATAAATATTTTTGAGCGGGCGGCGCGGCTTGTCGACGAGCTGATTGTCTGCGTGTTTATTAACGAGCAGAAAAAATTTCTCTTCAACATGCAAGAGCGCGTCGAACTTCTGCGCGAGGCGACGGTTCACATCGACAACTTAACGGTTGACGCGTGCAACGGACTTGCCGCCGATTATATCAAAGAGCACGACGTTAATTTGATAATTCGCGGACTGCGCTCGGCGGCGGACTTTGAATACGAAGTAAACAAGGCGCAAATGATGCGGCACCTTATCCCGACGGTCGACACGATTTTTTTGTTGACAGCTCCGGAATTTTTGTTTATAAGTTCTTCGGGCGTGAGGGAACTGGCACATTTCGGCGGCGACGTGCACGGCTTAGTTCCGGAGTGCGTGGAGTTCGCCCTTCAATCGAAAATTCATAGAGTGGACTTTTCCATTCCAAATTCCTAATCGTTTTAAGAGGGGATGATTATGGCAGTACGCGACACTTTAAATAAAATAGAAAATTTGGTGGCGGGTGCGCCGCACTTGCCGCTTACAAACAAAACGCTCATATCGGAAGAAGAATTGGTACGGCTGGTAGAAGAGTTGCGAAAAGATTTGCCGCAGGAACTCGAACACGCAACCGAAGTCATGAAGGAGCGCGATAATATCCTGCAGAACGCGCAAGCCGAGGCAAGCAACATCATAAAGCAGGCGCAAATGCAAATGGAACAAATGCTCGACGAAAACGACATCGTAGTTAAGGCGCGCGAAAAGTCTCGAATGGTTTTAAGTCAAGCGCAACAACAGGAAGCCGAGATTATGGAGCGGACGCGGCAAAGTTCCAAGCAACTGCAAGAGGACGTTGACCGCTACGCCAATCAAGTTTTCGACCAGCTTATCAGCCACGTGACGAACACTTTCCAGGGCGTGCAACAGGCGCAGGCGGGACTCGAACACGCGCGCAACATTTTGCAACAGGCTAAACTTCAGATGAATCAGCAGGCGGCGCAACAATCCTACAGTCAAAATTATTCGCAACAATACAGTCAGCCGCAACAATACGACCAGCAACAATACAGTCAGCCGCAACAATACGACCAGCAACAATACGCTCAGCCGCAGCAGTACGACCAGCAACAGTACAGTCAGCCGCAACAGTACGACCAACAACAATACGCTCAACCGCAACAGTACAATCAGCCGCAACAATATCCGCCGCAAGAACATCGATAAAAATTCTAACGGAGCTTTCGGGTTCCGTTTTTTTTCCAGGGCGGTCTTCGTTCCCGAAACGAGTTCTGTGAAATTCCGCCCAAAGAAATTAGCGTGAGCCTTCGGGCTTCCGTTCTTATATTGCATTTTGGAAAACATTTGCTATAATGCTTGCAAAGGAGGTTTTTGAATGGAAAAAGACGAGAAGCATTTAATTAAATTACGAGATTGTTTTACAGCCGGTTACACTTTTCCGCAATATTGTATTGATAACGGGATAAAGAAGCCGCTCTTCGTAACAGAGGGTAAATTTCTAACTTTTGCGTGGGAAGTTTACGTTCAATTTTGTTATGATAAGAGAATGATGGCGAAATTCAGTGTTCTCGACCTGCCGACGGATAAAATTAATTTGACTGCGCGGGCTGTTACTACTGCATTGAGTTATAAGAACTTCTCTGAAATAAATCCCGAAGAGTTCGACGCGATCATTTTGTTGACGCTCCATAGTGTCAAGGTGACTAACAAGCTAATTCCGCTGGATAAGCTCCTGAAGGGTTTTGTTAGCAAGGCATATGCTGAAATACCGATACTAAACTTCCTGCAACGTCATCCCGGCGTCAAAGTGTTTTGTACAATTCTTCCAAATCGGTTGAGCTATTATAAAGATGGCGTTGAGTTCGCCCAAAGCCTTACCCCAAGACACGTTGTTGAAAAAAGTATTAGGGAGAGTGGCGGAGTAGCCGTACCAACGCCCCTCGACAGATTTGGCTATACGAACGAAGAAGTTGTTGAGATGAGCAAATTAAAACGGCGAGTTAAAGTTAATCTTGACGGCACTACCTCTGTTGAGGATAATAATCACCCCCTCATAAGAATCGTGAACGGCAAACGATTGACGGCCTATCAGCCTGAAAATTATAGGAATAAAATCTATTTTTTGGGACCTTGTCATTATATAGGCACGTACGCTCCTTATGACAAAACTATTGAAAGTTATTTGCAGAAAATGCTCAACGAACACAATTTTCCCTATCGTGTAGAAAATGAAGGACAGCATTATTGGGGCAGGTACCAAGATGTGTTTTACAATATGGAAAAATTAAACCCCGTTCCTGGCGACATTATCTTTATTTACATTAACAACTTGATATCGCCGAACTTACCCGCTCTAAATCTGCGAGATGCTTTCGACCCGCCGCTTAACTACAAGGAATTTTTTTACGATAATGGTCATTTCAATGAGCTTGGTTATAAAGTTCTAGCAGAAAGATTTTTTAACATATTAACTGAAAACAATTTCTTCCGTGACGTAGAATTTAATTATCATATGCCCCCCCCCCATGTATCACAGATACGGTATACCGCCACAATTCGAGCAGGGCGGCGGAAAATCTTTCGTCAACGAGGAGCTGGAAGCCTACAAAAAAATTTTGCGCACGAAAAAAATTCCAATCGGCGCGTTGGTCATGAATTGCAATCCGTTCACGCTCGGTCATCAATATCTCGTCGAATACGCGGCGGCTAAAGTTGATAAGCTGTATATTTTTGTCGTGGAGGAAGATAGGAGCGAATTTCCCTTTGCTGACAGGATTGAACTCGTGCGGCAGGGCGTAAAAGATTTTTCCAACGTGGAAGTTTTGCCGAGCGGGAAGTTCATCATTTCGCAACAAACTTTCAGCGGCTACTTTAACAAAGCGTCGCTCCAAGATGTGGCTGTTGATTCTAGCGAGGACGTTGAAATTTTCGGCAAGGAAATTGCGCCGACGCTGGGAATAACCGTGCGCTTTGCTGGCGAAGAACCTAACGATAATGTCACACGCCAATACAACGAGACGATGAAGGAAATTTTGCCGCGCTACGGTGTCGAGTTCTGTGAAATTCCGCGCAAGGAAATTGACGGCGAACCGATAAGCGCAAGTTCCGTGCGCGAGGCTTTGAAGGTCGGCGACTTTGACAAGATAAAAAATCTCGTGCCGGAAACGACGTTGCTTTATTTGCGCGGGCGATATTCAGCAAGTAATTAAAATTTCAACGGGAGCTTTTGTTGCGCTACAAAAAATTTTTTGCTACAATCCGGCAGAAAAGGAGGTTTTTCAATGGAAATTTCTATGGAGTCTTATGAAAAACTCGAAATCAGAATGCGCGATTGTTTCACGGGCGGCTACACGCTCCCGCAATACTGCATTGATAACGGGATAAAGAAGCCGCTGTTTGTTTCCGATAAAAGGCTTATTAAATTCGTGTGGGAAGTTTACGTGCAGTTCGGCTACGACAAGAGAATGCCGGCTCATTTCAGTTTCCTTGACTTGCCGACGGACAGAGTGAGATTTTCTATAAACAATATTATAGGTTCAATTAACTTTAAAAATTTTTCCGAAATAAATCTTGATGATTACGACGCAATTATTTCGCTGACGACAAAAAAATTTGATTCTAAAGATAAAGCCGTTTCTTTTTTTGAGCTAACGAAATATTTCATACGCAAGACATACGCAGAGATTCCCGCAATGAATTTTTTGAAACGCTTCCCCAAGGTGAAATTTTTTTATACTATACTTCCAATTAATCTCAAACGCTATGAAGGTGGAGCGGAATTTGTTCAAATTGTTGAAAGTAATAGGGAAATCATAAACAAAATCAAAGCCGGTAAAGATACCATTCTTCCTACGCCGTATGATAAATCCGGCTACACGAATCAAGATTTTGCTTCAATAATCGATTTTGGTAAAACTGTGGCTAACCTCGACGGCTCCAGCACAATGCGCGATAACGACCATCCTCTTGTGAGAATCAAAAATGGTCAGCGCATAACTGCCAATCAGCCGGAGCATTTTCAAAACAGAATTTACTTTATCGGTCCGTGTCATTTCACGGGACTGTTTGCCGCCTATGACAAAACTATCGAAAGTCATCTGCAGAAAATGCTCAACGAACACAATTTGCCTTACCGCGTCGAGAACGAATCCCAGCGCATTGCCTTCAGATACCAGGATATGTTTTACAATCTTAACAATCTCAACCCTGCGCCCGGCGACATTATTTTTCTTTGGATTACCAACAATCTTCATGCAGATAATCTTCCGGTTCTGGATTTGTCCGACGCCTTTGACCCGCCGCGCGATTACAGGAAACTTTACATCGTTAATCGTCATTTTAATGAACTCGGTTACAAAGTTATCGCGGAAAAGTTTTTCGAGATTCTGACGCAGAATAATTTCTTCCGCGACGCAGAATTTAACTATCCGTCGCCTCCCCCCATATATCACAGGTACGGTATACCTCCGCAATTCGAGCAGGGCGGAGGAAAATCTTTCGTCAACGCGGAGCTGGAAGCTTACAAAAAGCAGCTTAAGGCAAAGCGTCCAAAACTCGGCGCGTTAGTCATGAATTGCAATCCGTTCACGTTGGGGCACCTTTATCTTGTCGAATACGCGGCGGCAAGAGTTGATAAATTGTATATCTTCGTTGTAGAGGAGGACAAAAGCGAATTCCCCTTTGCTGATAGGATTGAACTCATGCGGCAGGGTGTAAAAGATTTTTCTAACGTGGAAGTTTTGCCGAGCGGGAAATTTATTATTTCGCAGACAACTTTTTCGGGCTACTTCAGCAAGGCGGAACTGCAGGACGTAACTGTTGATTCAAGTGAGGACGTTGAAATTTTCGGTAAGGAAATCGCGCCAACGTTGGGAATAACCGTGCGCTTTGCTGGCGAGGAGCCTAAAGATAATGTCACGCGCCAATACAACGAGACGATGAAAAAAATTTTGCCGCGCTACGGCGTCGAGTTCTGCGAAATTCCGCGCAAAGAAATGGGCGGTGAACCTATAAGCGCAAGTTCCGTGCGCGAGGCTTTGAAGGTCGGCGACTTCGACAAGATAAAAAATTTAGTGCCGACAACGACATTGCTTTATCTGCGCGGGCGTTTTTCGGCTACAAAATAAATTTTAACGTCGACAAAATTTTTCGTGGAAGTCGTCCTGCTTGACGCGGCAAAGTTCTTGTGTTAAACTGCGTCAATCTTAACCACGGCGCGGTTCGTCGACACTCCGACGCGAACGGAGCCGCTGGACAAAACCTAAACGCAGGAGGACACGACACATGTTAGACAAACAAGCAAAACAGGAGATTATGGCAAAATTCGCCATGCACGAAGGCGACACCGGCTCGCCCGAAGTTCAAATCGCGCTCTTGACGGCACGCATTTCCTACTTGACCGAGCACCTCAAGGAGCACAAAAAAGATCATCATTCGCGCCGCGGACTGCTCAAGATGGTTGGTCAACGCCGTCGCCTTTTGAGCTACTTGAGCAAGAAGGACATCAACCGCTACCGCGAAATTCTCGCGCAACTGAATCTGCGCAAATAATTTTACTAAGCACACCGACGGGACGAGCTTTAGGGCTTGTCTCGTTTTTGTTTGACGGAGAATTGTCTGGTTTCGCTTGTAGCGGGCGCGTATTTTCTGATTCGGCTCATAATCGCGGCGATACGCAGTCAACCGAAGTCCGGCTACCTTAAAGGATTAATCGCCTCGGTGATAATTGTCATCGTCAGTTCGATTGGAGTTTATCAAACGCGCACGCCAGAGCAAATAGCGGCTCATCAAGCTAAAATTGACGCTGAGAAAAAAGCGGCAGAAGAAAAAGCGGCGACTCCAAAAGAATTGACGCCCGAAGAAAAAGCTGCTAAGGAAGCCGAGCAGAAGGCGGCAGAAGAAAAACGTCTCGCCGAACAAAAAGCCGCCGAAGAAACGAAGGCTCAAGAAGAAGCCGAACGCGAAGTAAGGCAACGCGAACAAATAGAGGCTGAAAAATATGCCTTCCAAGACTGGAAAGCAAAGTTATATTCCGGTTCAGAGGCGGTCGACGAACATTGGGAAAGTCTTTGGCAATACACTTTAACTAGCGCGTCAAATGGACAAATGGACGCTCAGACTGTATTTCAAAATTTGCGCGAACTGGAGCATAATCTTATCGAAGACGAGATGATTTTTCACAATGCAACAATACCCGAAGAAATGTCTGAAACTCACGCCAAGACGATGAATACTATCAAACAAGGTCTTGCCGATTGGGCGAGATTGCGTAGAAAAGGCTGCGAACATTTCAGGTTGGCTTTTGCTTCAGGTGATATTACTCCGCAAGTTATGCAAGAATCTCTCGATATAATCAATCAATCAGACGCAGTTTTGTTAAGTAGCACTGCTAAATTAATTGTATTGGAAGAAGAGATAAATAATCGTTAATCAAAAAAATCTCCGCCGTTTTGTGCCATTGCACCCCGCGCGCTTTGTAAAGCGGAATCCAATGCGCCGCGTAAAAATCGTAACCTGCGTCATCAATCCCGAAGAAATAACCAAAATCATCGTGCTCGAAGATACGGAAACAGTACTCCGACATTGCTTTAAGTCCACCCCATTCTTTCAGCCAGCGGTCGTCAAAGCCGTCACTAAAAGACCACAGCGTGCCCCATATCGGCAACTCGTTATCGCATTCAATGGTAATCTCACCGACACGCGCGTAGATTTTCGCGCCGCTAATTCGTGCTGAGTATGCGCGTTGTAGTAGTCACTTTTCACAATCGTAATAAACTGCGTCGTGACTACCGCGTCTATCAAGCTCAACGATAAATTTCAGCTCGTCCAATTCTTTAGGTAGCTTTGAGTGCTTGTGCGCCTTGCAGAAGAATTTTGCGCCCGCTCCGCCTACTTCTTCGTTACACGTGAACAGAAGCCACGGCTTTTTATCGGCGAGGTCGTAAGCTTTAACAAGAGCGTAACCGCCGCACCTGTCGTCGCCGCCAATGCCTTGCGGGCTCATCAAAATATTTTTGTCTTTGCTCTTGCAAATCACTTTTACGGGTTCAATGTGCACCGTATCGAGATGCGCGACCAATATCACGGACGCAGTTCCGCGAACAATAATAAAATTGTTTTCGCCCACGAAAGCTTTGCCCTTGTACATTTTGCGGAGCATTTTGAAAAGCCCCTTCTGCGTCGGCTTCAAAAATTCAGTAAGTGCTTTCATATAGTTTCCTCTTTTGAACCGAATATTTTCCGCACCCACCCGCCCCCGAAAGTTATCGGCTTTTTATTGCTCGGCTCTACAATCGGGGCAGAGTCCGTCTTCGATTAAGTCATCGCGGCAGTATTCGTCACATTTTTCGCACAAGCGGTAGTACTCGTTCAAGCAGTGCTCGCAATAACCGTAGTAGGCTTCCCTGCAATCCTCGCAAATGAAAATTTCACGACCGTGGCGACCAATGGCACGTCCGATTTCATCAATAGGATTAAAGAACTTGAAATCATAAGCGTGGTCATGGCGGATAGAAATTTTCGCGTCACGGGAGGAAATTTCGCACTGAACAAGGTCGCGATAAAGCGCGGATTTTTTTTTCTTCGGCTTTGTAGGGATTGTCAAGCGTGAATGCAATCATCGTTACGTCGTCGCGGGCGTAGCCTGTGCAACCGCAGTTGAAGGAATATTCTCATCGCAAAAAGTGGCACGGGTTAATCGACAGGTAAAGCTTGAAATCAATCTTCCTGCCGTTAAGCTCGTCAGCGAACAAGTCAAATCATTTTTGAAAATCGCTACCGCGTGTCTCGTCCGTGACGCCAAGCGCGTCGCACAGGGATTTAAACACGCGGCTTTTCCTTTTGTTCGCGCGATAAGAAGTTTCGCCGTCGGAGCGACCAATACATTAATTAGTGCGTCCTCGTGCCGTTGATTACAAGCGATTGAAGCTCCTCATTACATACGTTGCTGACGTTCGTCGTCACAAGAAGTTATGCAAGCGGGCGCGGCGTTAATGGACGAGGGCAAAATCAGCGAGCTGACGAATTTAGGCGGTTATGCAATTAAAGCCAGAACAACTTGACGCGTTCGCGGCGGCAATGCGCGACTTGAGGGCGAAGATATGAGCGGACATGCTCTCCGCTGGCGCACAACGTCTGAGAAATCAGCGCGAAACATTATTTCGAAAAAATTCAATCTGACGATGTGGGCGATTTAAAGAATTCTCTGCTGTGGAATGACAAGATGATAGCTACGGCGAAAATTTACGTCGAACACCTTGCTGAACGGGCGATGAGTTTTGAGTGCAAGCCATACGTGACTTTTGAAGTTGAAGTAGATCTCGCGGATTACGTTCCCGAATCGTTCGGGCGTTGCGATTGCATTATGTTTGGCGCGGAAACGCTGGTTATCACGGACTACAAGCACGGCAAAAGAAAATCCGCAGATGGTGCTATACGCGCTCGGTGCGCTGAAACTTTATCAGCCGATTTTCGGGAAGGCTATTAGGAAAATAGAAATGTGCATAGACCAGCCGCGACTTAATACTTACGAAAATTGGAGTTGCTCAATCGACGAATTGCTTGCTTGGGGCGAGAGCATTAAACCTAAAGCTCAAACGGCTTATGCAGGCGAGGGCGAATTCCACGCGGACGACTGGTGCAGATTCTGTAGGGCGAACGGTAGCTGTAGAGCACAAACAATTTCAGCGTTTGAAGATTTCGCCGAAGTCGTCAATAGCCCGCCCGCGCTTTTATCACCAGAAGAGACGGGGGATTACTTAAAGAAAGGCGCGACCTTGACCGCTTGGTATGAAGCCTTAAAACAAAGCGCATTTGTAAAATTGCTGAGCGATTGCAGAATCCCCGGCTATAAAATCGTTGAAGGAAGGAGTTCACGGACATGGACTGACCAAGATGCCGCATTGGAAAAACTTCAAGCGGCGGGCATCGAACGAGCGGTGATTTATGATAGCGTTCCGAAGAGCCTAGCCAAACTTGAGAAAATGTTGGGCGTCGCGAAGTTTAAAGAATAAAGCCGCAAGGCAAACCCAAACTTACGACGAGCGACGACGTTCGCGACAATGGCATGCACCCTGCACCGAGCCTTTAGCGCAAGATATTTACAGCGGAATGTACGCGCGAGTTACGATTAATTTCTTCAGCTACAACCGCGCCGGTAAAAAGGGTATCGGCTGTGGACTCGGCAATGTCATGAAGACACGTGAGGGCGAGCCGCTCGCAGGTAACGTGTCCGCCGTTGCAGATTTTGCAGGTATCGGCGAAGTGCCACACGCGGTAGACCCCTTAACGGGAACGCCTATTTAAAAAATATTTGTGGCGGTAAAACCTGCAGTTTTAAATTGGTTGTGACTGCAGGTTTTATTGTAGAAGGAGGTGCTCGCTGGTTTTCTGCGACGAATGTAGCCGCACGAAAAATTTAGAGCGCGTAAAGCGTTAGCAAAAAAACTGAAACCTATAAGCAAAATCGCGCGAGAGAGTTTATAAAGTTTCAACGGAAGGATTTAATCATGACGAAACTTTTAAGCAAGACAAATGCTTAAAAGAGGCAGTGCGAAAATGATTATCGACGGAGTAAAAAATTTCTGCGTGCCATGTATGCCTACAAAGAGTAACGGCAGCTTTCAGCGTTCCCCGTGTCCGACGAAATTGAAAAGCAATGGCGACAGACATCGTAATCAATACTCGTGGCGTTGCCGTCGACGTTGAGCTGATTCAAGGCGCACTCGAAATCGCCGACGCCACACGCCAAAAATTAATGGCGGAAGCTATTTCAATTACGGGAATTGAAAACCCCAACAGCGTTTATCAGCTGGCTAAATGGCTCGAAAAAAACACAGGCAAAAAATTTGATAATCTCCGCAAAGATACGGTTGCGCAAATGCTCGAATCGAATACGGGAGCCGCCGCGCGTGTACTGAAAATTCGTCAGGAACTCGGCAAAACAAGTACAAAAAAATATGATGCAATTAAAGCGTCGGCACGTGCAGATAACCGCGTCAGAGGACTTTTGCAATTCTACGGCGCGAATCGAACAGATGGTTCGCCGATAAATTGAACTTGCTGTTCGGTTCGACGATGGACACGCTATCACAGTTAATCCGCACGTCTTTTATCGCTGGCAAGGGCAACTTTTTAATCGACGCAGATTTTTCAAGTATCGAAGCGCGAATCAAAAATGGCGGCTCGAAGTTTTTAGAACGCACGGCAAAATTTATGAGGCGTCGGTAAGGCAAATGTTCGGCGTGCCGATTGAGAAAATATCGAAAGGCAATCCCGAATACGCTTTAAGACAACGCGGCAAAGTAGCCGAACTTGCGCTCGGTTATCAGAATGGCGTTGGAGCGTTAATCACAATGGGCGCACTTGATATGGGCATTCCCGAAGAGAGCTTGCCGGAAATCGATTGTCGAGCTGTGGTACAAGGTCGAAAATGCGGCGATAGTAGCTATTAAAACGGGCTGTTCAATCACCGTAAACAGTTTGACGTTTACTGCCGAAGGCGATTTTCTGACAATCACTCTGCCGAGTAAGCATAAACTTTTCTATGCGCACCCTGAAATTGATACGAATCAATGGGGTAAGCCCTCCGTCACCTATTGCGGTGTCGACCAAACGAGTAAACAGTGGACTCGAATTGAAACCTATGGTGGGAAATGGGTTGAGAACATCGTCCAAGCGGTTGCCCGTGATGTAATCAAATGCACGGCAGATAAAGTTAATCTCGCAGAAGTTTTAAAATTAATGACGGAGCCGATACCTTGGGCGCAAGATTTGCCATTGAGTGCTGACGGTTGGTTCGGTGAGTCGATGACGCTTGACTTTGACAACGACGAGCAAAATCTGCTGTGGCTGAATCAATTCGCTACACTCGACAGATTTATTTCACGGAGGATTGAACATGAAAATCATTGAACTGAACGCCAAACTCGTCGGCGACATCAACCCCGAACAGATTTGTTTGACCTTCAACATCATCTGCGACCGCGCTATATGAGCTCGTCCGCCACAGACACGCCAGCTTTATCGTCGAATCAACCCGCTATGTCAAATATGACGAGCTGACCTTTATCAGAACACCGCCGCTTGGCGCATTGTTCGACGTGGAAGAATTATACAAACAGTGCTTGAGGTTAAATTACACGCCCGAAGAAGCCCGCGCTGTCCTGCCGCTGTGTTTGAAGTCCGAACTGTATATGACGGCGAATTTGCGTGCATGGCGCACGATTCTTAAACAACGCACTGACAAGGCGGCGCACTCGCAAATGAGATTTATTGCAGGGCAGATTCTCGACGTATTCAAAGAAAAGTTGCCCGTGATTGTGGAGGATATTCAATCATGAAAAAACGATATACTGTCACGCTCAATCTTGCAATCGTTAAAAAAAATAAAATTCAATCATAAAGATAACCGTCGGCGGCAATCGCAAGAGCATGAACTGGCAACAGCAAACGCTTCTACTGTCAGAGTTTTATACTCGCTTGCAGACACCTCGACGGAGACAATGACTTTTGCGGCTAACAAAATCAGCGCAGGATAATTTGAAAGACATCGGCGGCTTCGTGGCGGGGACATTATCGGACGTTCGACGCAAGGCTGATGCCGTCATGGGACGAAACCTTATAACGTTAGATTTTGACAACATTGAGCCTTTAGAATTATCTTCCACTCTATAGAACCGCCACTGTAGACACTTTGCTTATTGATTATCTCGTGCAAAGGATTGCGATTACGTTCGAGCTGTTACACGCAAAGCCTTCACGGCGGCAGTCGCCAGAGCCATGGAGCCCGGTTGCAAATATGACAACATGCTGATTCTGTCAGAACCGCAAGGGCTTGGTAAGTCTTTGCTACTAGATAAAATGAGTAAGGGCTGGTTCAATGACACAATCCGAACATTCGAGGGCAAAGAAGCAAGCGAGCTGTTACAGGGCGTATGGCTTGTCGAATTTGGGCGGAAGCCGTTCGGCGTTGGCGTCTCGGCGAAAGATTGTATCTTATCGACGAGGAAGAAGAAACAGCAACCCTTGAACAAGACGCGCATCGCGAAACAAACGGCAGAGAGGGCATAATCGTTGAATTTTTGAGCAAACCCATACCAAAAGACTGGTTTAAGTGGTCGCTGGACAATCGGCGTATATTCTGGAGCGGTTCTGTGCAAAACAATTCTGTCCTTGTCAAGCGCGACAAAGTGTGCGCTTCGGCTATTGCGGAAAACAAAGAGGCTTTCAGCGCAAACATTGTTTCACGCAAAGAGAAAATAACTTGAGTGAAAAAAAACTAGAACGCCGCTTAGTCGAAGGTGTTGAAAGTCGAAAAGGGACGGCTGTCCAAAATTCAAAAGCACATGATATGCGAGCTAAGGAAACGTAACGCTGACAACCCTACGCAAGCTTAGGCTTAATCGGTGGGATGTGTCGAAGCCGCTGATTATCGCACCTAAAAAGGTAGCGGAAGCTACATGGACTGCAGAGGCGAAGAAATGGAAACACCTGCGCGGCATGAGAATTGTTCCTGTGCTTGGCAATGTTCAGCAGAGACTACGGGCACTTGACACGCCGGACGATGTCTATGTTATCAACCGCGAAAATACTCAGTGGCTTGTCGAGCATTCAGAAATTCTTGGTCGTTTGATATGGTTGTCCTTGACGAAAGTTCTAGTTTCAAAAATTCTTCAAGTAAGCGATTTAAGGCTTTGAAACTTGTGCGGGAAAAAATTAAGCGTATCGTTGAATTTACGGAAACGCCCGCGAGTAACATTTTGGAGGACAACACGGCGGCTATAGAAGTTTTCGGCTGTAAGGACGACCTATCCGCGAAGAATTCGACAAATGCTATCAAGACGTGAAGCTACTTATGCGCAACTATCGCAAGCCAAGACGGGTTTGATGATGAGTCACGTTGATAAGCAAACCCGCGGCAGTGTCAAGCAGATTGTGTAAGTAGAAAAATCAGCGGTCGAATTTGTCGAAGAGGGCAGCGAGACGGTCGTTTAATAGTAGCTGATTGCGAACGAGCGACCTGTTGGCAACTGGGCGGTCTGCACACTTTTTTTGCACCTCTACTACTCTAAGATAAAGCAATTTGAAAAAGGCATTGTCATTAGGAAAGGCACCGCGCTTGAGTTGTTCGATGTAAGCAAAACAACGTTTCCAGACAGCTTTCGCACCGCGATATTTGACCTAGCAGAAACGGCTCGAGGTAGTGTCAAGTAAATTGTGTAAGTAAGAAAAGTTAGCGGTCGAATTTGTCGAAGAG
>JAFXNB010000148.1 GCA_017529935.1 Selenomonadaceae bacterium
GTGCAGCCAGTGCGCGCAGGATTGCCGAGGTACTCGACGAAAAGGCCGATATTGCCGACCCTCCCGGCGGCGGCAT
Organism: Selenomonadaceae bacterium; assembly: GCA_017529935.1. Classification (GTDB taxonomy): domain Bacteria; phylum Bacillota; class Negativicutes; order Selenomonadales; family Selenomonadaceae; genus Quinella. Next base: position 77 of record JAFXNB010000148.1, read on the forward strand.
CATGACGGTGGACGACGGCAGCATCGACTCGCCCGCAAAGTTATGCACGCGCTGTGGGGTTTGGGGCAGATGATGAACGTCAAGATGATTATCGTCGTCGATTCGCATGTCAACGTTCAGGATTTGAGCGAGGTGGCGTGGCGCGTCTTCAACAACATCGACGCCGAACACGATTTAGAAATTGTTCACGGTCCGCTTGACGTGCTCGACCACTCTTCTCCCTATGCAAAATGGGGCGCCAAACTCGGCATTGACGCGACAAAAACTTGGGCGGAGGAAGGTCACGCCCGCGAATGGCCCGACGAAATCGAAATGTCTGCGGAAGTCAAAGCCCGCGTGGATAGTATTTGGAATTCGCTCGGCTTGTAAGGAGGAAATTTAATGAGCAGTTTGGAAGTCGGAATCGTCGGTCAGCCCAACGTCGGCAAGTCTACGCTTTTCAACGCGATAACTAAGGCCGGCGCGGAGGCGGCAAATTATCCGTTCTGCACGATTGAACCGAACGTCGGAGTTGTCGCCGTGCCCGATAATCGCCTTGAAGTTTTAACGAAACTTTACAGCTCGAAGAAGACGACGCCCGCGAGTGTTCGCTTTGTCGACATTGCGGGACTTGTCAAGGGCGCGTCGAAGGGCGAAGGGCTTGGCAACAAATTTTTGGAGCACATTCGCCAGGTTGACGCAATCGCCCACGTTGTACGCTGTTTTGAGGACGAGAACATCACGCACGTCGCCGACACGATTGACCCGTTGCGCGATATTGATACGATTCAAACGGAGCTTTGTCTTGCCGATTTGGACGTTGTGGATAAACGGCTCGCCAAAGTCGCCAAACTTTTAAAATCGGGTAGCAAGGAGGCAAAGCTTGAATCTGAAATTTTGGAGCGCGTGAAAAATTCTTTGAACGAGGCGAAACCCGCGCGGAGTTTGAACTTGACCGACGACGAACTTTCTATAATTCGTGACGCAAATTTGTTGACGCTCAAGCCGACGCTCTACATTGCCAACGTCGCCGAAGACGATTTGACGGCGGAAAATGCTTACGTTAAAAAAGTTCGGGAACTTGCCGCGACGGAGGACGCTCAAGTTGTCGTCATTTGCGCCAAAGTCGAATCGGAAATCGCCGAACTGGACGCGGACGAAGCCAAAGAATTTTTAGCTGACTTGGACTTGGAAGGTTCCGGTCTTGATAGATTGATTCATGCGGCGTTCGATTTGCTGGGGCTGATGACTTTCCTCACGGCGGGGGCTGACGAGTGTCGCGCGTGGACGATTAAAAAGGGCACGCCTGCGGTTAAGGCGGCGGGCAAAATTCACAGCGACATTGAACGCGGCTTCATTCGCGCGGAGATTGTAAACTACGACGACTTGATTAAGCTCGGCTCCGTCACTGCCGCCCGCGACAAAGGGCTTGTCCGTTTAGAGGGCAAAGATTACATCATGCAGGACGGCGACGTCACCTATTTCCGCTTCAACGTTTAATTTAATAAAAAAAGCCCCTGTCGAGTTGGCAGGGGTAATTTTTTTTACTTAAACGTTTTTGAACTTGGATTGAGTTTTCAACGACACCCAATTATAAAATGCACGCCTGTTAGCAGGGAGACCTCCACCCTCCGGAGGATCACCGAACCAATTTGTGGCTATTAAATATTCCTGACCGCCGCAAAGCACACACATGTTACTATCACGATAAAATCTCTGATAACCTTTAGCGTCGTAAATCTCGTAGGAATTTTTGACTTTGCGCAAGACGCCCTCTGTTGGATTGTAAGGAAATTTCAATTTCGGTCGTAGTTTTCGCAAGCCTCAGCGTAGCTCAAAAATCGGACGTTCTCCTCGGTTATCAAGCCGCAATCCGCCAACAATCTGAACGCACGCTTGCAGAATTCGACATTGACTTCCCGAAGATTTTCGTCGTTGTTGATACAGCGTTCGATACTTTTCAGCCGCGCAGACAAATCGTCTTGACTTTTAGGGAAATTGCCGCGAACTGAATCAGAAAAAATTTCGCTCAAGATAACTACTCCTCCTAAATAAGCTAAAAGCGCGGGGACGAATCCTCGCGCTGAAATTTCTTATTGGTGCGGTTGATGAGACTTGAACTCATACGCCTTGTGAGCACTGCCCCCTCAAAGCAGCGTGTCTGCCTATTCCACCACAACCGCGTGTTATGGTGCGGTCGATGAGACTTGAACTCATACGCCTTGTGAGCACTGCCCCCTCAAAGCAGCGTGTCTGCCTATTCCACCACGACCGCATATTTAATTGTTGGTGCGGCAGAGAGGACTTGAACCTCCACGGGGTTGCCCCCACTAGCGCCTGAAGCTAGCGCGTCTGCCATTCCGCCACTACCGCACGCAATCAGATGTTTTCATTGAGCCAATCAACGGCACTTTCGGGCAAGAAACCGCGATAATCATCGCCCATTTCCGTAATAAGAATAAAATCGCCGTCGTAAAGATGCTGAACCAAATCCTCGTGCACGTCGTCCGCCGAACCTTCCGAACAGACAAACCACAAGTTATCAAAAATCTGGCAATAACCGTCGTATTCTTCCAAAGCTTCAAGAAAATCATCGTAGTTCTGATTCTCTAAGTTATCTTCGTCAATTTGATAGGCAACCAGATAAATCGTCATTCAAACTCACTCCTTAGAAAGGTGGTGCCGAGGACCGGAATCGAACCGGTACGAGATTTTACTCTCGCAGGATTTTAAGTCCCGTGCGTCTGCCAGTTCCGCCACCCCGGCTTTTGGAGCGGGTGATGGGAATCGAACCCACGTGATTAGCTTGGAAGGCTGGAGCTCTACCATTGAGCTACACCCGCTTGGAGCCGGCTATAGGACTTGAACCTACAACCTGCTGATTACAAATCAGCTGCTCTGCCAATTGAGCTAAGCCGGCATTTATAAATCAAACTCTGCTTTCAATAAAGCTACAAGTTTTTCAGCCATTTCTTTATTTAAATCTATCTGTTGAGCAACTTTTCCCAAATTTTCTCTTTCTCTATACTCACTTCCGAAAGTACGAATATGAAAAAATTTTTCTCCACCATAATATGACGTACTATACTCTCCCCATGTTTCTGTTAATCGTCTAGCTTGATAATTGCTAGCCACAAGTTCTCTTAGAATTGCCATACATTTATCTCCATAATAAGCTTAAAATCGAAATGGTGCCTCAGAGCGGAATCGAACCACTGACAC
>JAFXNB010000149.1 GCA_017529935.1 Selenomonadaceae bacterium
AACCAGAGAAGACAACATCAAAAAAATCGACACGGCACTCGAAGCAATGAGCGATGAGGAACTCGACCAGGTCGCAGGCGGCACTTGGGCGGAAACGGCGGCGGACAGTCGCTTCCTCAACAGCTTGAACGGTTCAACCGACCGCTACGGCGCACTCAGAATCGCGTTTACTCCCGGTAGCAAAATCCAAGACGAAATTAAAGCCGGTTGGGCAAAGGTCGGAATCACGTTTACCGCACACAACGGAGCAATAAGCGGCAATGAATATTACCTCGGCACCAAGAAAATCACCCAAAGCGAAGCACGCAGGCACGCAATGGAATACTGCCATAAGTTCATGGACGTAAAGGATTGGGACTGGTAAAAAAATCATCTGAAACAGCCAAACTGCGGCGTCAAGGTTGCAAAACAAGCAAACAAAATCCCTTCGGCAAAAGTCGGAGGGTTTTTCGTTTGACGGTGCTAAAACTTTTTGCTAAATTTATTTTGAGGACGAGGCGCGAGTATTTCTTGACGATTCGAGGAGGCTGAATATTATGGGCAGTATCCGAATTTATAAGGGAATGCCGCCGCTCACCGAGGAACAAATCCGCAGGCTCGACGAATTGGGAAAAATGAGCAACGACGAAATTGATTTCAGCGACATTCCAAAACTTACAAAGGAAGAACTCGCGAAATTTAAACCGGCGCGGCTCCGTCAAAAAAAATCTCAAAACGTTGCAAGCTGAACAAAAAATTAATCCCCCGCGAAGTTGCGAGGGATTTTTTTTACAGAACTTTATAAGTTAGCGTCGTGCGACCGATTAAAATTTTGTCGCCGTCCTTGAGTTCGCGGCGGCTTATCGGTCGCCTGTTGACGAAGGTGCCGTTCAAGCTGCCCGCGTCGTAAAGAACATGGCGGTGCCGCTCGTAGGCGATGTAAGCGTGAATTCGCGACGCGCTCTCGTCGGCTAGGACGAAATCATTTGTCTCCTTGCGTCCCAGATAAATTTGCCGTTCGCCGAAGACAACTTCCGCCGTCTTGTAATCGGTGAGCAGTGCCAAATTATATTCAACTCTTCGCGACGTGGCGGTGCGCATCGTCCCGACGATTTTTGTTTTGTTGGCGATGATTGTCTTGTCGTCGTCAGAAGTCTCCGCGTCTTGAATCAGCGTCGGTGACAGCACGTCGTTTTCAAGATTAATCGTGTCCTCTTCCTGCGCGGCGTCGTCGACGTAACTCGACACAATGACAATCGCGTTGTCGTCGGCGGTCATTTTTTTTATCTTGACGGTGAGCGCACCTTCCATGAAACAATCTTCGCGGATAACTTTGCGCTCAATCGCCTCATGCAAAGCCTTAATCAGCCGCGACGCACTCAAGCGGTGACAATCCTCCTCGCAAAGATAAATCGTGTAAGAATTCGGGACGAGGCTCTCCTTGTTTTTCTGCTTGGCGACTTCGCGTTCCAAAGCTTTAATCAATTCGTTAGGCTCAACTTCGCTGCGCCGCTGAAAAAAATTTGCCAGCCGTTCGATTATCGCGCTTGCCGATTTCAATTTATCCGCCTCCTTCCACAAGCGTAAAAAAATGCTCTCCGACTTACCGGACAGCATCTTTTTATTAGCAAAAATATTTTACACCAGCTCAATCAAAACCATGGGTGCGGCGTCTCCGCGACGCGGTGCAAGTTTCAAAATCCTAGTGTAGCCGCCCGCGCGTTCGCTGTATTTTTCGGGAAGCTCCTCGAAAATTTTATGCACAACGTCGACGTCCGCGACGAGACTTATTGCTTGGCGGCGTGCATTCAAGTCGCCGCGTTTAGCAAGCGTCACGACTTTTTCCGCGAATTTGCGAAGCTCCTTAGCACGCGCTTCCGTCGTTTCAATGCGCTCATATTTGAAAATCGCAGCCAGCAGACTTCTGAACATCGCCTTGCGCGCGCCGCTGTTCCTGCCGAGTTTCCTGTAGCTCATCAAATTTCCTCCTTCCTGCGAATTTATTCGTCCAGCATGTTCAAGTTCGGTACGTTCGGCGGCTGCCTGAAGGAAACGCCCAGCTCGCCCATCTTCTGCTTAATTTCCTCAAACGATTTGCGACCGAGATTGCGGAACTTCATCATCTCTTCTTCGCTCTTTTCGACCAAATCCGCAACGATGTTAATGCCCGCCCGCTTCAAGCAGTTTTGCGAACGAACGGACAACTCCAGCTCCTCGATTGGCTTGGCGAGGTTTTTATCCATCGTCACGGAAATTTCGTCGTCAGGCTCCTTAGCTGCCAGTTCGCCGGATTCTTCCATTTCCTCAAACGCGACGGTGTCCATGCTCTGGAAAAGTTTCATGTGCGCGATTAAAACCGCCGCCGCCTTAGCAACCGCCTCTTCGGGGCGCAACGTACCATTCGTCCAAACTTCCAACGTCAGCTTGTCAAAGTCCATTTCGTTGCCGACGCGGGTGTCCGTCACGTCGTAATTGACGCGCAGGACAGGCGAGAAGATTGAATCGATTGGGATTGTGCCGATTATGTCATCGGGATTTTTATTTTTTTCCGCCGGATCATAGCCGCGCCCGCTCCGAGCCGTCATGTCCATTTTAAGTTTGCCGGTCTCGTTTAGCCACGCAATGTGCAAATCGGGATTCAAAATCTCAATGCTGGGGTCGCACTCAATATCTTCGGCAGTGACTTCCCTGCGCCCGCCAGAATGCGTGCCGTTTTTAATTTCTTCCTCAACGTCAACATCAATTCTGAGCGTGTAAGTTCTCGGCGGCGTGGAAGTGACTTGCGCGAAATACTGCGGCAATTTATTCTTCTCCTCGTCAATCTTCAAGCAAAGCTCCTTGACGTTAAGGACGATATTTGTAACGTCTTCGCGCACGCCGGGAATTGTAGAAAATTCGTGGAGCACGCCGTCAATCCTAATCGACGTGACCGCCGCGCCGTCCAAGCTCGAAAGGAGCATACGACGCAGACTGTTGCCGAGTGTAATTCCGTAGCCGCGTCCCAGCGGTTCGCAGACAAATTTTCCGTAATTGCCGTCCTCGCTGATTTCGACCATCTCAATCTTCGGCGGCTTTTGGTTTTCGTTCTTATCGTTGTCAATCACAAGAAATCCGCTCCTTTCACAGAAAATTTCTGTCGGGACGAATTATCTGGAGTACAACTCGATGATGGACTGTTCATTGACGGGAATGTCGCTGATGTCTTCGCGGGTCGGGAAACGAGTAACCGAGCCTTTAAGGTTGGCTTGGTTAGAATCAATCCACGGCGGCGCGCTGAGGGCGTTGTTGACTTCTTTAATCGCCTTGAAAACTTCCTTGCCCTGACTTTTCTCGCAAACTTCAATCACGTCACCGACGCTGACCAATGCCGACGGAATGTCGACGCGCTTGCCATTAACGGTGATGTGACCGTGGCGAACGAATTGCCGCGCTTGACGGCGGGTGTTAGCAAAGCCCATGCGGAAGACAACGTTGTCAATGCGGCGTTCAAGCAGGATTAAAAGATTTTCGCCAGTGACGCCGGGCATCTTCTTCGCCTTTTCGTAGTAGTTGCGGAATTGACGTTCAAGCACGCCGTAGATAAATTTTGCTTTCTGTTTTTCCTTAAGCTGCAAGCCGTACTCGCTGACTTTGCGGTTCATGCGCTGTTGCTGATGTTTTTTCTCGCTAACTTTGCGCGAACGACCGATAACCGCCTGTTCAATTCCGAGTGCGCGGCAGCGTTTCAATGCGGGAGTTCTATCGATTGCCATATTTGCACCTCCAAATTAAACTCTGCGACGTTTGGGCGGACGGCAGCCGTTGTGCGGAATGGGCGTCACGTCTTTAATCATGTTGACTTCCAAACCCGTAGCCTGGAGCGAACGGATAGCCGCCTCGCGACCTGCGCCCGGTCCTTTTACGTAAACTTCGATTTGTTTCAAGCCGTGCTCCATTGCCGCCTTAGCAGCAGTCTCCGCCGCCATCTGCGCGGCAAAAGGAGTTGATTTGCGCGAGCCACGGAAGCCCAAGCCGCCCGCCGACGCCCAAGAAATTGCGTTGCCGCTTTTGTCGGTGAGCGTGACAATCGTATTGTTAAACGTGGAGCTGATGTGCGCCACGCCGTATTCTATATTCTTGCGAACTTTCTTTTTGGCGCGAACTGTTCTCTTTGTTGCCACCTGTCTTAACCTCCTTTAAGGATTACTCCTTCTTTTTGCCCTGGACGAGTTTTTTGGGACCCTTGCGAGTCCTAGCGTTGTTTTTGGTGTTCTGTCCACGAACAGGGAGACCGAGACGGTGACGGCGTCCGCGATAACAGCCAATATCAATGAGTCGCTTGATGTCCATCTGAACGTCGCGGCGAAGGTCGCCCTCCACTACGAAGTTGTGGTCGATAGCATCACGAAGTTTAACAACCTCGTCGTCCGTGAGATCTTTGGTTCTCGTGTCAGGATTGACGCCCGTCATCGCCAAAATTTTCTGCGACGTGGGCAGCCCGATTCCGAAAATGTACGTAAGAGCGTATTCGATTCTCTTGTCACGGGGCAAATCTACACCGGCTATACGTGCCATAATTTTTTCACCTCCTTAACCTTGACGCTGTTTGTGCTTGGGATTTTCGCAAATGACCATGACGCGCCCTTTGCGCTTGATGATCTTGCATTTGTCGCACATTTTTTTAACTGACGGTCTAACTTTCATATTACCGCCTCCTTAAACAATTCGATAATGTATCACGTTTGCTGATTATTGTCCATAGTTATTTGAACCGGTAGGTAATTCTGCCGCGCGTCAAGTCGTAGGGGGTAAGTTCGATTGTGACTTTGTCGCCAGGCAGAATTCTGATAAAGTTCATGCGGATTTTCCCCGAAACGTGCGCCAGAACTTTGTGACCGTTCGGCAACTCCACTTGAAACATCGCATTCGGCAGAGCCTCCAAGACTTTGCCCTCAACTTCGATTACGTCTTGCTTTGACATGGTTGTCGCCTCCGGTTTAATCTTTCACCGAGGTCAAGACGTTAATCAAATCTTCGGTGACTTTGGCTATTGTTTGGCGGCCGTCTATTTCGCTGTACACGCCCATTTTTTTGTAATAATCGATTAAAGGGCGGGTGGAGGATTCATACGCTGCCAGACGGTTTTGCATTGTCGAGGCGGTGTCGTCGGTGCGCTGATACAAGTCGCTACCACAGTTATCACAGGTATTAGCGACTTTCGGCGGATTGAACTTGACGTGGTAGGTTGCGCCGCAACTTTTACAGACTCGACGACCCACTGCTCGCTCTATCAAGTATTCCGACGGAACCGAGATATTCAGCACGCAAGAAATTTTTTTGCCCTGCTCGTCTAAGATTTTATTTAGCGCGTCCGCTTGCTCAACAGTACGCGGGAAGCCGTCCAAGATAAAGCCCGCTTTGCAATCGCCCTCAGCTAACCGCTCGCGAACTATGCCTATAGTCACGGTGTCGGGGACAAGCTTGCCAGACGCCATGTAGGTCTTTGCCTCCAGCCCCAGAGCCGTGCCATTTTTAACCGCCGCTCTAAACATGTCGCCCGTCGAAATCTGCGGAATCTTATATCGCTCCACCAAGAAAGCCGCCTGTGTTCCCTTACCGGCACCAGGGGCTCCCATTAAAATTATTTGCATAAAAATCACCTCATGAAGCCTTCATAGTGCCGCATGACGACCATTGCTTCAATCTGCTGCATCGTATGCAACGCCACGCTCACCACTATCAACAACGCCGTCCCACCAAAGTATACCCCTTGAATGTGCGTCGCCGCACCTATCAAATTCGGCAACACCGCCACGAACGCAAGGTAAAGAGAACCCGCCGTTACCAGCCTTGTCAGTACATAATCAACATAATCTGCCGTCGGTTGACCCGGTCGTATCCCAGGTATGAACGCCCCGTACTTTTTCAGATTGTCCGCCATGTCCGCTATCTTCACCGTGACCGCCGTGTAAAAATACGTGAAAAATATTATAAGCACGACGTACAGAAAAGTTTGCAACGGAGTGCCCCACTGCAGGTGCGCCGCCACTTTTTGGATCGTCGGATTGTCAATGAACTGCACAACCGTTATCGGGAACATTAGCACACTAGACGCAAAAATTATCGGTATAACCCCAGCCGGATTCACCTTCAGCGGCAAATGACTTTGATGTCCGCCATAGGCTCTGGCTCCAACTACCCGTTTTGCATAGGTTATCGGGATTCGCCGAAGTGCCGCCTCCACGTAGATAACAAAAACTATCATCGCTATAGCTATCAACGCAAACAACACCACGCTGAAATAATTTATCGTCCCCGCTTGCACATATTGGAAGATTGTCGCGATATTTTTCGGCAACGCCGCTACTATCCCCGCGAATATTATCAGCGATATGCCATTGCCGACCCCTTGCGCCGTGATTTGCTCGCCTATCCACATTAAAAGCGTTGTTCCAGCCGTCAACGTTATCGCGATTATCAAAATGTTCACCGGATTGGGATTCAACACTGCCGCCTTCAGCCCGATACTCATGCCAACCGCTTGCGCAAATGCCAACACCACCGTCAGCTTCCTCGTCAAGCGCGTCGTCTTCTTGTGACCTTCCGCGCCTTCTTTGCTCCACTGCTCCAAAGTCGGCACCACCACTGTCAACAACTGCATGATGATCGCCGCGTTGATGTACGGCGTGATACTCATCGCAAATATCGAAAACTTGCTGAACGCCCCGCCCGAAAATAAATCCAACAGCCCAAACAAACTCCCGTTATTGAACAGCTGCTCTATCGCCGTCGGGTCAACCCCAGGCACCGGGATATGCGTCCCCATGCGGAACACCGCGAACATTATCAGCGTAAATATTATTCGCTGCCGCAACTCCGGGATTTTGAAAATGTTAGCCACTGCCGACACTTTAAATTACCTCAACAGTGCCGCCTGCCGCTTCGATTTTCGCCACAGCGCTCTTCGTGAAACCCTGCGCTTTTACGTTCAATTTCTTTGTCAAAGAACCTTCACCCAATATCCGCACGCCGTCGAGCACGTTTTTCAAAATGCCAGCTTCGACCAGCGCGACCGCGTCAACAGTTGTTTCCGCCTCAAAATTTTCCAGCGTCCCAACGTTCACTTCGGCGTATTCTTTGCGCCAAATGTTTTTAAAGCCTCGTTTCGGTAAGCGACGATATATCGGCATCTGTCCACCTTCAAAACCAGGGCGGACGCCGCCGCCGCTGCGGGCTTTCTGACCTTTGTGACCTTTGCCGGAGGTTTTGCCGCAACCAGAGCCGGTACCACGACCGAGGCGCGTTTTGTCCTTGCGAGAGCCTTGTGCAGGTTTAAGATCGTGCAATTTCATCAGCATGAGCCTCCTTGTAATCCTCAACGTGGAGTAGATGAGCGACCTTATGGATTTGTCCGCGAATGGAGGGAGAATCGGGGAGAATGGAAAAGGAATGCAACTTGCGCAAGCCGAGCGAACGGACGGTTTTGCGCTGAGAGTCGGGACGGCCGATAAGGCTTCTGACCAAAGTAATTTTCAACACGTCACAACCCTCCTTAAAGCTCGGACAAGCCGCGCAGTTGAGCAACGACTTCGGCGCGCTTCAACATTTTAAGACCCTCAAGAGTGGCGCGGACCATGTTATTGGGATTGGAGGAGCCGAGTGATTTGGTCAAGATGTCATGAACACCGGCGAGTTCCAAGACAGCACGAGCACCGCCGCCAGCGATAACGCCGGTACCTTTGGAGGCGGGGCGCAAGAGAACTTTGCCGGCACCGAAGACGCCAACGACGCCGTGAGGAATGGAGCGGTCTTTGAGGGCGACCTCGATTAAATTTTTCTTGGCATCGTCGACGCCCTTGCGAATGGCTTCGGGGACTTCAGCGGCCTTGCCGAGTCCGACGCCGACTTTGCCGTTACGATTGCCGACGACGACCAGCGCGCTGAATGAAAAACGACGCCCGCCCTTGACAACCTTAGCGACACGATTAATAAAAACAACTTTCTCCTCGAATTCGGGAGTATCAGTTTCATTTCGGGGCATAAAAGAACCTCCTTTGCATTAGAATTTGAGACCGGCATCGCGAGCAGCCTGAGCCAGAGCGGCAACGCGACCGTGATAGATGTAGCCGCCGCGATCAAAGACGACTTCGGTGATGCCGCGTTCGAGAGCTTTTTTGGCGATAGCCGCGCCGACAGCCTTAGCCGCCGCGATATTGCCGCCTTTGCCGTCGAAGCCTTTTTCGACCGAGCTTGCCGCCGCGAGCGTAATGCCCTTATCGTCGTCGATAATTTGCGCGTAAATGTGCGCGAGACTGCGGAACACATTCAGGCGCGGACGTTCAGCCGTGCCCGCGACGTGATTGCGAACGCGCAAATGTCTTTTTTGGCGCAATTTATTTTTGTCAGGTTTCAGAAGCACTGCGACTTCCTCCTTTTAGAAATTAGCTGCGGATGTCTTGCGTATCTTCCGCGATGATTTCAATTTCGTTGCCTTCGGGGTCGACGACAACAGCCTCGTAGTAGCCGTCGCCGGTAGTGCGTGCGCCGCTGACAACGATAACTCCGTCTGCGTCGAATTTTTTCATCATGTCGTCAACGTCTTTACGGTCGCCGACGCAAATGGCAATGTGGTGATAGCCCGTGCGATAGCGAACTTTGTCGGGATTGACGGAGCTGTTGCGCATCATAATTTCGAGACGCGAGCCGTCGTCGAACTTGAGGAAGTAATTGCTGAAGTCATTGCGGAAGTTGGTGTACTTGGAGCCTGCCTTGGCGTTGAAGTATTTGACGAAGAAATCTTTCTCCGCCTCCAAATCATTGACATACATGGCAACGTGTTCAATTTTCATGGTAGTTACCTCCGTTCAGTCAATTAACATTGCCCGCAAGAAGTTCAATTTCGTTGCCTTCGGGGTCGGTGACGATGCTGGCGTAGTAGCCGTCGCCCGTGGTTCTGGGAGCGGCGACGATAAAAAATCCGTCGTCCTCGATTTTTGCGGTGAGTTCGTCGACATCTTTTTTGCCGCCGACATTCAACGCGACGTGATGATAGCCGGAACGATACTTAGCTTTCTTGGGGTCGATCATAGTGGAGCGGTGCATAATTTCAAAACGCGAGCCGTTGTCGAATACGAGGAAATAACTGCTGAAGTCTTGGCGGAAGTTGGTGTACTTTTCGCTGGGCTTCGCGCCGAAATATTTTACGAAGAAATTTTTAACGACTTCGAGATTGTTGACGTAGATGGCAACGTGTTCGATGTTCATGATTATGCCTCCGAATTATTTCTTGCCCTTCGCGCCGGCTTTACCTTCCTTGCGGCGGATGTGTTCGCCTGCGTATTTGATGCCTTTGCCCTTGTAGGGTTCAGGTTCACGCCAACCGCGAATATTTGCGGCGACTGCGCCGACGAGTTCCTTATCGATGCCGTGGACTGAAATTGTCGTGGCGGTCGGAGCCTCGAAGCTGATACCTTTGGGCGGCACGATAACGACGGGGTGCGAATATCCGAGCGACAGGTTTAAGTTGTTGCCCTGTTTGGCGGCACGATAGCCGACGCCCGCAATTTCAAGATTTTTGGTGAAGCCTTGGGTGACGCCGACGACCATATTGTTGATAAGGGTGCGGCTCAACCCGTGCAAACTTCTGTGCGTTTTATCGTCCGAGGGGCGCGCCACCGTGAGAACGCCGTCCTCAATGGTTATTTTCATTTCCGTGGAGATCTTGCGGGACAATTCGCCCTTGGGACCTTTGACATGCACCAGATTATCATCGCCGACAGAGACGGTGACGCCGGCGGGAATGTGTATCGGTGCTCTTCCGATTCGAGACATGTTGGCACCTCCGTTACCAGACGTAAGCGATGACTTCGCCGCCGAGACCCGCTTTGCGAGCCTGTTTGTCGCTCATAATCCCATGAGACGTGGAGATAATGGCGATACCGAGACCGCCGAGCACGCGGGGAAGATCTTTGCGCTTGGTGTATTGACGGAGACCGGGACGGGAGATGCGCTTAATGCCCGTGATGACTTTTTCGCGTTCGGGACCGTATTTGAGCTTGACGGTAAGAACGCCCTGCTTATTGTCCTCGGCGAAGCTGTAGTCTTTGATGTAGCCTTCGCGCTTGAGCACGTCGGCAATCGCGACTTTGATCTTGGAGCCGGGAATTTCCACCTTTTCGTGGTAGACGGAATT
>JAFXNB010000150.1 GCA_017529935.1 Selenomonadaceae bacterium
CTTTTGCAGGACAGCGCGGAAAAATTTCCCGATAGAGTTGCTGCAATCGCCAACGGAAAATCTTTGACGTATGCAGAACTGAACGCGGCGGCTAATCGGCTCGGGCACGTCTTACAAAGTCGCGGCGTCGGTGTAGAAAAAATTGTTGCCGTCATGTTAAATCGCGGGCTTGAGGTTTATATAGCTCGTCAAGGGATATTGAAAGCGGGCGGCGCGTTCCTGCCAATGACGCCCGATTACCCCGATGACCGCGTTGATTTTATCTTGACTGACGCCAACGCAAAACATCTTGTCACGACCCGCGACATTTACAATCACCGCAAAGAATTTTTCGACGGGCTGGGAATTTTTATATGCCTGGTCGAGGATACGCAATCGGAAAAAATTTCCGGAGAAAATCTCAACGTCAATGTACCTTATGATGCGCTGGCTTATTGCATTTATACTTCCGGCTCGACGGGCAAGCCTAAGGGAGTTATGCTGACTAATCACAACCTCGTTAATTTCGTCGACGCCAACCCGAAGAATCATGAGATTTTGGGCTACACCGAGCGCGGAAAAATTTCATTGGCATTGGCGGCGATTACTTTCGACGTGTCGATTATGGAAGAATTTATTCCGCTGGCGCACGGGCTGACAATCTGCATGGCGAACGAAGACGAAATTCACAATCCGCTCATGCTTAAAGCTTTGTGCGAAAAAAATTCCGTCGACTTGATGACTTGCACGCCGTCTTACCTCGCAAACCTAATCGACTTGCCGGAATTTGAATCGGTCGTGCGGCAAATTAAATCGGTGGACTTTGGAGCGGAAGCTTTTCCCGCCGCATTGTTTACAAAACTCCGCGCCGTCAATCCCGAAATCTACATCATGAACGGCTACGGCCCGACTGAAGCGACAATCAGTTGCACGATGAAAGCAATCGAGTCGGCAGAGAATATAACAATCGGTTTTCCTAATTCAAACGTCAAAGTCGTTATGACCGATGAAAAAAATCGTCCGCTGCCGATTGGCGCGCTCGGCGAAATGACGATTTTGGGCGACGGAATCGGGCGCGGCTATATCAATCGCGACGACCTCACGAAGAAAGTTTTTATCAAGCTGTGGGATAAGCCCGCGTACAAGAGCGGCGACTTGGCACGGCTTTTGCCCAACGGCGAAATTGCCTTCCACGGACGGACGGACAATCAAGTAAAGTTGCGCGGCTTGCGCGTCGAGCTCGGCGAGATTGAATCCGTCATGAATAATTTCGACGGCGTCAAGGCAAGTATCGTGGTCGTGAAGAAAAATGCGGCGGGCGATTATCTTGCCGGCTACTTCACTGCCGAAAAGCAAATTGACCTTGACGAGCTAAGAAAACATTTGGCGGCATCATTGACGGCTTACATGGTGCCCGGCGTTCTCATGCAACTTGAATCCTTCCCGCTCACCGCCAACAGAAAAATCGATAAGAAAGCTCTGCCCGAACCTGTTTTGCAATTCGAAGAGGACGATAAAAAAGTTGCCGCAACCGAATTGCAAAAAACGTTGTGCGAAATGTTTGCAAAGGCACTCGGCAGAAAAAATATCGGCGCAGATGAAAATTTCTTTGAGGTCGGCGGAACATCGCTTGCCGCGTCGAAAGTGGCAATGGCGGCGTTCTTGAAGAATTTGCCGATTGTCTACGCTGACATTTTCAAATATCCGACGGTGGAAAAGTTGGAGGCTTACATTTTAAAGCATCAAGCTCCGACACCTGAGCGCGTCGAGAAAAAAATTTCAACGCCACAAATCTTTGAGCCGCTTGAGGACAGCTCCTTCCTCAATGAACTTTTCCAAATTAATAGCGCACTTGAAAAAAACCGCGTGGAATACGTCAACGAAATTCATCACGAGGGCTTGGGCGATGTTCTGCTGACTGGAGCGACGGGCTTTTTGGGGATTCACGTCCTCTACGAACTGCTGAAAAATACTTCGGCGAAAATTTTCTGCTTCATTCGCAGTAACAAACAGGCTACGGCTAAAAAACGTCTGCGCACGCTGTTTATTTATTATTTTAGTTCTTCAATGGAAAAAGCTTTTAACGAGCGCGTTACGGTTATTGACGGCGACATTACAAACGTCGAGGCAGTCAACGCGCTGATTGATTGCCCATTTAAGACACTGATAAACTGCGCGGCTTGCGTTAAACATTTCGCGGCGTCCAACATTTTGACGCGCATAAATGTAGAAGGCGTGCGCAATTTGATAAACCTTTGCATAGCAAAACATACGCGCTTGATTCAAATTTCAACAGTCAGCGTAGCCGGCGATAACGTCGGGCAAAATATTCCCGCCGGTCGAAAACTCACCGAGAAGGATTTTTACATTGGGCAAGAAGTCACGTTGAATAAATACGTTTACTCAAAATTCCAAGCGGAAGAATTAGTTTTAACCGCAATCGGGCAAGGAAAACTCGACGGGAAAATTATTCGCGTGGGCAATCTGATGAGTCGCATTTCCGACGGCGAATTCCAAATCAACTTCTCGAACAATGCCTTTATGCGTGACATTAGAAGTTATTCCATTATCGGCAAGTTCCCCGTGTCGCTTTTAGATGAGCCAACCGAATTTTCGCCGATTGACCAGACCGCGCACATGATTGTTACTCTCGCCGACACCAATGCCGAATTTACCGTTTTCCACGCCGTCAACAGCCACCGCGTTCAAATGGGCGATATTATTCACGTGGCGAACGAATACGGCATTAAGATTGATGTTGTCAGCGATGAAGACTTCGACGTTGCCTTGAAGCTTGCCATGCAAGACGAGGATAAAAATTTGTTCGTGTCAAGTCTTATTGCTTACAATGAATCAGATAAAAAGTTGTATGAGGAAATCGACCACGACGACGCCTTCACCGTCAAGGCTCTTTATCGCTTGAAATGCCGTTGGTCTATCACCGACGAAAATTATATACAGAATGCCATAGAGGCTTTGGATACTCTTGGATTCTTTGAAGGGAACGCGAGATTTTAAATCATGGAATATGCACGCAACGATTATCTTGTAAGCAAAAAATTTTATCGCTATCTGATTCCAAGTTTCTTGTCGGAAATGGCAATGCATATGGGCTCGGTCGTCGACGCGGTGATTGTCGGTAACTTAATCGGCGTGGAAGCGTTATCAGCCGTCACTCTTGCCAGTCCGATAATTCAGATCTTGCATCTGCCCGGACTGATTTTAGGCTTGGGCGGCGCGACGCTTGCGGCGATTTGGCTGGGCGAACGTAAGATTAAAGCCGCCTCCGACATGTTTGTCGCTTGTGTAATCGCCGGCATAATCTTTTCGACCATAGGAGCATTAACAGCTTTTTGGATAAACTCTCCACTTGCACAGCTCGTAGCCGACGACCCAAAGCTTGTGACCTTTGTCGAAGAGTA
>JAFXNB010000151.1 GCA_017529935.1 Selenomonadaceae bacterium
GCGGCAAGGAACGCGGCTAATATCAAGAATCGTCAACCTGTCGCTGATATGTTCGTCAAGGCGGAGGCTTTGCCGGAATTCTTTGTAGAGATTATCGAAGACGAGCTGAACGTTAAACGCGTCGAATTCCGCGCAGATATGGACGATTTTATTAGCTACAATATCAAGCCGAATTTCCGCGTTCTCGGCAAGAAGGTCGGCAAACGTATGGGCGAAGTCAAAGCCGCGCTCGAAAAACTCGACGGGCAAGCCGCTAAACTCGAACTCGACAAGACGGGCGAACTTAAACTTGGCGACATCACTTTGACGGCGGAAGACATTGAGATAACGATAACGCAGAGCGAAGGCTTCAACTGCCAGAGCGACGGCGACGTTTCGATTGCCCTTTCCACGACGTTGACGCCCGCGCTGATTGAGGAGGGCTTTGTCCGCGAAATTATCAGCAAGGTGCAAGTCATGCGCCGCGAAAGTGATTTTGAAGTCACGGATAGGATAAAAATTTTCGCGTCGGGCAACGACAAGCTCGCCGAAATCATAAGCCGCAACGCCGCTGAAATTCAAGCCGTCACACTCGCCAACGAAATCATCTTCTCCGCGAACGCCGCCGCCAAAGATTGGGACATCAACGGCGAAAAAATTTCTCTTGCCGTGGAAAGGACTTGATAATTTATGTTGAAAGTTTTAATTTGGCAAGTCTCACCAGACACGTCTTTTAAAGATAAGGCGATTAAAATTCTGGAGCAACAGCACAACGGAATTGAAATCGTCGGCGAGGCAGTAAACGATGACATTGCCAAGGTTGACCGGGGGGGGGGATTATAATATTCTCCTCGTCGTCGGCGCACGACAAATTGGCATGAACAAAATCACCAAAGACGCCGCTCAACTCAACCTGCCCGAAGAAAAACTTTTGGGCGATTGGATTGTCACTATCCCCGGCTTCACGCTCGAAAAATATCGTCAACTCCAACGTTCGCGCCTGTCGATTTTTTCCGTCAATTGTTTCGGCGGATTACTTTCTAATAAACTCGGCTTACCTTTTCTCTCGCCGTTTGTAAATCTTTTCGTGGGAAACGGCGACTTTATAAAATTTATGAGCAAGCCGCATGAATATTTGAATGAAAAATTAGTTTACAACAGGAAAAGATTCGATAGCACGAACACCTATGAATATCCGGTGGTCATGCTCGGAGATATTACAATAAACATGATGCACTACAAAACTTTTGAAGCGTCCGTAAAAGCGTGGGAGCGGAGAAAAGCACGAATTAATTGGTACAATCTCTTCGTGACGATGTACACCGCCGACGAAAAAATTTTGCAAGAATTCGACTCGTTGCCTTATGGTAAAAAAGTTTGTTTCGTGTCGTTCAAATCGGATTTGGATTCGGCGTGGTACATTAATCCGGAAATAGATAATAGCAAACGCTTTTTCGTACACAAAGTTAATAATTTCGGCAGGGGTTTATTTTATTACTACGACCCGTTCGACATGCTCCTCTACGGCAAGAAAACGCCGCTGATTGATATGTAAAGTAGGTGATTCTATGTTGAAAGTTTTTCTGTGGTTCGTCTCTAACGACGGCAGATTTTTTAACGGCGCGCTGAACATTTTGGAGCGTCAACACAACGGGGTGGAGGTCGTCAACTTGACGGCGGTCGCTCCAATTCAGCTCACGAAGGACGGCAAAATTGTTCCCTTCGTTCCACTCGACAGGTTGACCGGGGGGGGTTATGAAGTTCTAATTGTCGTCGGCGCAAAACAAATCGGCATGAACAAAATCACCAAAGCCGCCCGTCAACTCCATTTGCCCGAAAAAAAACTTTTGGGTGATTGGATTGTCATCATCCCCGGCTTCACGCTCGAAAAAAAAACGTCGCTAATTGACATGTGAGGTAATTTTCATGCACAATGATTTGAGTTTCATGCCGAGAATTTTACTTTGCGGCGACGAGGCGGAATTTTTTTCGCGTGTTGGTCAGCGTCCGTTTAAAATCGTCGGGCGAATGCAACTTGCCGGTACTTTTGACGGGCAGCCGATTAATTTCTTGCAGGACGGCAGAATTTTTCTCGACGGCAAAATCCAACACTTCAACGAATTGTTACAGGCGATTCAAGGGGCGGCTTTCGATTATCTGGTCTTCAATTCGTCTGCGGATTTTAACGTTTTCTTCAAGGTCACGTACTCGATGGGCTTTATGTCGCCGAAGGTCGTCACGCTCGAACAGTTCAAAAACACGCCGCGCGAATTCTTTTGCGACGTGAATGCCGATATGATACTGTTGGCGCACTTCAAAAATATCGCGCTGAAATCTCTGCTCGACGTTGACGGCTACTTTGCCAAAGGTCAGCTCTTCACGAAGGGCAACAACGACTTCACGGCGATGGATTGCATTTCCGATAAGCCGCTGTTGCCGATTAAGGAAAATCTTTATCGCCGCGTGTACAGGGATTTCGCCGAAGTCGGATACCGCCGCTACGACGCCGCGCTTATCGCCGAACGCCCGCCGATTGACTTCATGAGCGAATTTATTTTTCTGGAAAGATTTACCGACCTCGTGATAACCTTCGCGCGCACGGGCTCCGAACTCGAAAAATATATCATTGCCAATGCTAACATTTTCGCGGAAGGTAACGGCTTGCGGACGGCGGCGGGCAGTTGGTTTTTCCTCAAGCGACACAAACCCAAAGAAAATTTCTGCGTTTACGTCGTCACGCACAAGCCCACGCCGCACGAAGGCAAGCTCCCCGAAGGCTACAAAATCATTCACGCGGGGCGCGCCGTCAATCCCGACCTCGGCTACATAGGCGACAACACCGGCGACAATATCAGCGACTTGAATCTTTACATCAACGAAGTCACCGCGCTCTATTGGTTCTGGAAAAATGCCAATGACACCGTCGTCGGACTGGCGCACTACCGCCGCTTTTTCACCGAATCGAACGACACCGCCTTTGCTTACGACAAAATTTTGACCAAGGACGCCGCGCTCAGGATTTTGCAGGACTATGACATAATCGTTTCGACGATTTACTACGGTTTAATGACGCAACACGAATTCGTTGAAAACGATTGCGGCGTCGAACTGCCGAAGCTCGGCGAGACGATTATACGAAAATATCTCCTGCAAGCTCAGCCCGATTATCTTGACGCGTTCGATTACGTGCTGAACTCCACGACGTTTTACAAGTGCAACATGTTCGTGACGCGCCGCGACGTTTTAGACGCTTATTGCAGGTGGCTGTTCTCTTTTTATATCGACGCGACTCAAGAAATTTTGCGGACGGTCGAACTCCATAAAATAACGGACAAGCGGCGGCGGATTATGGGCTATTTCTCCGAACGAATGATGATGGTTTACCTTATGAAAAATCATTTGCGCATTAAGGAACTTAATATCATGCAGGTTGAGGGATTATGACGAAAGAAAATTTTGACGTGACGGGCATGAGCTGTTCGGCGTGTTCGGCGCGTGTGGAAAAGGCGGTCGGCAAAATTGTCGGCGCGGATAATGTCAGCGTCAATCTGCTAACCAACTCCATGCAAGTTAAATTCGACGAGGCAAAAATTTCCGTCGCGCAAATCGTCGACGCCGTAATCAATGCGGGCTACGGAGCTTCGCCGAAAAAAATTGCCGCCGCGCAGATAAAAACTTCCACGCCCGAACGCACAATCAACAAAGAAATTTCAGCAATGCGGACGCGGCTCACGTGGTCGATAATTTTTCTCCTGCCGACGGTTTATATCGCAATGCACAACATGCTCCCGTTGCCCGTGCCGCCAATCGTCGCCGAACTTTTCGACGGGCGGGCAAATGCCGTGACGTTCGCTTTCGCGCAATTCCTGCTGATTCTGCCGATTATGTATTTGAACCGGAAATATTACATCAACGGCTTCAAGACATTGGCGGCGGGCGCGCCCAACATGGACAGCTTAGTCGGGCTAGGCTCCATGGCGGCGGCGGCGTTCGGGGCGTTCGCGCTGTTCAGAATCGGTCAAGGACTCGGCGCGGGCAATCTTGCTTTGGTCGACGAATACAGCCGCAATTTATATTTCGAGTCGGCGGGCATGATTGTCACGTTGATAACCGTCGGCAAATATTTCGAGGCGCGCGCCAAAGGTAAAACTTCTCAAGCCGTGGAAAAACTCATGAACCTTGCGCCCAAACAGGCAACCGTTCTGCGCGGCGGGCAGGAGCTTACAATCGCGGTCGAGGAGCTACTTGTCGGCGATGAAATTTTGGTTAAGCCCGGCGAAAGTTTTGCGGCGGACGGAATTATTTTGGACGGCGCGACGACGATTGACGAAAGTGCGATAACCGGCGAAAGTTTGCCCGTAAATAAAACCGTCGGCGATAGCGTCACGAGCGGCACGATTAATCAGAGCGGCTTCGTGAAATTCCGCGCGGCGAAAGTCGGCGGTGAAACGACAATCAGCAAAATTATCGCGCTGGTCGAGGAGGCGAGCGCAAGCAAAGCTCCAATCGCCAAAACTGCCGATAAGGTCGCGGGAATTTTCGTGCCCGCCGTGATTGTCGTTGCGTTGATTGCGGGCGCGACGTGGCTCCTAAGCGGCGCGAGTGTCGAGTTTGCTTTTTCTATCGCCGTGTCGATTTTGGTGATAAGTTGTCCGTGCGCGTTGGGCTTGGCGACGCCCGTGGCAATCATGGTCGGCACGGGCAAGGGCGCGGAGAACGGCATTTTAATCAAGTCGGGCGAGGCTTTGGAGACGGCGCACGCGATTGACACGGTCGTCCTTGACAAAACCGGCACGCTCACCGAGGGCAAGCCGTTCGTCACGGGCGTTTTAACTTGCGGCTTCGACGAAAAAAATTTTTTGGCGATTGTTGCCGCTCTTGAATCTAAAAGCGAACACCCGCTTGCTAAAGCAATTAGGAATTTGGAATTAGGAATTAGGAATGATTACGTCGCCGAAGATTTTCAAGCGGTCTTTGGCAAGGGCGTTCGTGCTAAGATTGACGGCGTGGAATATTTCGCGGGCAACGAAACTTTCTTGACGGAGCAGGGCTTCAACTTGGAAAGTCTCCGCGAAAAAATTTCCGCGCTGGCGGGCGCGGGCAAGACTCCGATTATTTTTGCCGATGATAAAAAAATTTTGGGCGTGATTGCCGCCGCCGACGTGGAGAAAAAAACTTCCGCGCAAGCCGTCAGCGAGTTTAAAAATCTCGGCGTTGATGTTATCATGTTGACGGGCGACAACGAACGAACCGCGCGGGCGATTGCTCAAAAACTCGGCGTGGAAAAAATTATCGCGGGCGTGCTCCCCGACAACAAAGCGCAGGCGATTGAAAAACTTCAGGCGCAGGGCAAAAAAGTTGCGATGATTGGCGACGGCATAAACGACGCGCCGGCACTGGCGAAGGCGGATTTGGGCATTGCCATTGGCGCGGGCACCGACGTTGCCATTGAGAGCGCGGGCGCGGTTCTGGTTAGAAACGATTTGCTTGACGCCGTCAGCGCGATTAAACTTAGCCGCGCCGTCATGACCAACATCAAGCAGAATCTTTTCTGGGCGTTCTTCTACAACGTCATTTGCATTCCGCTCGCCGCCGGAATTTTTTATCCCGCGTTCGGGCTGAAACTTTCGCCGATGATTGGCGCGGCGGCTATGAGTATGTCGAGCGTTTGCGTCGTCTTAAACGCCCTGCGCTTACGATATTTTAAAGTCGAACGCTCGATTGAATTTGAGGACGCGCCGCGCAATGTTGAGGTTCGCGTGGAAAATCTTCAGACGGAAATTTTTAAGGAGGAAACTCAAATGCAGACAACTTTTAAAGTCGAGGGCATGATGTGCAAACACTGCCAAAAACACGTTCACGACGCGCTGGCAAAAATGGACGGCGTCACAGCGGTGGAAGTCAGCTTGGAAAATAATTCGGCGACCGTCACCGCCACGAAAGAAATTTCTATCGACGACTTCGCCAAAGTTATCGACGACGCCGGCTACGAATTAGTTAGGAATTAAACGAAAAAATTTTTCCCGTCAAGTGGAGGGATTTTTTTTTGGCAACTTTAGCAAGATAAATTAAAGTTCAATTAAATTTTTACCTTTCAGCACCAGCTGTTTTTATTTCTGTGTAGCACAAAATTAACGCGATCTAGTGGGGAGGTGGCTAAAAATTCAGTCTCTTATGGCGTTCACTATCAACGAGGAGAAAATTCAGCTGATTAGCCGTTACGCAAGATATGATTTTTGGAGGATTTGAAAGGCGGCGGGCTGTAAAAAGCACTAGCAGGACATAAAAAAGCACTGGCGGTTGCACTGTGCTGACATTGTACACGTACCACGCAATATATTTAAATAGAGACCAAATCCCTATACGTTGGGAATTCAGCACGGTTTATTGGCGCAAAAACCTCCGAGCAATATTACAAAAACAAATGAACGATTACGGAAATTCGGCTATCGCAGACTTGAACATACACGAGCCAAAATGAAACTTGCGGACAAAGTTCTCGACCACACCAACGCGGCAAAACATAATCTGAATCTATCGGGCTTGCAAGCGAAACTACAGTAATTGCAAAATTTGGGAAAAAGGCTTGACGCAGACTGAGCCAAATTAAAGACTTTGTTCAGAAAAAAGAGCGGCAACGGTCATGATGAACGACGGAACAACTCGACCGAATCGTTCGTTTAGAAAATCTGCAATGCGTTCGCTACGTGCTGGAACGCCGACCGAACCATAATCGACGACTTATTGGAAAAGAAACACGAGCGACTTTGCGAAATAGATTATATTATCTGCAATGCTCAATGAGGCAAGTGCGACCACCTGCGCGGCTACATGTGGCAGTTCACCGACAGGCTTAAAATCAATAACGACTTAAAAAATTATCCCCCAAAGCGGGGGATTTTTTAGTTCGCGGTGATTTGGCTAAACTTGTCGCCGTAAGCCAGCGCAAGATTTTCCCGCAGGCTCGCGAAGTATTTAAGATTATCGTCGTCGGTTATAAATTTCTCGGCGGCGTCGCGGGCTTGCAACAAAATTTCCACGTCGCGGAACACGTCGGCGATTTTAAGGTCGGGCAAGCCGTGTTGCGCCTCGCCGAAAAATTGTCCAGGTCCTCTAAGTTTCAAATCTTCTTCGGCAAGCTTGAAGCCGTCGTTTGTCTTCTCCAAAATTTCCAGCCGCGCCTTGGCAACGTTTGCCTTGCTGTCGGAAATTAAAATGCAGTAGGATTTCGCCGCGCCGCGCCCGACACGCCCGCGCAGTTGGTGCAGTTGCGCCAGCCCGAATCGCTCCGCGTGCTCAACGACCATCACGCTTGCATTTGGCACGTCGACGCCAACCTCAATCACCGTCGTCGACACCAGCAATTTCGTTTCGCCGTCGCGGAATTTTTCCATAATCTCATCTTTATCGCGCGGTCTCATCTTGCCGTGGAGCAGTGCGCAGGGTATGTCGTGGAAAATTCCGTTGCTTAGCATGTCGAAAATTTCTTCTGCCGGTTCAATGTCGGCGAGCCTTTCCGATTCGCTCCGTTCAATCAGCGGGCACACCACGTAAGCTTGACGCCCCGCTAAAATTTCTGCACGGACGAATTCATAAACTTTATTGCGGCTACGCAAACTTTTTGCTTCCGTTTTAATCGGCTTGCGCCCAGGCGGCAATTCCTTTATCAACGAAACGTCCAAGTCGCCGTAAACCGTCAAAGTCATGGTGCGCGGGATTGGCGTCGCCGTCATGACGAGCATATCGGGCAAGACGTCAGATTTTTTTTCGAGTGTCGAGCGTTGATTGACTCCGAAACGGTGCTGTTCGTCGGTTACGACTAAGCCGAGCCGCGCGAAGTTGACGCCCTCTTGAATTAGCGCGTGCGTCCCGATTACTATATCCAGTTCGTGCGACGAAATTTTTTCGTAGAGTTCTTCCTTTAACTTTTTGGAGCGAGTGATTTTCGCACTTAAAAGTCCGACGCGCACGCCCAAATCCGTCAGCAACGCCGAAAATTTTTCGTAGTGCTGAATCGCCAAAATCTCCGTCGGTGCCATGAACGCGCCTTGCCAGCCGCTTTCCACAGTTTTAAGCAGTGCCAGCAGTGCCACGACAGTTTTGCCGGAGCCGACGTCGCCTTGAATCAAGCGGCGCATGGGCAATTTGCTTTCCATATCTTTTACGACTGCGCGGAAAACTTTTTTCTGGTCGCCCGTCAATTCAAACGGCAACTTCGCCAGCGCGGCTTTTATCAGAGTGCCGTTTTTCTTGTGGCTTATGCCGAGCCGTTCGTCCTGCGTCTGCCGCTTTATCAACATCAGCCCGCATTGAATCAAAAATAATTCGTCGAACGCCAGCCGCCGCCTTGCCATGTCGAGTTCAAAAGCGTCGCGCGGAAAGTGAATCGCCCGCATTGCCGAATCCAGCGGCATTAATTTTTGCGCGGACAAAAGTTCCTGCGGCAGAATTTCTTTAAGCGGCGGCATTGACGCCAGAAGATTTTTAATCGCCGTACGCAAAACTTGTTGACTTATCGCGGCGGTCGACGGGTAAATCGGCGTGATTCCCAACTCCGGCTCCTCGTCCTGCTCCAGTATCGTGAAGCTTTGGATTTGACTTATCGCCAAGCCGTTCCACGAATCATATTTTGCCTTGCCGATAATCAAAAGACGCATGCCGCTGTGCAACTTCGTCAGCAAATATTTTTGATTAAACCACGTCAGCCGAATCGCGCCCGTCTCGTCTTCCAGCGTCGCGTTAATAATCGTCAAGCCGCGTACCTCGCGCGACGTGATGTTATAAATTCTGCCGACAACCAGAACAGTTTCGCCCGCGAAGACGTCATTGATTTTTGTCAAGTTGCTGTAGTTCTCGTAAGTGCGCGGGTAATGCGTCAACAGGTCGTATTTGGTATGAATATTCAACTTCTCAAGAGCTATCGCCCGCCGCTCGCCGACGCCCTTGACGTACATAACGCTATCGGTCAATTTAAATTCAAAACTCACAAGTCGCCCTCCGAAATTTTTTCCAAATTATATTTCGCCGCCGAATTTATTTCAAGTTTTTTTATCGGGAAAATAATTTCGTCGCCCGCCGCGTTCGTGAAGGTATCGGCTTTGACGCCAAAAACTTCGCTGAGCGTTTGCGCCGTGAGTATTTTTAACGGGTCGCCCGCCGCGAAAATTTTTTTGTCCTTAACAATCAAAACTTCGTCGCTGTAAAGTCGCGCGTGGTTTATGTCGTGCAGAACCATGATAATCGTCGTGGAAAATTTTTTGTTCACGTCGGCGATAATCTGCATAACGTCGAGTTGATGAGCGATGTCTAGGTAAGTTGTCGGCTCGTCAAGGAGCAAAATTTTCGGGCGTTGCGCCAATGTCATTGCCAGCCACGCGCGTTGACGTTCGCCGCCCGATAAAGAAATTACTTGCCGATTTTCAAATTCGGTGAGCTTGGTGAGTTCGAGCGCGTTTTTAATCGCCGCGTCATCTTCCGCCGAGTGTCCGCCGAAAAATTTTCTGTGAGGGGAACGTCCGAACGAAACCAGTTGCCTGACCGTCGTATCTTGTGGGGCGTCGCGTTCCTGCGGCAGGATTGCCATGACGCGCGATAAATTTTTCCGTCCGATTGCGCGAATGTCTTGTCCGTCGAGCATCACTTGCCCCGAAAATTTTTCATTCAGCAAGCACAAAACTTTTAGCAACGTGGACTTGCCCGCGCCATTTGCCCCGATAATCGCCGTCCGTTTGCCCGAAGCAAATTTATAATTCACGCCGCAGAGAATCTCCTTGCC
>JAFXNB010000152.1 GCA_017529935.1 Selenomonadaceae bacterium
GGATCGGCTTCCTTCGAGGGGTCGCGCGTCCTGAAAGATTGATCGAAATCCGCGTTGAAATGAATTCGTTTATCCGCTCCGTCAGTGGCAGACCATCCCTCCGCGAACTGATATTTATGTCCTGTTTCGGGGAAGTCATAACCGAGATCCCAATCCGACTTAAATTTTCCTGTGACTTCGGCGCGAAAGTCAATGTTAATCGAATCAACTTCGCTCTCGGAATAAAAGTTACCGCCGTTGGCGGCGGTTGTTGTTCCGCTACTTGTGGAATCCTTATTTTTATCCTGCGTCCTGACGGTTACGCTTTCCGTTCGATAAGTATTGCCGCTCGTGTACTTTATGCCTTTGTTGGAGTTACCGCTAAGACCCGGAGCCGCCTGATAGTGATTCCATTTGCCGGCGTAAAATCCCTCGGTGCCCTTGTATTTTTTCGTGTATTCCCAGTTATCGATTACCTTATTTTTCTCTAAGTATTCCATCGGCGTGATTAATCCCAAATGGTGCGGTTGCAAAAGGACGACCGCTTTAACGGGCGCGTTCATTGGTTCAAACCAGCCGGGCAAGAGGAAGTGGCGAATTTTTTCATTAAGCGAGACCACGTAATACAGCGGACCATATTTATCGTTCTTGCCGTCAACGATTTGGTATTTAAGGTCGATTGTGCCGCTGACTTTTCTGTCCTCTTCCTTTATTGAATTATTCCAAGCATCCGTCGCACTTAAAGTTTTCCAGTCGGTGGAGTCGGAGACAGCTTCTTCGTCGCCCAAATTTATCCGCGTATATTTTTCGGCAAGAACCTGACTCTCCAAGAGAGTGTCTTTGGCGTCGTCTTCTGAGAAATAGTTGAGGCGTATTCCGTTGCCGTTCGAACCAAAAGTGTTAGTGAAAACGTTTGAGTAGGTGTCGAAGTCCGCCGGCAGTTGGTTACTCGCCAGTTGCACGAGATAATAGTTATCGAAAACATTATCCTTTTTGACGAGAGCCTGCGCCCCTGCCAGAGCCGCCGCGTCCGCAGCATTTTGGAGCCGCGACACGTTCAGATAATACCAGCCCAAATCCAAGCCCAAGCCCGCGAATAAAAGCATCACTGGTATTAGCAAGGCGCACAAAAGCATTGTCTGTCCGCGTTGAAGAGCTTTCTTGAGCCGCATGATTAACACGCTCCTTCCTTATTTTAACTGCCGCTGATGAGTAGATTTTTCGTAGAAGATTGAATCAAATGATAACTGTGCGTCGTGAAATCCGTCCTGCCGAAGGTGTCATATGTCCCGTAGCTTGTCGGCGGGTCTTCCAATTCCACGTACTGAAGTTGCCGTAATCGTCTACGTACATTTCTATACCGTTGGCGGGATTTGTTATTTTACTGTACTGCCTATTTATGGTTTTAGGCTCGCCGTTGTCGCGGTAGTTTGTTTTTATAACATTGCCGTCTTCGTCTTTCAAAGTGTGTTTTGTCCCGAAGTAAGGATTGTCCGACGTAGCTTTTTCCCTGTAGTGTTCGCCCTCGTCGCTCACGTTGTTGTTGTTGTCGACGCGGTCATATTTTCCTATTTCGTTCTCGAAGTCCTCCTTAGTTTTGAGCCGCATGTAACTTTTCGCGACGATAAAGCCGTTAAAATTGTGCCCGTTTGGAATGAAGACCACGGGGCTGTTGGGCATGTAAAGTATACCGTTAAAATCTTTTGTCAGGTAGACAATCACCGGTTTGGAGTCGCGTATGTTGTTGTCGGTGCTGTAGCGTTCGGGTCCGTCATAGAAAATTACTATCGGGCGGTCGTCCGTCCCGGTGTTCGGCGCACTGTTCGTGATTATCAGCTGGCGCACCGAGTTTAAGCCGAATATGCCGTTGGTGCTATTTAAGTTGGTCGTCGTGTATCCGTTAGCGATGTCGGGTCCGATTAACATAGGCTCGCTTTCGATACGCACCCACAAAATATCTCGGTCGGAGGAGTCAGAATCTTTAATGCGTTCGCGCACAGGATAGGCTTTACCGAAATCGATTGTGGAATGTATGCGCAAATGATCCGACCAGCCGCCTCTTTCCGTGCCATTCTGCTCCGAGCCGTCGTTATTGTACTTTTTGTGATACATTTTGCCTACGCCCAAATTAGCGTTGCCGTTACCGCTCACATGTTGATTGCTCCATTTATCGTAGCCGAATTTTAAATCCCAATCTTAATAAGGATAAACGCTGTCCGTTTTCCAACCGACTTCCGGCTGAAAGTCTATGTCAATCGAATCCAAATCCTCCGCGACGTAGGGATTGCCTGCTGTGTTGTAAGTGTAGCTTGTTGAGTCTACTTTGTTGATTGAAGCTTTCGTTTTTTGGACACTGCTACCGTTAGAAGTAGGATTTTTAACGTTAATGCCATTGCCTGTTCTACCGAAAGAAGCCATGTTATTATCACTGTAACGTTGTGCGCCGGTTTTGCTGTAGTCTACCAATTTAACATCGTCAAAGACGTAGATAGTTTCCGTGCGGTAGAGGTCGCCGTTTTTGTAGTGAACTGCGTCATCTTGGAACATATTCCACGAGCCAGTATAAACTTCAAAGCCAAAACGCTTGAGGAAAGACGCAGAACGAGTGAGTTTCGCGCCCGGTCTCGTGGATTCTAATTCGGGGTCGGGGTCATAGGTGCTGTTTGTTGTCTCTCTGTAATAATTTTGAACTTCCCAGTTTCCGACAATGACGTTTTTGTTAATGACAGTTTCAATTTGCTCAATCTCTTTGGGCGGCACCACAGGCGACTCCGGATCAACGTCGTCATCATCATCTGCAGTTTTAGCCAGCAACGCAACGGAAATAACGGGCGCATTCATACTTTCAAACAAGCCCGGCATGAAGAAATGCCGAATTTTTTCTTCAAGACTCACGGCGTAATAATATTTTTCGCCGATTTTGTAAAGCGACGGCGTCATTTTAATTTCGGAAGAGCTGCCAATGCCCCAGGCGTCATTCATTATGTAGGAGTTGCCGCTTTGCTGGACGGTTTCGGCGTCGGTGTTGGGCGAAAGATTTTTCAAAGCATAACTAGCCGCAAAGCCATCGCCGACCGTGCTCAATTCTATAGGCTCGTTGTCTAGGATATTTTCGACCAGCCGAACCGACGATTCATCATAATCTTTAAATTCTTCGTCGCTACTTATAATTTTGTAAGCTCCAGCCAAAGCTACGGCGTCAGCGGCATTTTGGAGCCGTGACACGTTCAGATAGTACCAGCCTAAATCCAGCCCCACGCCCACAAATAAAACCATAACCGGAACCAACAGGGCATATAAAAGCATGGCTTGCCCGCGCTGAAATTTTCTCTTGCGCCACATGCTCGACAACGCTCCCTTTCTTTTTATGCAAAAGATTTACTGCTTATCGCTTGCAATTCGTAGGGCGTCTCCTGATAGACGTAATAATTTAG
The DNA here is from genome assembly GCA_017529935.1 of Selenomonadaceae bacterium. GTDB lineage: Bacteria > Bacillota > Negativicutes > Selenomonadales > Selenomonadaceae > Quinella. Next base: position 3,414 of record JAFXNB010000152.1, read on the forward strand.
CCAGTTAGCGAAAAGCAAATGCGCCACGCTGCGCCACTTGACGACGGGTTCTTTAGTTGGGTCGTCGTTCGGGAAATAATTTTGCGGCACGTTGGGATTCAAGCCGGCGCGAACGTCGCGTTCGTATTCGTTCTGCAAAGTGTTAGGGTCGTATTCGGCGTGACCGGTGATGAAGAATTGCCGCGCAGATAAATTCGCCACGGCGTAGACGCCAACCTCGTCCGATTCCGACAGCAAAGTCAGCGCGGGAACCTTTTCAATATCCTCGCGCCGCGTGCCGGTGTATCTCGAATGCGGAACAAAAAATTCATCGTCGAAGCCACGCAAAAGTTTTTCGTGCTGAACGCAGAGCTTGTGACGATAGACGCCCGAAACTTTTTCCGGCAACAAAACTTTTGGCACGCCGTAGAAGTGATACAAGCCCGCCTGCGCTCCCCAGCAAATATAAAACGTCGACCAAGCATGAGTTTTGCTCCACTCCATAATTTCACAAAGCTCGCGCCAATAGGTAACGTCCTCAAACTCGACAAGTTCAAGCGGCGCGCCCGTCATGATGAAGCCGTCGTAATTCCTGTCCTTAACGTCGTCGAACGTGCCGTAAAATTCGGTGAGATAATCTTTGGAGGTGTGCGTCGGCGTGTAAGTGCGCGTGTAAATGAAATCAACTTCGACCTGTAGCGGCGTATTGCCCAAAAGCCGCAAAAGTTGCGTCTCCGTGACGGGCTTAATCGGCATAAGGTTTAGGATTAAAATTTTCAGCGGGCGAATATCCTGAACATAGGCGCGGTCGGCGTCCATGACGAAAATATTTTCGCCTTCCAAGATGTGCGTCGCGGGCAAGTTGTTCGGTATTTTTATCGGCAATTTTATTCACCTCTCAATCCAAAGAATAGCGGCAGACCCAGCGCGAATTATTTTTGACGTAGGCACGCAGGCGCACCAGCCCTTTATAATCGGGGTCGTCGGTGTGAATCATGCGGTAAGCTCCGTCGTATTCGTCGCGAAGTTCCTGCCAAGAATTATTCGGCGTCCAAATCTGCCCGTCCTTGATGACTTCGGTGCCCTGCGTCAAGTTCACTGCCTTTTTCATGAAACGGATTTCCATCGTCTTGCCTTTGGCGTCTTTTTTAACTTGCCACTCCCACAAAACCAAATTGGAGCCTTTGAGACGCATAGTCGTGGTGTCGGCGGTTAAATTTGTCGTGATGCCTTCGGCGTCGGTGTGCGTCCACAAATCCAGCCAGCGTTCCTCTGTCGGTGCACGTTTACGGTCGCGCTCGCCAAATTGAAAAACTTCGTCGACAATCGCGCAATAAAATTCTTCGTCGAAGGAGCGCGTGTTAATTTCCTTAACGCGCCCTTCCGCCTTAGACCAAACAACTTGATGATTCTCGTCGTAAAAATCTTCGCGGACATATTGGAGCGTGCGATTCTGCGGATTAACTCTAAGCAACGCCAAGCTGTAGGACAGGGAGCGCGGGTTGGGCAGAATGTTCGCTATCCCGTAATTTTTAATCGTCTCCGCCGCGCCCTCGTAGGAGTAAGTCGTCTTCGTCCACGCCTCAATCTCGATTGCGATTTCCCTGCCGTCGTTCGTGACAACTTTTTTCTTGACGGTCACGGATTCCGGCTCGAAGTATTTGCTGTATTTGTCATTGGAGTCCAGCCAAAACCATTTAGTCTCCGCGCCGGCGTTGCCTGCCGTGAAAAAAATCGCCGCGCAGATAATCGCGAGAGCAAAAAATTTTTTCGGCAACGTCCTCACTCCTTTGAAAGACGGCGATTGATTTCCTCGTCCAATTCCACGACGCCCGCGCCCGTCAGCGAACTCACGCAAAAAGTTTCCAGACCTGATACTTCCTTGACTGCCGCCGCCAATGCCGCGCCTCCGTCCGCAAATTTGTCCGCTTGACTTATTACAACGATTATCGACGAGCCGGCTTTGCGCAATTTGCTTATCCACGCCAGCTCCAGCTCGAATGAATCATCTGTGATTAGCATCAGCGCGATTTCGACGCTCTGCGCGGATTTTTCTGCCGTTGAATCTTCGACATCAACGCCGACCGTGTCGACCAGCATAACTTTTGTCACGCCGCTGATTTCCATTGCACTGAACGCCGCGTTCTGTATGATTTTCTGCCTCGTCAGCGCGTACATCAGCGCAGATTTTCCGCTCTTGCGCTTGCCGAATATCCCAACTTGTTTCATTAGCGCACGCCTCCTTTTTGCCGCGATTATACCACGCTTTGCAATTTGCGTCGATAAAATTTCTTAGCTCGTCGCTGAAAAAAAATCCTCCCCGTTTAGGGAGGAAATTTTTTTGCATAATTCAAGATTATTTCGCCGTCGCAAATTGAATGCGAGAACGCAAATGGGGGGGGGTATTTTTATGCCCAGAATTTCCGCCAAAAAATTCGTCATCGTGCAGTCAAGGGAAATCCATTCGTCGGGCGTAAGTCTCTTATAAAACTCCGGCGTCCACGAATTGTGCAAAAGGAGCAAATCCGTATCAACTTCCGCCAAGTGATGATTCTGCTTGAAGTAATAATCGACGTAAGCTCCAAAATACGGATCGGCAGAATAATTTTTTTTCAGCGTGTCGTCAAGTAGCTGCACCTCCGGCTTGTGAATGTCGGCGTCGATTATCTCCAATTCGTCACGATGTTTTTTGGCATACTCGTTTACGAAACTGTTGCCCATAAAATCCCAAGGAATTTCTGTAGATTGCGTTAAGTTCCAAAGTTTTTCGCGAATGTGATTAACCCAAAGCCGCAGACAAAATGCTCCGGGCGGCGTGTTTATAAAAGCGATATGAACGCCGGAAGTTTTTGTGTCTCCGAAAAAAACCGTGCGGTGCTTTTCGTCGGGGAGAAAATATTTTTCGGCGTTGGAATTCAAAATTATCGTGTCAATGTCCAGCCAAACTCCGCCGTGCTTGGCAAGGAGCGCAACTCTTATCGCGTCGGCAATCATGGGAAGGGAAAATTTGCCCGAAAATAAATTTAAGCCGAGTTCGCGCACGTCGATAAATTCGCCAAGATTTTTATAATCAAGGACGACGATTGTGGCATTCGGCAAAAATTTTTTCCAAGTTTCCATGCACAACCGCAAATAGAGCGGAATTCTGTCACGCGGCTCCCAAAAAGTGTAGACAAACAATTTAACCACCTCCAAAAAAATTTTTAAGCAAACACTTAAACAAAATAAAATATTCAAGCGGAAAAGTCAAATTCATTCTGTCAGCTCGATAAATTTTTCCTCCAGAGATTTTCCCGCGCAGAGATTTTCCGTCGTGTCCAATGCCACAAGCTGCCCGCAATTTAAAATCGCCACGCGGTCGCACAAAGCCTGCGCCTCCTCGATGTAGTGCGTTGTCAGCACGATTGTGATTCCCTGCGCCTTTAAATTTTTTATCAGATCCCAAATTTTTCGGCGGACTTGCGGGTCAAGCGCGACGGTCGGTTCATCTAAAAATAAAATTTTCGGGCGATGAATCAGCGCGCGGATAATCAACAATCGACGCTTCATGCCGCCGGATAATTCCCGCACGAACGATTTGCTGACTCTTTCCAGCTCCACGAATTTTAAAAGTTCGTCAATGCGTTCGCGCCGCTCAATTTTTTTCAGATGATGAAGCCGCGCGTGCAGTTCCAAATTTTCTTCCACCGTCAAATCTTGGTCAAAGTTCAAATGTTGCGGCACCAATCCGAGCAGACTTTTTATAAAAATTTCGTTGCCGCGCGTCGGTCGTCCCTCGAAAAAAATTTCGCCCGCCGTCGGCTGTAATTGGAGCGTCAACATTTTTATCGAAGTCGTTTTGCCCGCGCCGTTTTTGCCCAAAAGCCCGAACACTTCGCCGCGCTCTATCCTGAAATTTATTTTGTCGACTGCCCGCACCGCCCCGAAAATTTTTTCCACGTTCACCAGCTCAATCACATTTGTTCGCCCCCGAAAAAAAGTTGCAAGGTAAATTATAACGGTGTAAAATATAAATCGCAATTATCATGTAGATTATATTCTAATCAAAGGAGGTGATAACATTGGAGCTGAGACAACTTGAGTATTTTCAAATGGCAAGCCGTCTGAAAAACATCACTCGCGCCGCGCAAAGACTTAAAGTTTCACAGCCGAACATTACCGTCGCGATAAAAAAATTGGAGTCGGAATTGGAAGTTCAACTTTTCGACCGCAGCCAAAAGCAGTTGACGTTGACGCCCGAAGGCAAAGTTTTCCTTAAACGAATCGAAATCGCGCTGAGAAATATTGACGACGCAATTTTGGAAGTCAACGACTATAAGCAACTGCAGAAGGGCACAATTAAAATCGGAATTCCGCCGATGATGGGCGCGTATCTTTTCCCGAAAGTTTTTTCCGGCTTCCGGCATCTGCACCCGAATCTTGACGTGCTACTTTATGAGGAGGGGTCGCTGTCAATCCGCGAAAAATTGGAGAGCGACGAACTCGACTTTGGAATTATAATCGTACCGAAATCTACGCCGAATCTAAACGTTCTGCAAATGAGCCGCAACCAGCTGATGGTCTGCGTGGCGCACGACAGCCCGCTCGCCGCCAAAACAAAAATTAAGCCCTTAGACATAGCCGAATCAGATTTAATAATGATGAAGGAGGGCGCGTATCTTCGGGAAGTAGTTCAAGGGAAATTGTCCGCGTTGAAAATTTCGCCGCGCACGGTACTCGAATCAAGCCAAATCGTCACGATAAAAGGACTCGTCGCGCACGAAGTTGGAATCGCTTTCCTGCTGGATTTTATCTGCGAAGATTCGCCGGACATAAAAGCAATTCCGTTTTACGAACCGATATTCGTCAACATTGGCTTAGCGTGGAAAAAAGAAAAATACGTTTCGAAGGCGGCGCAAGCGTTCATAGACTTTTGCAAGGAGCCGCTATAAAAAATATTTTGACCGAAAAGAGCCGCTGATTTAGCTGGTAGCTTTTAGCTGTTCGCTGTTAGTATTTTTCTAACAGCTAGCAGCTAATCTCTAACAGCTAAACTGGCGGTTCTTTTTTTGCAGGAAATATCGCCGGCTTGTCTAATTTATACAGTTACTTTCGCAACAAAAATTTTACAGGGGGTGCACAGTTTATGGGGAAATTGGTCGTTATCGAAGGCTCGGACGGCTCCGGCAAGGCAACACAGACGAAAAAACTTTACGAACGTCTGCGCGACTTGGAAGTTAAAGTGAGGCGCGTGAGCTTTCCCAACTACGAATCCGAATCTTCCGCGCTGATTAGAATGTACATGCGCGGCGATTTCGGCGGAGATGCGGAGGCTGTCAACCCCTACGCAACGGCGGCTTTTTATGCCGTCGACAGATTTGCGAGTTTCGGCGAATGGAAAGATTTTTACGAAAGCGGCGGGCTAATTTTGAGCGACCGTTACGTCGGCTCGAACATGGCGTATCAGGCGGCGAAGTTCAAAAAGAAAACCGAGCGCACAAAATTTTTCGCGTGGCTGGACGATTTGGAATACGAACGTTTCAAGTTGCCGCGCCCCGACATGACGATTTTCTTGGATATGCCGCCCGCAATCAGCGCGATTCTTCGCAAGGAACGCGGGCGCGAGGACATTCACGAAGACGACGCCGATTATATGGAGAAAACTTACAACGTCTACAAGGAAATTGCGCAGAAGTTCGGCTGGCGGATTGTGAACTGCGCGGACAAAAATTTTGCGCGGAGCACGACTGACATTCACGAAAATATTTTGGCTATCGTCGAGGAGCTGTTGATTAAAAAGTTTGAGCCTACCGATTGATAGAGGTGATTTTTCTGTTCGCGCTGATAAAAAAAATCTTTGCGGCTGTCGCTGCGTGGGGCGGCAAATTAATTAAAGCGGACGGATTTTTTTTCGTCGTCCTTACAATCTTGAACGCGCCGATAATTTTTTTCAAAGAAGAGATTCAAGAAGGCGCGATAAATTTTTGGTTAGGAGCATTCGCGCTTTTCCTGCTCACGGCGGCGATTCATCTTCTGCCGCTGAAAATTCGCCGACTCCTGCAAGCGGTGCTGATAACTTTGTTCGCACTGCTTTTCGTGACGAATATTTTTTTGCTTTGGGAATTTTCCAATCCACTCGATGGACTATTTTTGCAAATTTTGCTCGCCACGAATTTTGTAGAGGCTAAAGAATTTCTTCAAGAATACGTTTTAAACTTCAAAGTCCTAGGAAGCTTGGCGGCATTTATTTTTTTATTGGCGGCGTTAAGTTTCGGGCTGAAAAAATTTTTTGCGACGCGTTCGGAGGAAAGACTCCGGCGTTTGGCGATTGACTTGCTGATAATTTTTTTGGTGCCAATTCTTATAAATCTTTACATTACCGCCAAATTTTTGATGTCATTAGCGGACGATTTTCTTTTAAAGACAACGCCTTGGCTCACTGCGCGGATAACTTACGAACTCTTTCGGACGGCACCAATCGGGAGCGAGGAAAAAATTTTCTCGGAGATGGACAAGCAACTTGAAACTGAAAAAATTCTCGCCGACAACTCCGATATTCCAGTCGTGGTGTTTATCTTGGGCGAGGCGACTGATCGAAATCATATGCAACTTTACGGTTACAAACTGCCGACTACGCCGCGATTAACCGCCCGTCACGAGCGCGGAGAAATTTTCCGCTTCAACGATACGATAGCCTGCGCCAACAACACCGCGCCTGCCATGGCGAGAATTTTTACTTTCGCGGAAAAGGACGAGCCGCAGAACGATTGGTATCTCAAGGCGAATCTTTTTGACATCTTGCGCCGCACGAATTACCATACAATTTGGCTGTCGAATCAAAGTCCGCTTGGCTTGTGGGGGAATTTCGACAGATATTTTTCCTTGCGCTGTGATGAAAAATTTTTTATCGAATCAGAAGACAAAATCGCCCGTCAAAGGCAAGTTGACGGCGTGTTACTGCCCGTGCTCGACGAATTTATTGCCGCGTCGACTGCCGAAAAAAATTTTTACGTCATTCATCTCTACGGCACGCATGGAATTTACAACGAGCGTTATCCTGCCGAGTTTGAAAAATTTTCCGCCGCCGACGAAGACAAGCCCGAAGAACTTTGGCGGCAAGGCACTGCCGAATACGACAACGCCGTCTTGTACAATGACTTTATCGTCGATGAAATTATTCGCCGCTTTGAAAATAAAAATGCCGTGCTGATTTACATTTCCGACCACGGCGAGGAAGTTTACGAAGGGCGGGATTTCGCGTGGCACTCCGTGGAGGAGGAGGGCAACGTCCACATGATTGAAATTCCCGCGCTAATTTGGGCGTCGAAAAGTTTTCGCGAACATTATCCCGAAAAAATTTCCGCAATCAACGCCGCGCTTGACCGCCCGTATCGAACAGATTATCTGATTCACGCGATTTTAGAGTTGATGGACATTCGCACGACTTCTTTTGACGAGACCAAAAGCATCATCAACAAAAATTTTCAAGAGCGACCGAGAATTTATAACGGCGCACCTTACAGCAAATAAAAAAAATCCCGACGAATTCGCCGGGATTTTTAGCTGGTAGCTGTTAGCTACTAGCTAAATTCTAACAGCGAACAGCTAGAAGCTATCAGCTAAATCAATCGAGTTCGTTAGCGTCTTTGGGCGTGTGCGGCAAAACTTTCTTGCCGGAGAACATGCTGGAAACTTCGCTTTCGCCTTCCATGAACTCTGCGCGGACGACCATGTAGAAATGACCAATCGCGAACAGAATTATAATCCACGCAACGTAATGATGAATGTAATGGCTCATCATCTCCGAGCCGACAAGCACGTTGACCCAGTTGAAGAGCGAACCGAACACCGAGGAAGGATTCGCCATTAAATACATTGCAAAGCCCGTGAGAATTTCAATCGCGAGCAGGACATAAAGACCGGCATAAGAGCCGCGCGCCAGAGGATTTCTCAAAAACGGCGCGTGGTGCGATTTCAAAAGCATGTAGTGGAGCGCAACTTCGACGGTTTCGCTATAGAAGTGTCCTTCCCAAACACGCGGGAAAAGTCTGTCGCCTTTGTTGATGATGAAGCCGTAGACGCGCATAATCAGCCCCGCGCAGAGAATGAACGCCGCCAGGAAATGAATATCGCGGATAATATCAACCGTCATGCCCGCAAAGACAGGTTCGGTGCCGCCGACGTTCATGGGCTTTGTAATTAAAAGCCCCGTGCCGAACAGAACGAGAATCATCACGACCATAATCCAATGGAAAATGCGCAGGAACGGGCTAAAAAGATAATATTCCTTGCGCTTAACGTCCTTGACAGATTTAATCGCCATCGTCGCTCACCTCCCGTAGGGGTCAGTCGAAATGATATTAATTTCCTCGCCCTTGGCGTTGTACATGTGAGTAGCGCAAGCCATGCACGGGTCGAAGGAGCGGACAACTTTGCCGATTTCGAGCGGCTTATCGGGAATGGCAACGTGCGTTGTCATCATCGCCAATTCGTAGGCACCGTGACCGGCTTGGTCGTCGCGCGGGCAAGCATTCCACGTCGTCGGGACGATACATTGATAGTTGTCAATCTTGCCGTTCTTAATGCAAACCCAGTGACTTAAACCGCCGCGCGGAGCTTCGTAGAGACCAACGCCCATGCATTCAGTCGCCCAAGTGTCAGGCGTCCATTTCTCGTTGTTCATAACGGAAGTATCGCCCGTCTTGAGGTTGGCAATCAGCTTGTCGAAGAAGAATTTGTTGACTTCGGCGGCGAGCTGTGCGTCAAGGCAGCGGCAAGCGGTGCGTCCGAGCATTGTCGGCATCCAAACATGCGGCGGCACGCCCACGACGGTCGAGACAACTTCTATTTGCTTAAGCATCATTTGTTCAGCCCACGTCGGCTCAGGCAGCTGACCTTTCTGCGCTTTGGTGTAGATGATAATGTAATGCGCCAGCGGTCCCACTTCGCAGAGCTTGCCTTTCCATTTGGGCGTTTTGAGCCAGGAATATTTGCCGGCTTCGTTGAGCGTCTCCCACATGGTCGGCGTGCCAGTCTTCGGACCGGTGTATTTGTCTTTGGTGACGCCCTTCCACGGGTGCAGATTCTTGCCGGCGTTTTCGGGATATTCGTACCAAGCGTGTTCGACAGCTTCGGAGATAACGTCGGGGGCTTTCAAATCCTCCGCCGTGATAGGAGTAAATACAGCTTTTTCGACGCCCATGCCGAAATTTTCGACGACGCCATTTGAACGAACCAAAAGATTTTCAAAGTAGCCGCCGCTTGACGTGCCCTTGTAACCTGTGAGCGGATAATCGCCGAAGGCAAGCACGCGCGTTTTGGACAAGCCGCCGCCGTCAATGCGCCCGGCCTTAGCGTAAATCGCGCCGATAGCCACGAGGTCGGGCAGATAATAATTGTTGACGAGGTCGCGAGCCATGTTGATAGCGCGGTCGACGATAGCAAGGCGGGCGGTGTTAATCGGGGCGTTGCCGTCCGTCAAGCTGATAGAGCAGGGGACGCCGCCAACGACGTAATGCGGGTGCGGATTTTTGCCGCCGAAGACAACATGCGGCGTGATAATTTCGCGTTGTTTGTCAAGCATTTCAAGATAATGCGCAACCGCCATGAGATGAACTTCGGGCGGCAGGAGTTTATAATCGGGGTGATCCCACCAGTGCGCGGAGAAAATTCCGAGTTGCCCGCTTTGAACGATAGCTTGAACTTTAGCTTTAATGCCCGCGAAATATTGCGGCGTGGCGGCGGGGAAGTCGTGAGGGAAAGCTTCGGTGTTGACTTCATTGGGAACTTTCAAATCGACGCGATAAGCATTTAAAACCGCCGTTTGAAGTTCTGCAGTTTTGGCGGGGTCTGCGTTCAAAGCTTCGACGGGGCTGACCCAATCGAGCGCGTGCAGATGATAGAAATGAATCAAATGGTCTTGAGTTGTCAAAGTCGCCGCCATGATGTTGCGGATATAATTTGCGTTGAGCGGAATGGCAATGCCGAGCGCGTCTTCCACTGCGCGGACGGAGGCGAGCGCGTGCGCCGTGGTGCAAACGCCGCAAATGCGCTGAATGTACGCCCAAGCGTCGCGCGGGTCGCGGTCTCTCAAAACCAGCTCCAAACCGCGCCAGGCAGTGCCGCTGGAAATTGCGTCGGTGACAGTGCCGTTTGTTTCGTCCACAGTGACTTCAACGCGCAAGTGCCCTTCAATCCTCGTGATAGGGTCTACTACAACGTGTTGCATTTAATTTCACCTCATTTATTAGTGATGTTCTTCGTCGATAAGATTTTCGCGTTGGTTGCGCTGAACGATACTCGCAACCGCATGACCGGCAACGCCCGCCGCAGTCAGCACGCCCAGAGCCGCGCCGATTTTGTCAACGTCGCCGAACTTGCCGTATTACGGGAGCCGATTTGTGAACGGGTCTTCGTCCCAGAAGTTGGCGTTGGAGCAACCGATACACGGCGCGCCCGATTGAATCGGATAGCTCATGCCCTGCCACCAGCGCAAGTTGCCGCAGGAATTGTAAGTTTCCGGTCCGCGGCAACCGAGTTTGTAAAGACACCAGCCCGCCTTCGCGCCCGCGTCGTCGAAAGTTTCCGCGAACATGCCCGCATCAAAGAACGGACGCCGATAGCACGTGTCATGAATTCTGTTGCCGTAGAATTGTTTAGGACGCCCGTCAGCATCACACGGCGGCAGACTCCCGAACAGCGCAACGTGCATGACAACGCCCGTCATGACTTCGGGAATGGGCGGACAACCGGGAACTTTGACGACGGGCTTGCAGATCGGAAGAGCACACGTCTGAACTCCAGTCACCA
>JAFXNB010000153.1 GCA_017529935.1 Selenomonadaceae bacterium
CTTGAACGTGTGCTCAACGACCCCGATTACACGCCGTCGACCGAAGACCGCAAGTACGCGGAGATGGTTGACGCCGAAAGGCAAAAGTCATCGCGCCTTACAAGTGGCTCGCGAACACGAAGCCGACGCGATTATCGACGACGGGATTTTGATTAAGGACGGGCACATTGTCGCGGGCGAAAGTGCTAAGACGGAGAAAAGTAAAATTATGGCAGTGCGGCGGGCGATTTTCGTCTTGCCGGGACATGCCGACGACGTGCGCAAGGCGATAGAAGAAATTCACCCGCACAGAATTTTGATTATCGGCACGTCTGAAAACATGGTTCAAAAAATCGCCAAGACGCTCAAGCTCCCGTCGATTCAATCAATCATCAGAATTGAGGACATTGCGTCGCGTTCGGAAATCGACATGGCGCAATTCCACCGCCTTAAAGAGGGCAAGCATATTATTCCCGTGCCGACGATTGAACTCAAGCCGCATTTTTCTGGCTTCTTGGTTAATCCTTTGCAATCAATTTTCAAACAATCTTCAGTTAAGCGGCGCAAGCTCGGCGAAAAATCCATCGTCCGTCCCGTCTTCAGCTACTACGGCAAATTGATTATCGACGACAAAGTTGTCCAATCTATCGTCGAGAAAATTATCAAGGCGCGAGAGTTCGTCAAGAGTTTAAAAAATGTCACGGTCAAGCACGTATTCAAGGGCGACGAGGACAGGGGCTTGACAATTTCCTGCGAAGTAGTTTTAAGTTACGGTAGCCATATTCCGACGCTGATTCGCCAGACGCAAGGGCATGTTCGCGACGCGGTCGAATTCACGACGGGAATGATTGTCCACGCCGTCGATATAAGTGTTCGCGCCCTTTACGTCGAGCAACGCCGAAAACTTTTCTAACTTGACAGGACGGCGGGCGTGTGCTAAATTTTTTACGGTTAGGACAACTAACCACTGCTGTGAGGATTTCAAGCATATTTCACCGAAAACGAAAACCCCGCCGGAGTAGTGACCCGTACGGGGTTTCGTTTTGACTTGACAGGGTGACGGGCATATGCTAAATTGTTACCGTTAGATTTGCTAACAACTGCAACCAGTACTGCAGTTCGGTCATAGTTTCACCAAAAACGAAAACCCCGCCGGAGTGATGAACCGTACGGGGTTTCGTTTCGCCATAATCGATTGATGAGACCGATTAGCGGGCGGACAGAGTGAATCAATCTGCCGAATTAGAAGAACTTCTTGATGATGTAGTAGGTAATAACGCCGCTGATGACATTAACTACCACACTGACGACCATTTCAACCAGTACTTCGGTCATATTTTCACATCCCTCCTCAAGTGCCAAGTTACCATGACCTTGGAGGTACGGCATTGGAAACATTATATTACAGCTTCAGATTTTTTTCAACGCGGAAAAAATATTCGCACAATCGGAAAATACCTGTTATAATGGCGGCGAGATTCTCAGGAGTCTCGACCGCTAAATTTTTTTTGAGAGCGAGGAAATATCCATGAACAGTTCATTGCCGCTTGATACGAACAAATACGACGAACTGCCAATCAGCATATTTATCTGCAAGCCCGTTTTGAACGCGGACGGTTCACTGCGCGATTATCGTATTGTATTCGGTAATGAGCCGTTTGCTCAACTTTTGGGTAAAGATGATTTTATCGGCAAGCTCGTCAGCGAAACTGTCGACCGGAAAAAATTTTTGTCGACGCCCTTTGAAGATTTGCCCGCGCCCTACGTCGGATTCGTTTTGGTAAATATCGCGGAGTACGAAAAAAATTCTGCGCGGAATCACTTTTTGAAATCGATTCGGCAAATGGAGGGAGCGGCACTTCTCCTGCGCGAAAAATCCGACGCGCGGTTTGAAGTTGTCTTCGTGTCGAAAAATTTTGCTAAGCTTATGCAGTGCACTGTCGAGGAGGCGCAAAAAACTTTAAACGCGAAAGGCGTCATCGCCTTCACGCACCCCGACGACCGACTTGCCGTTAAACGAATGCTCCGCCGCCGCGTGTCCGAGGAGGGCACAAAGGAGTTGACTGTCCGCCAAATAACCGCGACGGGCAAAACTGTTTGGTGCAGTATCAACTACACGTTCGTCGACGATTTCGGCGAGCACTACGCCTATTGCACGTTCTTTGATGTGACCGCGTCGAAAGTCTACGCGCAACGACTGCAGACGACTTACATGTCAATCGGCGACAATTTCTACCGCGCCAACGAACGAACGCTTTCCATGTTCCGCGCCAACTTGACAAGGAACAGAGTCGAAGACGTTCAAGGGCGGGATTTGTTCGGCACGGATTCTGTTATTCGCCCCTATTCCGAGCTGATTAATCTGCGTTCGGCGAACTATCCGATTGAAGAGGAGCGCAAAGCTTTTCTTGAGACGTTCGACGCGGAAAATATCAAGGCGCGATTCCTGCGCGGCGAAACGGAATTTTCCATGTATCTTTTCTCGCGGCGGCGCGACGGGCATTATTGCTACGTGAATTATCGTGCGGTGTTCACGCGCCACCCGATTAGCAACGAGATTATAATTTTTATTTCGGAGCAGGAGGCAGGCAAGGAGAAAGTCGAAGGCGCATTGCTCGATAAAATTTTGGCGCGGCAATTCGATATGGTCGCCTACCTTGCCAACGACAAATACAGCGTGGTTGTCGGCGACGCCGCCTTGATTACCAGAGGTTCAATCTTTCCGATAACACGCGAAGGAAATTACGACGATTATTTGAAGAATCAAGTTCTTCCCGTCTTGGAGGGCGACGACACGATTAAACGCAACGTGAGCGACGCGCTCAGCCTTTCCACGATTAAAGATAAAGTCAAGGTTGCCGAGCCTTACGTCGTCAACATCGCCTGCAATATCGGCGACGAAATTTTTCATAAGCGTTTCGATTTCTACGCCATCGACGCCCGCGCAGATTTTTTTATTCTGCTCAAGAGCGACACGACCGAAATTCAGCGCAAGCAAATCGAACAGAACGCCCGACTTAAAGCCGCGCTTACCGAAGCTAAACAAGCCAACGTTGCTAAAACCGCTTTCCTGTCGCGCATGAGCCACGAGATTAGAACTCCAATGAACGCGATTATCGGGCTGGACAACATCGCCCTGCACGAAAAAGATTTGACGCCGACGCTTAAAGGTCATTTGGAAAAAATCGGCACCAGCGCACGCTATCTGCTGTCGATTATCAACGATATACTCGACATGAGCCGGATTGAAAGCGGGCGCATGTCCTTCCGCAACGAGGAATTTTCCTTCACGTCTTTTGTTTATCAGATTAACAGCCTGATTGACGCGCAATGCAACGATAAGGGCTTAACCTACAAATGCGACCTGCGCGGCGACATCGGCAAATATTATATCGGCGACGACACCAAGCTGGAGCAAGTGCTGATAAATATTTTGGGCAACGCCGTCAAGTTCACGGACACGGGCGGCACCGTCACGCTGATTATCGAATGTACCGCGCAATTCGACGGGCAAAGTAATTTCCGCTTCACGATACGCGACACGGGAATTGGCATGAGCAAAGACTATCTGCCGAGGATTTTTGAGCCGTTCAGCCAAGAGGACGACACCACCACTTCCAAATACGGCGGGTCGGGGCTTGGTATGGCGATTACAAAAAATATTATTCAGATGATGAACGGCACGATTGAAGTCGATTCGGAAAAAGGCGTCGGCACAACTTTTACCGTGAACGTCCCGCTGAAAGACTCCGCCCGCTCCGAAGGCGACGATTCCCGCGAAATGCGCCCGCAAGATTTTTCCGTGCTGATTATCGACGACGAGCCACTTGCACGCGAACATGCAAAATCCGTGCTGGAGGAGGTCGGCATAACGGCGGACACCTGCGCGGGCGGCAAGGAGGCTTTGGAGTTAATCAGACTGCGCCACGCCCGCCGCGAAGATTACAACTTGCTTTTGGTCGATTGGCTCATGCCCGAAATTGACGGCATTGAACTCACCCGCGCGATCCGCGAAATTCTCGGCGCGGATACAACGGTTATCGTGCTGACGGCTTACGATTGGTACGAAGTCGAGGAGGAGGCTCTTAAAGCGGGCGTCGATACTTTCATGTCCAAGCCGCTCGCTTCAACAAATGTGCTCTACGAATTCCAACAGGCTTTCAATCGCAAGCGGCAGAACGTCCCCGAAAAGAAAGTTGTCGATTTGGAAGGACGCAAAATTTTAATGGCGGAGGATATGCCCGTCAACGCGGAAATTATGATGATGATTCTGGAAATGCGCGGCATGATTTCTGACCACGCGGAGAACGGAAAAATCGCCGTGGAAAAATTCGCCGCGTCGCCGCCCGGATTCTACGACGCAGTTTTAATGGATATTCGTATGCCCGTAATGGACGGGCTGGAGGCGACCGCCGCGATTCGTGCACTAAATCACCCCGACGCCAAAAAAGTCCCGATTATCGCCATGACCGCCAACGCCTTCGACGAGGACGTTCAACGCTCACTCAAAGCCGGTATGAACGCGCACCTTACCAAGCCCGCCGACCCCGAACACCTTTACGCGACACTGCAAGAACTTATCAAAGACTGAAAGTTTGCAGAAACACGGGCGCAATCACTGGCTCCGACGCGGGCGGCAAAACTACTAAGACCTCCAAAAGCGTCGCGCCTATATCCTACGAGCTTCACTAAACGCGCACTTACCGTTAGCTTGTAGTGCAAGGCTATAGTTTCAAAGACGACGGCGCAACCGTTAAAGAAATTACTTTGGAGTTTATTGATGTCCCTGAATGGGATATAACGGCTTACGTATCTCCAAATTTTTCTTCCACAGACGGCTCCGTTTCCAGAGCTGATAGATTAACGCTCACCGTCAACATTGCCAAATTTAAAAACATTTCCGTGAGCGACACAACTCACCCCTGCTCTCATGGCGGCAAAGATTGACAATTTCGCACACATTCCGAGATTTATTTCAAACGGTTTAGCAGAATTAACTCACGGTGTTGACGATAGCGGAATTCCCGTGGTTTACGACATTTTGGAGTTTGCAACTATTTTAAAAGAACCCGCTAAGTATTGGTATTCAAACTATGGAATGGGGTATATTTTCTTCCGCTACTTCGCCAAACAAGTTTCCGACGGTAATGATACGCTCCCCGCCGATACAAACCTTGTCAAATTTATCGGAAATACTCTTGCCGGCGCAGTAATTCAAGTTCAAGGCAGCGACGGTATCATAAGGAATAGCGGTTCCAATGTTACGATAAGTAGCGCAGACGGTAGCGATACGGTTTACAATTCGGGCTCGTCGACGATAATCGATTTGGGCGCGGGCGGCGATTCCATTTCCAACTATGGCACAGCGTGACAATCGCAGGCGGCGACGGCAACGATTACATTAGCAACGACTATGGCTCCAAAGTGACAATCAACGGCGGGGCAGGCAAAGACTACATCTATTTGGACACATCTTCTACGGAAGTATTAATTGAATATGGCGAAGACGATGGCGACGATACAATTTACGGCTACAACCTCACGGATACGATAAAATTGACAAGCGGCTCGATAATCAATTCGTTAATTTCGGGTGACGACCTCATTTTAAATTTCAGCGGGGGTTCAATTCACCTCGTCAACACTTCAACCGCCAACATTGAAGGTACCTTCATCGATTCGACCACCACAGAGGGCACAAGCGGCAACGACCTTTTGTCCAATGATGATTCCAACGTGACGCTTAACGGCTACGGGGGCAACGATACTATTTACAATTCCGGCGAAAACGTTTTAATCAACGCGGGCGACGGTAACAACAAAATCAGAGACTTGGGCGAAGATTCGACTATTCGCACAGGAAACGGCAACAATACTATTTATAGCAGTGCGGATTTCAGTTCGATTTTAAGCGGCTCAGGCAAGGATTCAATCCGTAACACTTCATATTATACAATCGACGCAGGCGCGGGCAACGACATACTCCACGGCGGCGCGGGCAATGATACGCTCTGGGGCGGCGTAGGTAATGACTCCTTGTACGGCGACGCAGGCTCCGACGTCTTCATCTATAGACCGGGTGAAGGCACCGATACGATTTTCGACTACCAAAGCGGCGACATGCTCCAAATTCTCAAAGCCGACGGCTCGCCGGGTAGTTACACGAACGCGACCTTCAGTAATAATAAACTCACGCTTGCGATTGACGGCGGCGGGACTGTCGTCTTCGACAATGTCAGCTCAAGCGACACTATCAATATCAACGGTACCGAACTTGAAAAAAAATAAACGGGCAAGGTACGAAACTCAACAAAAAATCCGCCGCTCAATTCGAGTGACGGGTTTTTTTTACTTAAGCAGACGAAAAGTTTTGTTTAGGAAAATTTGCGGGACACCCTGCGCCGATAAGATGATTTGCAAATGTCCGCTGCCTTTTTCGGGCGAGGCGAGCTTGTTGCCGAGCGGAATATCCATATCAAACGACTGTCCGTTCAAAATGGCGGGCACGTCGAAATTTTTTTTGTCCTTGCCGATGTTGACGGCGACGCGCGGATTGATTAAGTCCTTGCCGCTGTGATTTTCGATGCGCAAGCGGGCGTTCCAATCGTTCGGGAAAAGAACTTGCCCGAACTTGTCGCGCGACCAAGACTGCCAGCCGCTAAGATAAACCGTGTGCTCCTTGCTGGTAAGTTCGCCGTTCAAGAAAAGTTTCAGCTCGACTTCCCCGGAAAATTTCTCCGCCGGCGGCGATTGCGGCGAATTTGTTTCGGGCAAGGGCGCGGGCGTCGGGAAGTTCACTTCGGGCAGAGAAATTTGCGGCAATATCGGCGGCTCGAAAGTTTTTTCTGCGGACGGAACTTTTTCGACGGACTGAATTTTTTCTGCGTGCTGAATTTCTTCGACGGGCGCGGGAATTTTTTCTTGCGGCGGAGTTTCTTGGAAGTTGACGGTTTGCGGCAAGGAAATTATCGCGGCGATGACTACTGCAGCGGCGAAAATTTTTTTGGCGTAGAGAAATTTTTTTCTGCGGAGGATAGCGGCGCGAAGTTCTTCTGCCGATTGAAAACGTTGCGCCGGTTCAAGGGCGGTGCACTTGTCCAAAATTTTTTTCAAGCACCCGCCGTAACTTTCGCCGAGCAAAATTTTTATCGTCATGCCGAGCGCGTAAATATCACTGCGGCTGTCTGTCTGCCCGAAGTCGAACAGCCCGAACTGTTCGGGCGGCGCGTATCCTTGCGTGCCCATAAGCTCCGTGTCCGAGGAACTTTCCGGCTTAAAAATTCTGGCGATGCCGAAGTCTGTCAACTTGACGAAATTTTTTTCCGTGAGCATGATGTTTGACGGTTTCAAGTCGCGGTGAATTATTTTTTTCGCGTGAAGTTCTTTGAGCGCGTCGCAAAGTTGTAGCAAAATTTTTTCCGTCAACGCCTCGTCGACCGTTCGATAAATTAAAAATTCTTCCAGCGTCTGTCCGTCGATGTGCTCTTCCACGACGATTAATTTTCCTTCGCGCTCGAACAGCCGATAAATTTTTGGGACGTGCGGCGAATCCAAATCCTTGAGCAATTTATAAATCGGCAGGCAATTCGGCTCGCGTCGTTTCATCACGCAAAGTCTTTTCGCCCGCTTGTCGTAAACCGTCGCCACGAAACTTTGCTCCGAACTTTTCAGCGTGTCGACCAGTTCATACGTGTCGCCCAAATATTTTTCAAAAAAATTCATGGCGCGCTCCTTGAAAAAATTTTTCCGCCATTATATCATTGAAAAAATTTTTGGACAAAAAATCCGCCACGATAAAACTTTTGTAATCGCGACGGAAAAAATTTTTGTTCGCAAATATTTTACTGGCCTGCAGTGATGAAAATCAAAATAAAATTCAGCACGACGGTCTGCCGGCAGTAAGGTCACTCCACGACAGACAATAACTCGCCATGATTGAAATTGAATTTACATGCCGTCGCGCAAGCAAACGTTGCAGCAAAAGAAGCCACGAGCATGATTAAAGATTGTGTAAGTTCCATATTAAATCCTCCTCAAGCGATAAAAAATTTTTACGGGCGATATTCCGAAAGAACTTTATCCAAAACGCTGAGACCGTCCAAGCCGTCCATCGGAACATCATCTATCCCGACGTATTTTACGTTGAAACTGTTGCCCGTGATTAGGAATTGAATTTTTACGGTCACGGGAACCTCCAAAAGATTACAGTCGCCGTTGAATTCTACAATCTGTTCATTTTCCGTCGAGGTAAAAGATTTTCAGCTGTCATTGATAAAAAATTGGTCGAACGCCTTGCCGATTGGAACGGTGGGATTCATTTGCAGAGAGCCTTCGCGAACCAAGCGGACGTTTCGGTCGTAACTTGTTCCGCCGCAGCCCGTGAGCTAAAGGATTATCAGCGGCAGAAAAATTAAAACGACAACGCGAAAAATATTTCTCATGACTTTGCATTTGATTCGGGAAAAGTTTTGTGCTATTGTAAAAAAAAATTTTCGGAGGTGAATTGCCTTGTTCAAGTTCGGGAAAAGCACCGACGAACTTTTTACGGAGCTGAAGACGGAAAAAAATCTTGACGGCTGGCGGAGCCTGAACCAAAAAGAATTCGTCGAGCCGCTCAACGAGTACTTGGAAAAACTTTTGGCAGAAAAGAATTTGTCGAAGCAGGAAGTCATCGAACGTTCGGGCTTGAACAGAGAATACGCCTATCATATTTTGTCCGGCAAAAGAAAAAATCCGTCGCGGCAGAAAGTTTTGGCGTTGGCAATCGCGATTGGCTTGAATTTGGAGGAAACGCAGTATTTGCTAAGATACGCGCGGCATGGAGCTTTGTATCCGCGCAACGACTGGGACGCCGTGATAATTTCGGCGATTGAACAAAAATTATCCGTCATGCAGACAAACGAACTTTTGCACAACCTCGGCGAGACACTCCTGTTGGAATGAATTGCAAAAAAAATTTCCCCCGCACGTCGCGAGGGATTTTTTTTTCGGGAAAACTTCAGCCGAGTAATCTATTTTTGAGTTCAAGATATTTTTTCGTGAAGTGGATGCAGTTTTGAGATTCAGCGCGGGCACCGTAGGGATTTTCGGTGACGGCAAGTATCGGCGGCGATTGAATTCTTTTGGCGACGGAAATTCCCGTGAATTGTTTCCACCAACGCTCCAAATCTGCGATAAAATCTGCAGCCGTAGGGAAATATTTTTCAACGAGACCAGCCGCGCAGCCGATATTTTCTTCCAAAACTTTTTCCGCGTACCAATTCAAAATATCTTCGGGCGTCAAGTGTCTTTCGGCAAAAGCGCGGAATAAATAATCGTGATAAGGATATTTCAGCGGGTCTCCCTTGCCCTCGTCGACGTTCTGCGCTGTAGAAAGCTCCGCGCTTGGCACAATGTCAATAATTCCCTGCGGAATTACTTCGCGGCAGAAAATTTTTTCGTTCATGTAGCGGGCAAGGTCATAAACTTGAAATTTCCATAAATCAGCCAGCGCGCTCAAAAATCCTGTGGCGTCGCCGTAAAGCGTGGCGTATCCGACGGTTGATTCGGCCTTGTTCGCGTTGCAAGTGAAGCCGCCGCCCACACTCGCCGCTATCGCCGCCAAAATTCTCGCGCTGCGGTCGCGGGCTTGAATATTTTCTTTGACGAAATCGGAAACTTCCAAGCCGACGCTCTCCAGCTGCTTAACCGTCCAATCGACGGACTCTTGAATCGGCACGACGAAATATTTACAGCCCAAATTTTTTGCAAGTTGTTCGCTCAAATTTTTTGTCGTGGCGGAATTAAATTTGCTCGGCATGTTGACAAGATAAACATTTTCCGCGCCGCAAATTTTTGTGTAAAGTGCCGCCGCAACCGCAGAATCAATCCCGCCGCTCACGCCGATAACAATTTTTTTAATTCCGATTTGCTCAAGGAAATTTTTGACGCCATAACTTATCGCGCGATAAATTTTTTCCGTCTCGCTGACATCGGGAAGTTTAAGCGCGGGCATTTTATCAATCTCTTCAAGCTCGACGAAATTTAAGCACTCCGCGAACATTTCGGCGCGTTGAACGACTTTTCCGCGAGAATTATAAACCGCGCTACCGCCGTCGAACACATAAATCGTTTTGCCCGTGTTTTGAATTCCGACGCAACCGATTTTTATCGTCGGACGCGTAATTTTTTCGTCGATAACGTTTTTTTCGAGGCTGAACGGCTCGGAAAGAAATTTCACGTCGAAATTATCGAATTTTTTTGCGCCGTCGAGGACAACGACAATATTTTTTGCCGCCGAAATAATTTCTTCCGTAAAAAGTTCACAATCGCGCAAAAAACTTTGCTGATTAAGAGTTTCGCCCAACATTTTACCGGAAATCGCGCATTCAGGGAAAATTATCACGTCGGATTTTTGATTTTTGGCCTCGTCAATGAATTTTAAAATCTTTTTTGCGTTTAAATCGGGGTGTCCCGCCGAAATTTTCATTTGCGCATAAGCAATTTTCAAAGTTATCGCCTCCTTAGTCGTTAAAATCGGCGTCGCGAAGGTTAAAGCCGTGGTCGAGCGGTCCCGAACCTTTGCCGAGATTTAAATTTGTCGATAATGCGCCCGTCAAATAACTTTTCGCGCGTCCAACCGAAGTTTTCAAGTCGTAACCCTTTGCGAGATTCGCGGCGATTGCAGAACTTAGCGTGCAACCCGTACCGTGAGTGTTCAAAGTGTCGATTTTGCGCCCAAAAAACCATTTTCCCGCGCCGTCGTAGAAAAAATCGTTCGCGTCGTTGTGCCCGTGACCACCTTTAGCCAAAACTGCGCAACCGTATTGCTCAAAAATCTTTTTTGCGCCAATTTCAGCGTCATTTTCAGCGGTAATTGTCTCCAATTCGGGCAAATTCGGCGTTAAAATCTTCGCGAGCGGAAATAATTTGGCTTTTAACGTGTTAATTGCGTCGTCGTCAATCAATTTCGCGCCCGAAGTCGCAACCATGACGGGATCAACGACAATATTTTTCGCGCCGTAAAATTTCAGCTTCGCGGCGATAATTTCAATCAATTTTGCCGAAGAAACCATGCCGATTTTCACCGCGTCGGGGAAAATATCCTCAAAAATCGCGTCGAGTTGGTCGCATAAAAATTCCGGCGTCGAATTAAGCACGGAACGCACGCCGCAGGTATTTTGCGCAGTCAAAGCGGTTATCGCGCTCATTCCGTAGACGCCGTTCGCCAAAAAAGTCTTCAAATCCGCTTGAATTCCTGCGCCGCCCGAAGAATCCGAGCCGGCAATCGTTAATGCAGTTTTCATCGATTCACTCCCTCGTTATTCTGTGATTATGTTTTGCTTGATGACAATCAATACATAAAACTTCCAAATTTGATTCTCTGCAGTCATTTTTACGCCCGTTTTTATGATGAACTTGCAACTGAGATTTACAATCAGAAAAATTTCTGTGACATTCTTGGCAAATATAATTGTATTTTTCCTTCAAACGCCGAGATATTTTGTCCCAATTATCCGGATAAACATTTAGCGGGTCGGTTAAATCATTTCCATTCGGCAAATACGGAAAATTTCCGTTGTTATCGTCCTTCATAACTTTGAAAAATTCTTCGATGGAGAAATTCTCGTAAGTAAAATAGTATCCTTGCTGATTTAATCGCCGCAAACAATGCTTGCAAACGTGCAATTTTTCTTCAACCTCTGTCGAGCGGTTATTTATGATTCGATTTACCTTGAATATTCCAGTTGTCAAAGTCGAAACGACGTATTTACCATAGCGATTCTGTTTCCGCATGTTTTTTAACGTCGAGCAATCGATTAAATGGAATTTATACTCGTTTATTTTGTCGCCGTATTGAACTTGGTCGCGAATATACAAAATTACTCTGCGCCCTTTATAATAATTTCCCGTTGGTGTGCTTTCAAAATTCGGATCATCTGCGGATATAACGATGGTGAAATCCGTTTTGTCTTTATCAGAAATCCCCATGAGTTTTTTAATCAGTTTAAATTCGTCGCAGTTTAAAAAGTCAATTTTCTCCATTGTGAGTAATTCCTTCTGCAAGTTCATTCATTTTTTCATCGGCTTTCGTGCGGATTCTGAAATCCACTCGTCTTGAAAGTTTATCATCAATTTTTCCGTCGAAAATCACGGGCTGACTTGAGGATAAACCGTTCGCGGTAATTCGGCGGATAATCCATTCCAAATTTTCTTGTAAAGCGGGCATATTTATCGCATAAACTAAAACGGCTCGCGTTCTCGACTGCGAAAGTTCCATATGGTTCAGATATTCTTGTTGACGTGTCACGGCTCCTGCCCAAAATGGATCTGTATGCCCTTCAATTCGTATTTCTTCGATATAATCCTTGTATTCGTCTTGTAAATTACAAAAATATATCGCGGAAGGAAATCGTTAAGTATTTTTTGAAATTTCGGAGTTAAAAAATCCGAACCGACACTGAATAACACGTCCGGCTCTTTAAATCTTACAGTCAAAGTTTTTTCGTCCAAGTCCGCGTTCCATTTCGGCAAATCGTCCTTAAATTCTTCAAGCAATGACGAATAAATTTTGTGTTTGATGACGGCGTAGTTATAAATCATCTCGTTTTTCTGCCGCTGTTCATTTTGTATCTGCATCATAAATGCGATAGCGATAAACATAAAAACAATCATGAGACCGGACATAATATCCGAAATTGACATCCAATGATCGTCGCGGCTTTGAAGTTTTTATCGTTCGACTCCATCATCTTTTCCATTTTTGAAACGGTTTCGGAGGTTATTTTAAATGATTCGTGGCAGAGTTCTTCGGACATTTTTTGCATTGAAGCGATTGTTTGATTGGTTGTATCGGTAATTTTACTTAAAGCCGTGTTTGTAGTCAGAGAAATCTTTTGTGTCATGTAATTTGCATTATCTATGGCGTTTTGCATACTCGTTGTTAAATTTTCGACTGATTCTGCAGTATTTTCGCTGACGGATTGAATTTCGCTTAAAACTTGGCGGAGTTTTTGTTCATACATGTTGGCAGTGACGATAAGATTTAAAATTTGTTCGCTGCTTTTAGTAATCGAGGCGGCGGATTCTTCAATTTTGGCAACAGAATTTTTTACGGCGTCAATTCCTGCAAAAGTCACTTGCAAATTTTTCGTAATGCGTTCAATCGTCAATTTATAATTTTCTTGCCAAACCAAAAGACGCCCGACGGCAATATTAAGCCGATTGAAGGTTTCGCCGAATTGTTGCGTGAGCTTTTGATTGAAATCTTCCATCGTGTCGTTTAATGCCTCGATAAAAGCCTTTGAATTACTTTCCGCCAAAGTTTTTCCGAAATCTTTAAGCTCGTGAATAATATTTTCGTTGTTACCTTGAAGAATTTTTTCTAAATGTTTAATTTGAGCGGACTTTTCTGCGTCGGCTTGTTGCAGATATTGAATTAAATCGGCGATATTTGAATCCTACTTGACAGAATTATCTTTTGAAAAATTTTTCTGCGCGTTTGCTTGATAATTTTTGAAGTAACCACACACCCATAACGATTATACAAATCCCCGTCAGACCCCATTTTGAAATGAAATCTTCCACTGTTTTGAATCCTTC
>JAFXNB010000154.1 GCA_017529935.1 Selenomonadaceae bacterium
CGTGGCGTCCGATAAAACATTTTTGATTGAATATTTCATAGCGCGGAAAAATTTTCGGAGTTTCGGGAAGAAATCCTGCTTTGGAGCGTCAAAATTTCTGCGTCGAGGCGTGGCGTGTCGATTTCTTGCGCTGATAATCGCTGCGTGGCGTCCGATAAAACATTTTTGATTGAATATTTCATAGCGCGGAAAAATTTTCGGAGTTTCGGGAAGAAATCCTGCTTTGGAGCGTCAAAATTTCTGCGTCGAGGCGTGGCGTATCGATTTTTTGCGCTGATAAACGCTGCGCGGCGTCCGATAAAACTTTTTTGATTGAATATTTCATAGCGCGGAAAAATTTTCGGAGTTTCGGGGAGAATTCCTGCTTTGAAGCGAAAATTTTTATGAAAAATTCCTGTTGATTTAATGCTTTACAATCCGCCGCCAATTAGTTATCATACGAACATAATTTAAACAGAAAGGCGTTTTTGATGGGCTTCATTGAGAAAATTAAGCGTCGAGTCAACGGCTTTGAAATTTCCACGAAAATAACTCTCGGCTACGCGATATTTTTCGCAATTCTGCTCGCCGTGATAAATTTTGCGATGTGGCTGGGCGTTATGAATGCGCTTTACAGCCCCGCCGAAAAAACTATTCTCTACAGCATGGAACGGATTAAAAATGTTTTCGACGCGCTGGAAACAAATTACAACAACTACAATCCGAATGCATTTCACGGAGCGTTGGTGGCGGGCGTGGTGTTGCGTGTTGTCGACGAACGCGGCGAAGTTTTTATCGACACCGACGACGAATATCCGTCGATTGAAATGTTTAACGCGGGAATTTTAAAGAATCCGCCAATTTTCGCCGAAAAAGAATTTGATATTGCAAGAATCGGTTCCGCGCTGGTTTATCGCGCAAAAATGGACTACACGCACGACGATGAAACCGTCACGCTGTATTTTTTCCGCACGATAACTTCCGAGCTGAAACTTTTTGACGACTTGGCGAAATTTTTGTTGGCGTTGGATATTTTTGGAGTTTTGTTCGCAATCGGCGTGGGTTGGTTGCTCAGCCGCAGAATTTTAATGCCGATAAAGACCATGAACGCATTGGCGCGGGAAATTGCCTTCGAGAAGATGAGCGGACGTATTCCACTCGGCACGGCGAACGACGAACTCAACGAATTGGCAAAAACTTTCAACGGAATGCTGGACAGATTGCAGGGCGGCATTAATAAACAGCAACAATTCGTTTCTGACGCCTCGCACGAGCTTAGAACGCCCGCCGCCGTCATAAAAGGCTACATTGATTTTATCGAGACCTACGGAATGGCTGACGAGGCTCTCCTCAAGGAAAATCTTAAAATTATCGGCTCCGAGGCGCAAAATATGCAAGCTTTGCTGGAAAATTTGCTGTTTCTGTCGCGAACTGACCGCCATAGCCAGAAACTTAACAAAAAAATTCTTGATTTGGACGATATTGTCGGCGACGTGATGAGTAAAATGAAAACCGTCGTCAAAACTCACAAAGTCGAGCTTATAAAAAACACTCCCGCTAAAATTTTCGGCGATGAAACGACAATTCGGCAGATGATTAGAATTTTTTTGGATAACGCAGTAAAATATACGCCTGAAGGCGGCAATATTAAAGTTTCGTCGGAGATTGACGGCGATAAAGTGCTTTTGAGCATTTCGGATTCGGGAATTGGTATCGCGCCGGAGAATCAACAGAAAATTTTCGATAGATTTGTCCGAATAGACAGCGAAGATTTGGTTAGCGAGGTAAATGGCAGCGGTTTGGGGCTTTCGATTGCAAAATGGATTGCCGATAGCCACAAAATAAAAATTTCCGTCGAAAGTGAGCTCGGAAAAGGCACAACTTTTACTCTGGAGATTCCGATCGCAAAATAATTTATTTAAGACTGACTATGAAAAGTCAAGAGGTTGAAGCTGGAATATAAGGTTTATTATCACGAAGGACGGCAAAAATAATGGCAAGCATTTTATGACAGACATGTCCGATGGCAGTCAAATGGTCTTTACCTTCAGAGTGTTTCTTTTGATAGAAAAGACGGACAGCAGGGTCTTCGAAAGCAGCGACGGTGGCGGCAAGCTAAACGGCTCGTCTAAGGTACGGCGACCCGCGTTTGGACATATGTCCATCAGATTTTGATTCGCCCGATTGATGCGATTTCGGATAAAGCCCTGCGTAAGTTGGGCACAGAAGAAAATTTTCTAATGTCACCGCCAATCTCGGAAAAAATGACAGCAGCAAGGGTAGTGCCAACGCCGATAATAGTCTCAAGTCGGACGCCATGTCGACGATGAAAAACCTTTGGCGACAAAGTTCAAGATGAGCGTAGAGCGGCAACCAGTAATGCCCAGTCGCTTCCATGTCGAACTGGCACGGAGAGTTTTCTAACTGCGTCCATGAGTTTTAGGAAACCTACGTGAGAATTGGCAAAACGAATCCGCTTAACGATGACTTTACCCACTTGGTCGATAATAGCGGCTTCGTGAAACCGTTTTTACTCTGATTGATGCGGCTCAAAACCTGTTTAGAGATGAGTTGAAGAACAACAGCCGGCTCATAATTGCGCAGGTCATAGTCTTCACTTACGTGGACAGTGCCACAAGGAGGAAAAGAAGAAACTTGTCCGCTTGGATTTTTGCAAAACTCTTTCGAGTTTCAATACACTCTTATATAACAGGAGGAATAATTTTGTCAACGAAAGTCGCCGTCGTCATTCCAACTTACAAAGAAGAGCTTGACGAATTTGAAAAAATTTCGCTTGCACAAGTCCGAAAAGTTTTGGGAAAATACCCGCTGATATTCGCCGTGCCTGAAGGAAAAAATTTTTCCTTCTTTGAAACGGGCGATTTGGTTGCGCAATTTCCGCCGCAGTTTTTCCAAAGCACTAAAACTTACAATCAACTCATGATGTTGCCGCAATTTTATGAGCCGTTCCTTGAGTTCGATTACATTTTGATTTATCAGCTCGACGCCTTTGTTTTCTACGACGCGCTGGAATTTTTCTGCGGCCTCGGCTACGATTATATCGGCGCACCCGTTCCTTATCACTCGTGGTATACCTGCGCAGAAAAAAGGATTCCGCGTGTCGGCAACGGCGGCTTTTCTCTGCGCAAGGTCAGAACTTGTCACAAACTTTTGACGGAATGCGTTGCCTTCCCCAAATGGCAATTTTTTCTTGACAACTTTTTTGAGGATGCTTTCTTCGGTCTTTGCGGTGTCCGTGACGACGTAAAATTCAACACGGCACCTTTCCTCGTCGCGCTTTGTTTTGCCGTCGATTATTTTCCTGACCGTTTCTTAAGGCGCGTTGGAAATAAAATTCCGTTTGGCTGTCATGACTGGCCAAACTGCAGTGCCGATGCCTACGTTGAACTTTTCCGGAGAGCTGGCTATGACTTGAGTCCGCTCCGCGCCAAAATGGGCAACAAAGATTACGACTTGGCTTTTCCGCTTTCCATGGAAGGTGTCGCGATAAAGCGGCTGATTCGTGGGATTAATCACGGGCAATCTGTCCTGCAATACTTGCCGACGAAAAAATTTGCTTCCGTCCGTGTCGTCCGCAATCTTGAAGTCATGAAGATTTTGGCGGGAATGATTCAGGAAGATTACCCGTTCACCGACAAAATTTTTTTCTATGACAAGGAAGAAGGCTTAAAAATTGTCCGTGACATGACGCGCGAAAATTTGCCGCATCTCTTGTTTACTACTTATTACGATGAACCTTTAATCAAACAGATTGAAGCGCGCGGATTAATCTACGGCGAGCATGTCATTTCCTTCCGCCGAGAATATCTAAACCATTGCGAAAAAATTTTCCACAACCTCGGCAAATGAAAGGAGGAATAATTTTGTCAACGAAAGTTGCCGTCGTCATTCCTACTCACAAAGAGGAGCTTGACGAGTTTGAAAAAATTTCGCTCGCGCAAGTCAGAAAAGTTTTGGGAAAATACCCGCTGATATTCGCCGTGCCTGAAGGGAAAAATTTTTCCTTCCTTGAAACGGGCGATTTGGTTGCGCAATTTCCGCCGCAGTTTTTCCAAAACGTTGCGGCTTATAATCGACTCATGATGTCGCCGCAATTTTACAAAACGTTTTTGGATTTCGACTATATTTTGATTTATGAACTCGACGCGTTCGTCTTCTATGACGCGCTGGAATTTTTCTGTTCGCTCGGTTACGATTACATCGGTGCGCCTTGGCCGGCTTTTAACATTAGAACATTTGGTGATAAAGTACTCCGTGTCGGCAACAGCGGTTTTTGTCTCAGGAAAGTCAAAGCCCAATACGATCTTTTGAACGAACAAAGAAATTTAATCGCTAATCTAATGGGAGTGGCCAATGATGACTTCTTTGCTTTATGTGGCGTGCAGGAAGATATAAATTTCAAAGTCTCGCCCGTCTATATTGCCGCTCGTTTTTCCGTCGAATATCTCCTTGAACACGCCGTAAAAAATCTTGGGAACAAATTGCCGTTCGGCTGCCACGCTTGGTCGAAAATGAGCGCGGATTTTTATGTTAAACTCTTCGCTCGGTTTGGTTATGACTTGCGCCCGCTTAGGAGCCGAATGAACAATTTGGACACAGAAATTATTGCCGGATTCTTGGAGAGTTTTGCAATAAAGCGGCTGATTCGTGGGATTAAGCGCGGGCAAAGTGTTCTGCAATACTTGCCGACGAAAAAATTTGCCTCCGTCCGTGTCGTCCGCAGTGATGAAGCTATGAAGATTCTGGCGGGCATGGTTCAAGAGGATTGCCCGTTCACCGACAAAATTTTTCTCTACGACAAAACCGATTTTATGAATCTTGTCAACGCCTTGACGCGCGAAAATTTGACGCACCTCGTGCTTAGTGCCGACTACGACGAATCTTTAATCAAACAAATTGAACAGCGTGGATTAATCTACGGCAAGCATGTCATTTCTTTCCGACGAGAATATCTCAAGCATTGCGAAAAAATTTTTCACGGCCTCGGCAAATAAAAAAAGGCGGGCGGTCAATCGACCGTTCGCCAAAAATTTTTTTATAAACGTTGCTCAATAATTTTCTGCGTTGACTTCAAAGAAACTTTGCGGGTGGAAGCAGACGGGGCAAGTGTCGGGCGCGCTCGTGCCCAAGACCAAGTGCCCGCAATTTCTGCACTCCCACAACGTGACGCCCGCTTTCTTGAAGACTTCCTGCGCCTCGACGTTCTTTAACAGCTTGCGATAGCGTTCTTCGTGGTGTTTTTCAATCGCAGCGACGCCACGGAATTGTTCAGCAAGTTCGTGGAAGCCTTCTTCGTCGGCTTCGCGTGCCATGCGCGGATACATGTCCGTCCACTCGAAATTTTCGCCGTCAGCCGCGTGAACGAGATTTTCTTCCAAACTGCCCAGCTCGCCCAACGCCTTGAACCAAAGCTTAGCGTGTTCCTTCTCGTTGTCGGCGGTTTTAAGGAAGAGCGCGGCGATTTGTTCGTAGCCGTTCTTCTTGGCGACGCCGGCGAAGTAGGTGTATTTGTTGCGCGCTTGAGATTCGCCCGCGAACGCCTCCAAAAGATTTTTCTCGGTCTTTGTGCCGACGTATTTATTTTTCGGCGGAGCGGCAGGAGCTTCAACGACTTTTTCAAAATCGGTGGAGGGGTGCTTGCACAGCGGACAAACGGCGGGCGGCTCGTCGCCCTCGTGAACGTAGCCGCAAATCCTGCAGACCCATTTTGTTTTACCCGAAGCTTTGACGGCGGTTTTGGGCTTGATGTGCGCCTGATAGAAATTGTAAGTCGTGGACGGAACGTCAGAAAGTTTTTCCATGTCGACGACTTCCGCGATAAAGATTGAATGCGTGTCAAGTTCGACCTGCTGAATGACGTTCGCGCTGATGTAAGAGTTCGTGCCCTCGGTTATGGCAAGCGTGCCGTTGGCGGTGCGTTGAACTTTATCGAAGCCCGCGAATTTGTCGACGTTCTTGCCGCTCTGGAAGCCGAAACGCTTAAATAAATCGAAAGTCGCCGCCTCGGAGATAATCGACGCGGTAAATTTTTTTGTCTTGGCGATTATGTCGTGCGTATAGTTCGATTTGTTCACGGCGATAGAAATTCTGTCCTTAGTGATAGGCGCGGCAGTCACCTGCGTCACGGTGTTGATAATGCAAGCGTTGTCCTTCGTGCCGTCGTTCGCGCTCAGGACGAAAAGCCCGTATTGAACGTTGAATAAAACTTTGCTGTCCATTAAAGTCACCTCTCATTAAACATTTTGCATACGCAAGAAAATTTTATCACCCGCCGCGCAGATTGTAAATAAAAAAATCTCCCCCGACCGTAGCCGAGGGAAATTTTTTTTGAGGGAGTTCATTGAGGGAGTTCATTGAGGGAGTTCATTGAGGGAGTTTTGCGAGGTTGCTGGCGGCGTCCTGATTGTGCGGGTCAAGCTCAAGGGCTTTTTGGAAGTCAGCCTTTGCCTTGGCAAGGTCGCCGTTGTTGCCGTAGATTGCGCCGCGGTTGTTGTAAGCCTGCGCGTAGGTCGGCTCAAGCTGAATTGCTTTGTTGAAGTCGGCGAAGGCTTTCTCGTCGTCGTTCGTGTTGAGGTAAAATGCTCCGCGATTGTTGTAGGCTAGTGTGCAGGTCGGGTCAACTTCGATTGCTTTGTTGAAGTCGGCGAGAGCCTTGGCGGCCTCTCCCTTTTCAACGTAAGCTTGCCCGCGATTTGCGTAAGCCATTCCGAATGACGGATTTAAATTTATTGCTTGGTTGAAGTCTTTGATTGCGTTGGCGGTGTCGCCGTTCATAAGGTAAGTTACGCCGCGCGAGTTGTAGGCGTCCGCGAAGTCGCTATCGAGTTCGATTGCCGCAGTGTAGTTTTTAATCGCCTCGTTATAATTTCCGGCTTCAAAATTTTTGTCGCCCTTTTCCATCAGGCTTTGCAGGTCATTCACGGTGAACGAGATTGACGATTCTGCTTTGACGGAAGTCTCGAATGTGCCGGTGATGAACACCGCCGCGAGGAAGATACAGATGATTGCTGTCAAAATTTTTTTCATTTCCAAAACCTCCGTTAGATTTGAGTTTAAATTTTTCTTTCTGCCTCTTATACGACGGATAGACGAATTTGTTACAAAAAAATTCCCCGAAATTTATCGGGGAGTGATTGCTTACAAAATTTTGGAAAGGAAAGCGCGGGTGCGCTCCTCTTTTGGATTCTCGAAAACTTCTTTAGGGTTGCCCTGCTCGACGATATAGCCGCCGTCCACGAAAAGTAATCGCGTGCCGACTTCGCGGGCAAAGCCCATTTCGTGCGTGACTATTATCATCGTCATGCCACTTTCGGCCAGCCGTTGCATGACGTCCAAAACTTCGCCGACCATTTCCGGATCAAGTGCGCTCGTCGGCTCGTCGAAGAGCATAACTTTTGGATTCATGGCGAGTGCGCGAGCGATTGCAACGCGTTGCTGTTGTCCGCCGGAAAGTTGGTTGGGATAAGCGTCCGCCTTGTCGCCCAAGCCCACGCGGTCAAGCAATTCCTGCGCGGTCTGTTCGGCGCGGGATTTATCAATCTTGCGAACTTTGAGCGGCGCGAGCGTGATATTTTGCAAAACGGTCATGTGCGGAAAAAGATTGAACCGCTGAAAAACCATGCCGACTTCCTCGCGGACTTTGTTGATATTGGCGTCGCTGTCAAGCGGGATTCCGTCAACGGTGATTGTTCCGCCAGTTGGCTCCTCCAAAAAATTTATGCAACGCAAGAGCGTCGACTTGCCCGAACCGCTCGGTCCGATGATAACGACGACTTCGCGCTCGTCAATGTGCAAATCAATGCCCTTTAGGACGTCTAGGTCTCCGAAAGATTTTTTTAAACCTTTAATCTCAATCATGATGTAAAGTTCCTTTATAAACTTCAAAACGCGGCGAAAAACTTTCCAAAGTCAAAACGTTGCGGCGCGCTAACTGTTCCGCCGCTTTTAAAGCGGCTTTTTTTAAGCCTTTAATCTCAATCATAATGCACTACCCTCAACCGCTCAAGCTACCGATGTTGTTGACCGACTTGTCAAGCATGTTGTCCTGCGTCTGAACTGCTTTGGCGTTCGCCTCGTAAAGTCGCTGGTTGTGAATCAGTTCGACCATTTCATAAACAATCGCCGTGTTGGATTTTTCCAGCGCACCTTGAATCAATTCGCCGGAAGCGGGGCGCGGTTGAGCGTCGGGATTCATTAAACGCGCCTGCAAGTCGGGATTTACTCCGGCAATCGGCGGCGGGTTGCCCGCGTTGTCGTTTACGGTGTAATAAAGATTGTCTCCCTGTTTTTGTGAGGCAAGTCTATCGCCGAACTCCACGAATTGAATTTGCGCGAGCGGCTGGTTGACATTCATATTTCCGATAGCTTCCCAGCGATTTGTTATCGGATTAAGGCGCAACTCAGTGCCTGGCACGGAAATTATTCCGTTTCCTTGAATTGTAACGGCAGAATCAGCAATATTGCTCGGAATTCTAATAGGATTGCCCTGATTGTCAAGCAGATTGTAGCCGCGAATATCCTGCAAGTAGCCTTGAGAGTTCTTGAAAAAAGCTCCGTTGCGCGTGTAGCGAATTCCGTCGGGCGTTTGAAGTGCAAAGAAACCATCGCCGACAATCGCCAAATCGTAAGTGTTTCCCGTCGATTCAAGTGCGCCCTGCTGATAGTCAACGGCAATCTCGTCGATATAATCGCCCAAGCCGAGCTGACCGATATTCGGCGTGTAAAACGGGTCAGCATTGAAGCCTTTAATCTGCGTGATGTCCTCCTTAGACGTGCCCAACTCCGCCAGCGTATTGAACGGTGCGCCGTCCACGCCGAGCACGCCTCCGTTATCAAAATCGTTGACGCGCCGAATCAGCATGTTATGAAATTCTTTGTGAACGGTTATATCTTTTTTATAGCCGGTGGTGTCGGCGTTGGCGATGTTATGCGCGATTGTGTCGGTGCGTTTCATCTCGCTAATCATGCCCGTCGACGCCGTATAAAGTCCGCGCCACATATTACTATCACTTCCTCTGTTGTTTATAAAAAGGATTTTAAAGCTTTGCACAGAATTTTTCAAGGAAATATTTTCGGCGAGGTGATGAACATGACGGACGAGCGATTAATCGTTGCGCTGGATTTGCACACGTTCGACGACGTTAAAAAATTGGTCGGCGAGCTGGGCGATAGCGTGAACTTTTACAAAGTCGGCATGGAACTTTTTTACTCCGTGGGCGCGGGCGTCGTCGAGTGGCTCAAGGCTCAAGACAAAAAAATTTTCTTGGATTTAAAGCTCCACGACATACCCAACACGGTTGCGGGCGGCTTGTGTTCGCTGATGAATTTGGGCGCAAATATTTTGAACGTGCACGCGTCGGGCGGCTTCACGATGATGAAAACGGCAGCGGCGGCACTGCACAAAGAATCAGAACGGCGCGGCGTCGAATGCCCAAAGTTGATAGCTATAACCGTTCTTACGAGCATAAATCAAGCGGAATGGTGCGGCGCGTTGAAAATTTCGGAGCAAGTCGTCGAGTTCGCAAAGCTTGCACAATCGGCGGGGCTTGACGGAGTAGTTGCGTCGCCGCAGGAGGCAAAGTTGATTCGGGAGACTTGCGGAGAAAAATTTTTAATCGTGACGCCCGGAATCAGACCGGCGGGCGCGGACATCAACGACCAGCAAAGAATTTCGACACCGGCGGCAGCACTCCAAAACGGCGCGACGCATTTAGTTATCGGGCGTCCGATTCGGGCGGCAGAAAATCCGCGCATGGCGGCAGAAAAAATTTTAGCGGAAATCGACGGGCTGTAAATATGGACGAAAATACGGTTGGGACGCCTTCGACAAAACTGTATTGGAATTTTGCCCCGTCGAAGAGCTTGGCGAAAAAGAAATTTACTATATTGCCAAATTTCAGCCGGAATATAATCTGTCTAAAGGCGGTGGCGGTCATAGAGGATATACATCTTTAAACGCGATAAAAAAATTACAAAAGTCGATAATTTGCATTGACACCGGCGAAATTTTTGATTCGGTGAATAGTGCCGCCGCAAAAGTTGGAGTTACTCGTTCTTGCATTTCAATGGCTTTAACCGGCAGAACAAAAACGGCAGGCGGTTATCGCTGGGCTTACCTGAATCCCAGAGATGAAGTTTCTGAAGAAACCAGCAAAAACTTGGGACGCGCTAATCGCGGCAAAAAACAGAGCGCGGAACAAATAGAAAAACGCGCGAGAATTTCCACAGCTATAGGCCGGTATTTTGTGTGGAAACTAACGAAATTTTTGCTTCAGTGAAAATCGCCGCAGAAGCCGTCGGAATTACTCCGTGTTTTTTGTCAAAAGTTCTGCACGGGATAAAAAAGACGGCGGGCGGCTATCATTGGAAATTTGCTAAGGAGGTCTTTTACATGACTGAACATGAGGTTTACGACTTGCTGGTTAAAACTGGCGCAATTATGCACGGGCATTTCTTGTTATCGAGCAAGCTCCATTCGCCACACTACGTCGAAAAATTTAACGTCCTGCAGCACCCCAAAATGACGGAAAAACTTTGTAAGGCGATGGCGGAAAATTTTAAGGACGCGCAGATTGAAACTGTAGTCGGACCTGTGACGGGCGGAATTATTCTGGCGCACGAAACCGGCAAGGCTTTGGGCACGCGAGCGATTTTTACCGAGCGCGTCGACGGCGTGATGACTTTTCGACGCGGCTTTACCCTGCACGAAGGCGAGCGCGTCTTGATTGTCGAGGACGTTGTAACGACGGGCGGATCAGTTCGCGAGGTCATCGACGTTGTTAAAAAATTCGGCGGCGTTCCCGTGGCGGTCAGCATGTTGGTCGACAGGTCGGGCGGCAAAGTCAATTTCGGCGACGTTCCGAGCTATGCGCTGCTTCACATGGACGTTGAAACTTACAAGCCCGAAGATTGCCCGCTGTGCAAGGAAAATGTTCCGCTGACCAAACGCGGCTCCACAGGTAAAAAATAAATGCTCAAAACTTTGACGGTGGAGAACTTCGCGATTATTGAAAATATCACGGTCGAATTCGGCGGCGGTTTAAATATTTTGACGGGCGAGACGGGCGCGGGCAAATCGATTCTGATTGAAGCACTCGGCGCGATTCTCGGAAACAAAATCGGCGCGGGCAAAATTCGCAAGGGCACAGATTTTTTGCGTATCGAGGCAAAATTCTCCGACGGCTTAAAAATTACGCGGAAAGTTTCGCGCACGGGAAAAAATTCAATCGCGGCGAACGGCAAGCCCATAACTTTGGCGGCGTTAAAAAAGTTGGGCGCAACTCTCGTCGACATGCACGGGCAAAATCAAAATTTGGAGATTCTGCGCGAAGAAAATATTTACAAGCTGATTGACGACGAAAAAATTTTATCGGAGCGGGAAAATTTTCAGCGGCTTTATCGTGCGTTGAATTCAAAAGTTCGCGAGCTGGAGAAAAAAATATCTGCGCGGGCGGAAAATCTTCAGCGGCTGGAGTTTTTGCGTTGGCAAGAGCGGGAAATATCAGCGGCGCGGCTCAAGCCGAACGAGGACGAGAAAATCGACGCGGAGATAAAAAAACTTTCGCACGCAGAAAAAATCGCCGAACACGTTCAAGAATCCGCGCAGATTTTAAACGACGGCGACGCGGATATTTTAACGGCGTTGGCGCGTGTGGAAAAAAATTTGGACGACGTGGCGCGTTACGATGACAAATTAAATTCGGCGCGGAAACTTTTGGAGGAAGCGGAAATTAATCTGCGCGAGGCTTACGAGGAAATTCGCAACTACGGTGGCGATTTGGATTTTTCGCCCGAACGATTGGATAAACTCCATGCGCGGGCGGACGTGATTTTTAAGCTCAAGCAGAAATACGGCGCGTCGGTCAACGAAATTTTACAGCGGCTGGAAAAAATTCGCGCAGACATTGCGGCGGTCGAGAATTTTGATTCGGACGTCGACGATTTAAAGCGGGAAGTTGTCGCCCTTGAGCGGGAAACAAAATCCTGCGCGGAAAAACTTTTAGAAATGCGGCGGGCGGCGGCGAAAACTTTAAGCGCGAAAATTGAAACGGAAATTCAACGGCTGGGCATGGCGCGGGCGCAATTTGAAATCGTCGTCGAACCAACAGAAAAATTTTCCAAAGACGGCGGCGACACGGCGGACATTTTATTTTGCGCGAACGTCGGCGAAGAAAAATTATCGCTGTCGAAAATTGTATCGGGTGGCGAATTGTCGCGGGTCTCGCTGGCGATAAAAACTGTCACGGCTTGGCAAACGGCGGCAACTATGGTTTTCGACGAGATAGACACGGGGCTTGGCGGCATCACGGCGCGGACGGTCGCGGAAGCTATCGCAAAAATTTCACGCGGGCGGCAAGTCCTGTGCATAACTCACCTGCCGCAAATCGCCTCCATGGCGGACATTCACCTGCAAATAAATAAATCGGAAATCGACGGGCGGACGATAACGAAAGTCAAACGCCTTGACGACGAGGAGCGCGTCAAAGAAATTGCGCGCATGGCGTCGGGCGAAGAATCAGCCGCCTCAATAAAAAATGCCCGTGAAATGATTTCGTCGGCAAAGAAGTTTTTAGCTGTTAGCTGTTAGTTTTTCCATTACGCCTTGCGCATTACGCATTACGCATTGAAATTTTTCGCTTGCCCGCGCCGAGTCGCTCTTGTTCATTTCGTCGAGGACGTGCTGAAGTTTCTCCAAACGTTGCGCCAAAAATTTTTTCAACAGCGGTGACGATTCACGCTTAAAAATTTTTTTTTGGCGGATTTTTCTCCGCGCTGATGATTTCGTCGGCAAAAAAGTTTTTAGCTGGTAGCTGTTAATTTTTCCATTACGCATTGTGCCTTGCGCATTACGCATTGAAATTTTTCGCTTGCCCGCGCAGATTCGCTTTTGCTCATTTCGTCGAGGACGCTCTGAAGTTTTTCTAAACGTTGCGCCAAAAATTTTTTCAACAGCGGCGACGATTCACGCTTAAAAATTTTTTTCGGCGGATTTTTCTCCGCGCTGATAATTTCGTAAATAATCCCCGCCGATTCGGCAAGGTCTTCGTCGGCGATAATCCAATCATTATCCGTGAGCCACTCGCGGATTTTTTTTGCGGCGTTCATCGGCTGAAGAATCAGTTGCCGCGCAGATTGAACGACTTGGGGCGCGTCGTCGAGGATTTTTACAATCAACGCGCCGCCCATGCCCGCAACGCAAATCGTATCGACTTCGCCCGCCGATAAAATTTTCAAGCCGTCACCGAGCCGCGCTTCAATGCCCGCCACGCCCGAAATATTTTTCCGCAAGGCTTCAAACGGTCCGAGATTTTTTTCCGTGGCGATAACTTTGCTTGCCCGCCCGCTTCTAATCAGCTCAATCGACAAATAGCCGTGGTCTGCTCCGATGTCTGCGACACGACTGCCCGCGCTGACGAAATTCATAACGCTTTTTATCCTTGAATCAATCATCAGATTCCCTCCGCCTAAAAATTATCACCTAAATTTTGCGGCGTCAAGTTTAAAGGAAATAGCGCGGCGGGCGCGAATTTTATTAGCAGAAAATTTTCGGGAAGGATTTTTCATGGGACACAAATTAACTCCTCTGACTTTGTGGGCGTTGGCGTTCGGCTGTTGCATAGGCTGGGGCTCGTTCATGATGCCTGGCACAACTTTTTTGCCGTCGGCGGGCACACTCGGCACCACGCTTGCAATTTTATTCGGCGCGGGCGTCATGATTCTTATCGCCTACAATTATCATTTCGTCATGCAAAGGAATTCGAGCGCGGGCGGCGTCGTCATCTTCACCAAAGAAATTTTCGGCTGGGATCACGCTTTTTTCTGCGCGGGCTTTCTTTGGCTTGCCTATATCTCGTTGCTTTGGGCTAACGCGACCGCCGTCACGTTGATGGGCAGAAATTTAATCGGCGACACTTTGCAAGTCGGTTTCCAATACACTTTCGCGGGCTATGAAGTTTTCGGCGGCGAAGTTCTTTTTACGTTGTTCCTGCTTTGGATTTTCGGCGTACTCTTTGCGCGTGTGCGTTCGCTGGCTCGGTTCTTGATAAAATTTGCCGCGATTATCCTGCTCCTCGGCGTGCTGATTTGTTTTTTCTCGGCGATTAACATTTCAAACGAGCCGATTAATTTTTATTTCGCCAAGGAGGAGCCGATTTGGAAACAAATTTTGATGATAGTCGCGCTGATTCCGTGGGCGTTCGTCGGCTTCGAGACGATTTCGCAATACACGAACGAATTCAAGGACGACAGACGAAAAACTTTCCCGATAATGGTTGCGGCGATAATCTGCGCGGCGGTCGTCTACATTTTGATGACAATCCTCGCCACGGCGAATTTTCCGGAGCAATTTAAAAATTCGGCGGCGTATCTGTCGAGTTTGCAGAAGTTGACGGGGCTGGAGAATGTGCCGACCTTCTACGTGATTTCACAGGCGAACGGGCTTACAATTTTGGGCGTGATAATTTTTTCCGCGCTGACGACGAGTTTACTTGGCTACTATCGCGCCGTCGGGAATTTGACGCAGACATTTGCGCAGGAAAATCTTTTGCCGCGCTGGCTTTCCTCAAGACGCAACGCCGCGATTTTTATTTTTTTATCGTCGCTGATGATTCCGTTTTTGGGGCGGACGGTTCTCGG
This sequence comes from Selenomonadaceae bacterium, assembly GCA_017529935.1. GTDB lineage: Bacteria > Bacillota > Negativicutes > Selenomonadales > Selenomonadaceae > Quinella. The sequence continues at coordinate 14,635 of JAFXNB010000154.1, forward strand.
CTGGCTGACGGACATTTCAACGATTGGCGCAATCATCGCTTACGGCTACACTTCTGCCTGCGCGTTTGTAATTGCCCGCCGCGAAAATATTTTTTCCGCCAAAATAACGGGCGGGCTGGGCGTGCTCTGCGCCATTTTATTTACGTTCTTCCTGCTGATTCCAAACCTCTGGTCAATCAACGTGCTCGCGCAAGAATCGTATTTGATTCTGGCATTCTGGGGGATAATCGGCTTCGCGTACTTCAACGTGCTGTTCAAGCGCGACGTGAAACGTTTCGGGAATTCGCCGCTGGTCTGGCTGATAATGTTCTTTCTGGTATTTTTCTCGTCGTTTATGTGGATGCGCGAGAAGATGCACGACGAATTAATTTTCTTCATACAGGACATGAGCAGATTTTACGCGGAAAATAAATTTGCGCCGCGCTTCGCCTACACGAATGTACAGATTTTAAAAATGCGCGAGCTTTTGCTGAAAAACACGATGATTTCGCTGATATTCACGCTGGTCGCGCTGGGCTTTTTGTTTGTGATACAGCTACGGATAAAGCGCAAAGAAATGGTCGCGCTGGAAGAACAAAAACGCCGGGCGGAGGAAAGTTCGCGGGCGAAGACAACTTTCCTATCGAACATGAGCCACGACATACGCACGCCCATGAACGCCATTATCGGCTACACAACGCTTGCTAAACGCGACGGCACAACTTTTGACGAGCTGAAATCTTTTCTGGAGAAAATCGACGTGTCGGGCAAGCACCTGCTGGATTTAATCAACGATATTCTGGAAATGAGCCGAATTGAAAGCGGGCGCATGGAGCTGGAGCTTGGCGACGTTGACATTAAGAAAAATTTGCTGGACTTGAAGACGATGTTTCAAACGCAAATGGAGACAAAGGGCATTGACTTCACCGTCGACGCGGAAAAAGTTCGCAACCGCTGGGTGAGCTGTGATAAAAATCGTTGGAACAGAATTTTGCTGAATCTCGTCGGCAACGCTTATAAGTTCACGCCGAGCGGCAAGAGTGTCACGGTTACATTAATCGAACTCGACGACGGACAATTTGAGTTGCACGTCAAGGACACGGGTATCGGCATGTCGGAGGAATTCGCGAAGAAAATCTTTGAGGCGTTTGAACGCGAGCGCACGTCGACTGTCAGCGGCATACAGGGCACGGGCTTGGGCACGGCGATAACAAAAAGCATTGTCGATTTGATGGGCGGCACGATTGACGTTGTGACGCAGAAAGGCGAAGGCACCGAATTTATCGTGCGCGTCTCGTTTAAACTCGTAGAAAATCCGCCGCAAATAATCGAAGAGCCCGCGCAGGTTGAAGAAGATTTGACGGAAAATATTTCCTCTGCTAAAATTTTGCTAGTCGACGACATTGAAGTTAATCGCGAAATTGCGATGATGATGTTGAGCCAATTCGATTTTGAAATTGACACGGCGGTTGACGGCAAGGACGCGGTCGAGAAGGCGGCAAAAAAATCTTACGACTTGGTTTTAATGGACGTGCAGATGCCAGTCATGAACGGCTACGAGGCGGCGCAGGAAATAAAAAAATCGGGCAACAGCGTGCCGATAATCGCAATGACGGCGAACGCACTGCCCGAAGACATAAAGCGGGCGCACGAGGCGGGCATGGCTGACCACATTGCCAAGCCGCTCGACTTGCCAAAAATGATGGCGACGATTAATCGCGTCCTAAATAATTTTAAGGAGCTGAGATAATTGGCTGAGCTTCAATATTTGATTTTTATCGTGATAATTTTGGCGTTGATATTTGATTTTATAAACGGCTTCCACGACACCGCCAACGCCATAGCAACTTCTGTAAGTACCCGCGCCCTTCAACCGAATCACGCGACGATGATGGCGGCGGGTTTAAATTTTGTCGGGGCAATGGTTTCGACGGGCGTCGCAAAAACTATCGGCGGCGATATTGTCAGTTCGCCGAATTTAATTGACGAGAAAGTAATAATCGCCGCGCTTATCGGCGCAATCACGTGGAATTTGCTGACGTGGTGGATAGGTCTGCCGTCGAGTTCGTCACATGCGCTGATTGGCGGCTTAATCGGCGCGGTTTTAATTTCCGTCGGCGTCGAAGGGCTTAATTTGTACGGTGTAGGAAAAATTGTCGTCGCGCTAATCGCCTCGCCCGCAATCGCCTTCCTCACCGGGATAATCATCATGAATATAATTTTCCGCCTTTTCTACCGCTTTAATCCGCACGTCCTCAACGATAGATTTCGCAAGCTGCAAGTCGTTTCTGCGGCAATGATAGCTTTCTCGAACGGCTCAAACGACGCGCAAAAATCTATGGGCATAATCACGCTGGCACTTTTCAGCGGCGGCTTTATCAGCGAATTTGAAGTTCCAACTTATGTCAAAGTCATGTGCGCGGCGGCAATGGCTTTGGGCACGGCGACGGGCGGTTGGCGCATAATAAAAACCGTCGGCGGCAAAATTTTCAAGCTGGAACCTCCGAGCGGCTTTGCGGCTGATTTGAATTCGTCCTGCGTGGTATTCAGCGCGACGCTTTTGCATTTGCCCGTTTCTACGACGCACGTTGTCTCCGGCTCGATAATGGGCGTCGGCACGGCTAAGAGAGTAAATGCGGTTCGTTGGGGCACGGCTCAACAAATGGTCAAAGCTTGGGGCATGACGATTCCAATCACGGCGGCAATCGGCGCGGCGTCGTTCTTTTTGGTCGAAGCCATATTCTAATTGATTGAAAAATTTTCGACGACGCACGTTGTCTCCGGCTCGATAATGGGCGTCGGCAC
>JAFXNB010000155.1 GCA_017529935.1 Selenomonadaceae bacterium
CCGTGCGTCTCCGACGCCAAATACTGCAGAATATTTCCCACGTTAAATCTTCCTTTTAATTTTTTACGAATATAACACACAATCGCGCTAAAATCAAAAAAAGCCACCGCAACGAATGAGCGATTATCCGTGAGCGGCAGCTTTGTAATTTTAAATTTTCAAGCCTTAGAAGATTGAGCGGTAAATTTCGGCAATTTCTTCCTTGGTTACGTCGCGGGGGTTGCCGGGCGTGCAAGCATCTGCCAGAGCAGAAGCCGCTAAAAAGTCGATGTCTTCCGCCTTAACGCCCAGTTCGGAGAGTTTGGTAGGAATGCCGACGTCCGTGCTGAGTTTGGCAACGGCGTCGATTGCGGCGGCGCGATATTCTTCTTGCGTCATATCATCAACGCCAGCAACACCCATAGCGCGGGCAATTTCCCTGTAGCGTTCGCCGGTAGCAGGTGCGTTGAATTTTAGGACGGGCGCGAGCAAAATTGCACAGGCGGTTCCGTGCGGAATATCGTAAACTGCGCTGAGCGGGTGCGCCATGGAATGATCAATGCCCAAGCCGACATTTGAAAAGCCCATGCCCGCGATATACTGACCGAGAGCCATAGCCTCACGACCAGCCGGGTCGCCCTTAACGGATTTGCGCAGGTTCTTGGAAATAATTTCAATCGCCTTGAGGTGAACCATGTCTGTAAGTTCCCAAGCGGCTTTCGTGATGTAGCCTTCAATCGCGTGGACAAGCGCATCCATACCAGTTGCCGCGCAGAGTTTCGCCGGCATGGAAGCGCACATTTCCGAATCAACGACGGCGACAACGGGAATATCTTTCGGGTCGACGCAGACGAATTTGCGATTCTTTTCAACGTCGGTGATGACGTAGTTAATCGTAACTTCGGCGGCAGTGCCCGAAGTGGTGGAGACGGCGATAATCGGCAAGCATTTGTTCTTAGTCGGGGCGACGCCTTCAAGAGAGCGCACGTCAGCAAATTCCGGATTGGTCATGATAATCGCGATAGCTTTGCTCGTGTCGATAGCCGAGCCGCCGCCAACCGCAACGATTATGTCCGCGCCGCATTTTTTGCAGAACGCAACGCCCGTTTGAACGTTCTCGATTGTCGGATTGGCTTTGATGTTGTCGTAAATCTCGAAGTCAATTCCTTCCGCCGCCAAAAGTTCAGTTACCTTGGTTGCGACTTTGAACTTGAGCAGATCTTTGTCCGTGACGAGCATGACTTTCTTGCAAGCGCGCGCTCTGATTTCGCCGGGGATTTCCTTAATCGCGCCCGGTCCGAAGTAAGAGGTTTCGTTCAAAATAATTCTGTTGACCATGATAACTCCTCCTAATAAAATGCACACATAAACTGCAGATATGATAACGTAAGCTGCCGTCTATTACAAGCCGATTAAAAAATTTCCCCCGACCATGACGGTTGAAACTTTTTTTGATATTATAACGGAAAACTTTTTCAGGGTGAGCACATGAGACAACAAAAATATCTTTCGGTGACGGCGATGATAGCTTACCTAGCGTATATCGGCATGTTTATCCCGCTGTCCACGGATTTGTATCTTCCCGCCTTGCCGGAAATGGGAAATTATTTTTCGGCGAGCGAGTTTTTAGTCGGGCTGACGCTGACGATTTTTTTCTTTACGTTCGCGGTGAGCATGGTGCTGTTTGGACCATTGAGCGACAAATACGGGCGGCGACCGATTTTAATTTTCGGCGCGGCACTTTATACGGCGGCATCATTTTCTTGCGCGGTTTCGTCGAACATTTATTTTTTGTTGGCGGGAAGATTTTTTCAAGCGGTCGGTTCGGGCGCAGTCATCACAGTGGCGACGGCTCTGATTAAAGATTGTTTCCGTGGAAAAGTCATGCGGAAAATTTTGGCGATAACTCAAGCGTTGGGAGTAATCGCGCCGATGATCGCGCCGCTCGTCGGAGGAATTTTGTTGACGTTCACAGATTGGCGCGGCTCGTTCTATCTGCTGACGGTTTTGGGGCTGATAAATTTAACCGTGGCATTTTTATTTTGCGAAACGTTGCCCGAACACAAACGCTATCGCGGCGGAATTTTAAATTCGTTGACACTGCTAACGGAAGTCGCGCGGAAAAAATATTTCATGGCGGTGCTGATAATGTTCGCGTTCCTGTCCAAGCCGTACATGGCGTATTTGAGCGCGTCGTCGTTTATCTACGTGGAATTTTTTTCGCTGACCGCGCAGGAGTACAGCTACTTTTTCGCGGTGAATTCGGCGGCGTCAATCGCGGGACCAATTTTGTATCTGAAGCTGAAAAATAATTTATCGAACGTGTCGATGTTGAAGCTTAGCTTTTTCGTGGCGGCGACGAGTGGCATTTTAGTTTTGAGCGTCGGGCAATCAAGCGCACTGACATTTTTGCTGGCGTTCCTGCCGTTCACAATGATTGGCGCGGTGGTTCGCCCGTTCTCCATGGAAATTTTGTTGCTTGAAGCCAAAGAAAATGTCGGAACGGCCGCCTCCGTCATAAATTTTGTTCCAACGCTTTTCGGGAGCTTGGGAATGATGCTGGGCACGTTGCCTTGGGGAAATTTTATCGACGGGCTGGGTTTAATCATGACGACGGCGACGACGCTTTCAATCGTGCTGTGGCTTTTGATTCGGCACGGGAAATTCGGCGCGGCAAGCACTAGCGCAAGTGACTTGACATGAATCCTGCGCGGCAATTAGAATAAAACAACAAGACGAGAAAGGAGCTTAAAAATGGGAATCCTCGACAAAGTAAAAAGCCTCCTGCCCAAGCGCAAGGAGCCTGAATTGAAAAATAATATTCCGAACGAGAAAGAAAATATCCGTAAGACGTTCGGCAAATACTGCAACGCGAACCACGGCACGACCGATAACAAATTGTGCGCCAAATGCACCGCCGTCCTGTCGACCGTCATGATAAAAATCAGCCGTTGCCCCTACGGTATCGGCAAACCGATTTGCGAACAATGCGAGACGCCCTGTTTTGGCGAACGCTTCACCGACGACTTTTTGACGATTATGAAGGGCGGACAAAAGAAAATGCTCCTGAGCCACCCGATAATGACAGTCAAGCACAAAATCGCATCGCTGGGCGCGGAATACGCCAAAATGCAACGCGATAAAAAATCCACCGACAAGCAGAAGGAAGACGCCGACAAACTTAAAGCGAAATTTGCCAACGCCACGCGCTCGCCGAAAAAGAAGAAACGCAAGAAAAAATAATTAAAACTCCGCTACCAAATCAGCGGCCGCCATGGATGGCGGCCGGCGCGTTGCGCGAAAACATGGATGTTTTCAAGCAACGCACGAGCGGCTACGGGTAGCTGTAATGTTTGAACACTGAAGACCGACGCCCCTGCGAGGGGTCTTTTCTTTTTGCTACTTTTTCTTTGGACAAGCAAAGAAAAAGTAGGTTCAATAAAAAATTAAATTAGAAGGACAAAGTTTGTTAAACGAAAAAGCGAATTGGACGAGGCAATTTCTTTGAGCCCTTTCTAGTGAAAGAAAGGCTCACTCCTCCTATTTTAAGAAACTTTTAACTTTGCGCACTTGACAAAAAAACAATCCTGCGTTATCCTGCGCGCGACGGTCGGGCGTTTGGTGGACGCAGGCTAGTCGTAGTGAGGGGGATCTTCGCCGAAGGTTGGGGAACTGAAAGCGGACGATCAGATCTGTGGCGTTTGGGTTCGGCGAATCGTGTAGGGTTCTCGGATCCGACGCTGTTTTGGTTTTTGGGATTGTTCCAAAAAAAGGGGTTCAATTCTTTAAGGCTTGCTGAACAACGGCGAGCGACAGTGAATCTTTTTTAGAGGGCCGCACCCGCAACGGGGCGGCTGAAGAAGGGAGTACTTTTTAAATGAATGATTTTTTTAACGTCCTTGACGATTTCGAGTTTGAGGATTTTGTAGCGGACGGTGAAAGCAGTTCGTTCCTTTTGGCGGCAGACAGCGCAAGCGACTCCAGCGGCGAACGCGAAGCAGCCACGGAAGAGTACATCAACAACGTTAAGGGTGACAAAGCGGACGTCACCGAAAGTGGTCAGTACGTTTGGAGAGGCGGCGAAAGTCAAAATCCGTTCAGCGGTGACACCTCGGGCGTTTACTTCACGATTAAATCTTCTTCGCTTACAAGCACCGCGAAGACTGACGGCGGCGAGTCTGGCGACCTCACGTACTACGAAATCGGTCTTAACGACATCGAGATTATAACGATTAGCTCTGTTGATATTTCCAATCCTCTTACGATCGATAACAAGTTGGATGTTGCTGGCGACAACATTTCGCTTACCCTGACGAGCGGCAACGTAACGGGCGGTGTCTTCAATAGAGGCGATTCCACAGTTACACTCGCAGAGCCTGGCGCGAACGATGCCACTTACAATGGTGCTACGACAGTAATCACGCTCGACGGCTTCACGAATCCTGATCCTAACGCAGAACTCACGGCGGAAGATTTCGGCTGGACAAGCAACGGCACCAACCTCACTGCGGTATACACGAGCGGCGAAGAGAACGGCACTGTCACGGTTCAGGGCGACTATAACTTCGAAGTCGACGGAAAGGCCGTTGCAGTTAAGAACATGACCATCGCTGACACGGCTGCCGCCGCGGCTGCTATTGTCTTCAAGTATGGCGAAAACGGCGAAACCACTCTTGACCTCAGTGCTCTGGTAGCAGATGGCGACAAGGTTATTACCGTTCAGGAAGCAGAAGTTGACAAGATTGTCCCGCCCGCTGCTGAAACGGAGATTAAGATTGGCGGTAGCAGCTACACCTACGCTCTCGGAACCAATAGCGAGGCTACGTTCGAGCTTACAAGCGGCGCAGTCACCGGCTTCACTCTTACTGTTACTGGCGACGCAATCACGGTCGGCAAAAATCAAGACATCGCCATTTACGACGATGACGCTGACGATCCTACTGCGGCTATTGTCAGTGTTGACGGCAGCAACTACACCGTTACCAAGACGGCTAATGGCTACGCGCTTGCTATCACCGATTCGGCTGAAGTCACAATCGACGGCACCACGTTAGACTTCAACATCAGCTCCGCAACCAAGGCTGCTTTGTCGGCGAACAACGCGAACAACGCTATCGTTATCAACTTCGACGAAGACGGAATCACGGGCGTTACCAACCTCTACAGACTTACCAGCGAAAGTGATAGCCTCACTGTCACTGGCGCGACGGCAACTGACGCTGACGGCGGACTGCCTGTATTCAACAGCAGAGGCGTTCTGAACAACATCGCTGTTGACAAAGGCGCGTTCACCCTCGTTGGCGGCGCAACCGGCGAACAAGAACTTCAAGTTGCCTCCGGCTCCACTGTCTATGAAGTTTACACCGACATGAACGTTGCTTTGAGCGGCGGCTCGGGCACAGTCACTGACGGCGTGAACAAAGTCACCTACACTGCTAACGGCGGTCACTTCGAAGCTGACACTGCCAACAACATCACCGAATACGTCTTCGAGAACAAGGGCGATTCTATCCTCCTTGCCAACGACAATGCACTTCCTGTCAGCTACAACGGCACGGATATCGTTCTGCCCACGGTTACTGGCGACACGAACGGCTACACCGTTACGCTTACTGATGTTAGCGATGCAACAGATCCTAAGTTCGAGGTTTCTGACCTTGACGTAGGCGCAACAGTTACTGACGCTGACGACACGGTTACCACTAAAGCAACGACTGATACGGTTGAGTTCGACGCTAAAGGCAACATCACCGGTGCCGAAACAACCGGCAACAACGACTTTACACTGCCGGCAGCAGGTAATACAAGAACCTTGAAGTTCGGTCTCGAAACGCTTGTAGTCACTCCTGGTGCCAACCATGCTGATGGCGACGTAATCACAGTCGTCTCCGACGTGAGCGGTGTTGTCTCCGTTTCCGGTCTGCTTCCTGGCGATACCATTTCCAACTTCGCCCCCAACTCACCCGAAGAAAAAGCCGATACGCAATTCATCTTCAAGTCAAGTGGCGGCGTAGACACCTTCACGGTCAACGACATAGTTTACACCGTCTCCAACGACAAAAACGGCAAGCTCATTATCGATGGCGCGGGCAATGTTTCTGACCTTGATGACGGTGCTCATGTCCACATCAATCAGGATGCGCTTACCGATAAGATTTCGCTTAACGTCAACGGCGTACCGTACACCTCAGATCAAACCGATTTGACCATCGGCACCGAAGATTACAACATCAACGGCTTCACCAAGAAGAACGAGAGCCTCGGTTCTTATCAAGACGATCCGGAGCACCCGCTTATCAACCAAAACGACACTTGGATTGGCGTAGCGAGCAAACTGGCGGCATCTGGTGCGCTCAAGAGAGCACCTGGCGCTATCATCGGCGAAGCTGAAAGCGCAGACGCCACACTCATTGCTGATACCTTCGGCACTAGCTATTCGACGCTCGCTTCTAACGATGCAATCGTCGACTTCACCACCGGCGAACATGCCAATGAAAGAGTGTGGGCAGTCCTTAACAACGATGATACCCGCAGCGTCACGTTCAACGACGTTGGCAACAACTTGGCTGTTGTTACTGATAATGCTGACGCCGACAAAGTCATCAACCTCGGCAACAAGGGCGACTTCGTCATCATGGATGGCGATTCCGACTACAACACCGTCACCATTAACGACGGTGCAGGCAACGACAATATCGTCGTCACCGGCACTGAAGCGACTGTTATCGACCTTAGCAAGGGCGGTCAAGACAGAATCCATACCTTCGCTGCAGCCAATGCCAATATCGTTGTCAACAACTACGACGAGATGAGCGGCGCAGGTGTCGTTGTGCACGATCCTGAAATCCCGAACATCACTGAATTGCGTGACGCTATCGAAGACGGCTTGCTCGTATTCGAGGACGGCAAGATCGTTGCTATCGACCGCGACGAAACCACAACCGGCGTCGACCGTAAGTCTTCTATCCAAATCAACAACAAGACCAAGACTCATCAGACGATGGTCAGACTGTTCGGCTACAAAGATAACAAAGACACCTACAAAGACGACGCAGGTCAGCTTGTTGGCTTCACCGGCAAAGACGGCGGCGTTCTCGACGCAAGCGACATTGAAGAAGATGTTGTTCTCGTCGGCAACTATGCTGGCGACCACAGAAGCGGCTCCAGCCTCAAGAGCGGCGCGGGTGCTGATCTTGTCTTCGCAGGCGCGAAAGATACTATCGACACTGGCGACGGCATAGACAACATTGTCTTGGATCCGACTGCGGGTCGTGACGCGGCAACAATTATTGTCGGTCGTGGCGCAGGCGACGTTGTCGAAAATCTGCAGAGCGGCTTCACCGGCGATATCTTCGATGTTACCGGCTTCGACGGCAAGTTGGATTACACGTTCGAAAACGGCGTGCTCGGTATCCATGACAGAACCAGCCAGTCCACGTTGCTTGCTGCCACCAGCGAAACCGGCGAATTTGTCCAGCAGAGATTCATCAACGGCTCCGATACTCTCTACGCGGCAATCGCTCAAGAAGGCGGCACAATCACCGTTAAAGACGGCGACGACACTGTCCCGAACTACTTCCTCGCTGAAAACGGCGCGATTGACTTCACTGCTTACAGCGGCTATGTTGGAATTGACGTTGACGGTCAGGATATTGATTATCCGAGCGGAATCGAAAGCTCCAGCGTGTCCATTGGTAGCACTGTCAACACCCTTATCGGCGGTAAAGGCACCACCATCTTCAAGGGCGGCGAAGGCAACGAGACGCTCATTGCTGGCACCAGCGAAAGCTCGCTCTACGGCGGCGGCGGTCAGAACTTCTTGCAGGGCACCACGAGCGAGAACAAAGCCGGCTCCACCGAATACTTCGTTATCGGTATCCACAACGGCGCGCAGAACACCATCAGCGGCTTCGAGTTCATCAACGACGGCGCAACCAACCAGGCGACGTTCGATAACTTGAACCTCGGCATGGCGGACGGCAACAACATTACCGGCGTTAAAGCCAATGCGGACGGTAGCATCAGCATTGACGTCAAGGGCGAAGAGAGCGGCGCAACTGAGAAAGTCACAATCGAAGGCGCGGCTGGCAAAGAAATGCTCGTCGACCGCGGCACCCAGACTGAGACTGTTGCTCAAATCGCTGCTTCCGCGAACACGATTAACCATGACTACGTTGACTTCTACCTCGCAACCGAGAAGAACGCAACAGTTCAAATCGGCAACGTTGCGTCGGCTAAGGTCTGGCTCGAAGCTCCGGACTTCAGCGACGGCGTCGAATTCGTCGGCGATTACACGGTTATCGACGCACGCGGCTCCGGTGCGGCGGTTGAGATGGCTGGTAACAGCGCGGCCAACACGATCTATGGCGGTCTCGGCAATGCTAGCATGTGGGGCGGCGCAGGCAACGCCAACGACGTAATGTTCGGCGGCTCCGCTCACAACGAATTCTACTTCGAGGCTGGCAACGGTAACGACACCATCATGAGCGCGAACACCGGCGATATTATCCATCTCGGCGTTGGTCTCGACCAGGTTGACTTCGACAACACCAATATCACCTCGTACGGCGTCGACGTCAAACTCACCGACGGCAGCACGCTCACGATTAACAGCACGGCTGAAGTCAGCTTCTCGCTCGAAGACGGCACGAATCTTAAAGTCAACCGTAGCACCCAGCAGTTCGAATAAGAATCAGATAATAATTTGAACGATACCAACTAACTTGAGCCGATTAGTTCGGCTCGGCACCCCGGCAATTTTGTCGGGGTGTTTTTTTGTGCGGGAGAGTAACCCTTTCTTTCACTAGAAAGTGTTCAAAGAAATTGCCTCGTTTAATTTAGTTTTTTTGTCTGATAAACTTCCTTTCTTTGCTTGCCCAAAGAAAGGAAGCGAAAGAAAGGGCACCTCGCAGGGGCGTTGGTCTTCAGTGCTCCAACGTTACAGCTACCCGCAACCGTCAATGCGGCGCGGTATTTCACATCACGTGAAATGCGCGCCGCTCACGGCCGCCATCCTTGGCGGCCTCAAGTACGGTAGTTTATTTTCTTTTCATTGCACATAAAAAAATAGCCCGCCGTGTTGACGAGCTAAGGAAAATTTTTTATTGTAATAAACTCAGTACGTTGCTAGGACTTTGATTGGCTTGGGCAAGCATGGACTGCGCCGCTTGCATGAGCACGTTCGCTTTGGTGTAGGCTGTCATTTCTTTTGCCATGTCCGCGTCGCGGATTGTCGACTCGGAGGACGTAACGTTTTCGTTCATCGTGACGATATTTGTTTGCGTGTATTCCAGCCGTTGCAGATATGCGCCGATTGTCGTCGCGTTGTCGAGGGAATATTCCAGCGCGCCGTCCAAAACTCTGATTGCAATGTTGGCGTCTTCTTTCGTCGTGACGGAAATATCGTCGATTGTCATATTCGCCGCCGCGTGGAGAGTTTTGAGCCACTCTGCTTGCTTGTCGGGGTCATAGTCTAAGGCTTGATAGCGGGCTTTGTCGTTCTCGTTTAAAAGTTCGTCGTAGCTGTTGAAAATTTCGCCCGCCGTCAGCGATTTTGTCTGCATGTCCTTGATATAAAAATTGCTGTGCTGCCCTGCTTGCGTGCCGTGCTGAACGACGAGCGGAACGTCTCTCATGCTCTCGATATTGCGCGTGCCCGTTGCACTTTGTCCCTGCTTAGCGAGATAGCGCAGGAGCATATAGCCCGCCGCGTAAGGATCGCCCGCGTCGCCGTCAATCGTGCCGTTCAAAATTTGTTTAAGGGTATCTTTGCGCGTCGTCAAAAGTTGTTGAATCCTCGTCGTGCGGATATCGTCAATGCCGTGAACGAGTTCGGCGGTGCCCTCCTTAAAATATTTTGGCAAGTTGCTGAAGCTGTAAATATTTGCCGCCATAACCGCGTGCGTGAATTCGTGCGCCAAAGTTCGGTCGAGATAACCCGCTGACGGATTTGAAGTCGCGCCGTCCTCGCTGGTCGTGTCGATGTCGTTGTAGTATTTCATGTTGACGACCAATTCCAGTTGCGTCGCGTTTCCGCCCGAAGACCAATGCCGCACGAAAGCCAACGCAGAAGAGGGATAATCATCGTTAGAAAGGTTGTCGCTGTTGTAAAATTTAACGTTAATGTCTCTGACGGTAGCGTCGGGGTCGTTGAAGTCAATGCCGTAACTTTCCTTGACGAGCTTTAAACATTGCTCCGTCCAATCGGAGTTCAAGCCCGCCAAGATGTGATTTTTTTTGTCCGTATCAACGCCGCTGGATTCGTCTGTAGACGGCCAATGAATCGTCAAGCCGTCAATCGTCGTGGTGGAGCCGGCAGTTGGAACGCCCCAACTCGAAACGGCGATTTGTTCGGGCACGATTGATTCAGCAGTTTTAGTCGTGTCGCCGCCCGCGTCCGAGCCGGTAATCGCGCCGGTATCGTCGTTGCCCAAAATGATGTCGCAATACTCTTGCAGAAAATCTATGGCAGAAGTTGCGCCGTCCAAATCGCTCAAAAAACTTTCGACGAGCGCACTTGTCGTAGAAAATTTTCCGTTGGAGGCAGAACTGATTGCCTCGTCGAGAGCCGCCGTGCCTGATAAAGTTGTTTTGTTTAGGGAAGTCATCAAAGACGTAGCGACTTGCACAGCCGTGGTTGCGGCGTCGACGTATTTAATTTTTTGGTCGTAGCGACCGTCCAAAAGTCTTTTGCCGTTGTACTCGTTGCCCAACGCCACGTCGTTAATCGTGTGGCGCAGTTGCGTGAGTTCCTTTTGAATCGTTTGGCGGTCTTCGTCGGTGTTGGAGTCGTTGGCGGCGTCGATTGCTTTTTCCTTCATCGTGCGCAAAATGTTGATGATGTCCTCCACGCCGCCCGACGCGGTCTTGAGCATCGCCGAGCCGTTCTGAACGTTCTGCAAGTCTTGATCTAAACTGCGAATTTGCACGCGCATTCTCTCGGAGATTGAGTAGCCCGAAGCGTCGTCGCCGGCGGAATTAATTTTCATGCCGCTGGAAACTTTTGCCAGACGCTTGTTCAATTCCGAATTATTTTGATTAAGCTGATTGAGCGTGCGAACCGCCGACAAATTATTTTTTACCACCATCGCCATAAAGCATCATCCTTTGCAAAATACAAAATCCTTTTCCGAAAAAATTTTTTTCATGATAACAAAATTATCGTCGTTATGCAATAAAAAATTGCCCTAGCGCGGTCGGTTGATAAAAGCAACGGATAACGCTATAATGACAAAAAATTTCGAGGAGCGTGGAAACCTTGACGGAAAAAGAAAAAATGCTGGCGGGGCAGTGGTACGATGCAAATTTCGACGCGGCTTTGATTGAGGAGCGGGCGTTCGTAAAAGATTTGTGCATGGAATTCAACTCGACGCGCATGCAGGATTTGACGCGACGCAGAAAAATTTTGCGGGAGATTTTGCCGCACGTGGACGCCGACGCCGTGGAAATTTTATCGCCGTTCATGGTCGATTACGGCTACAACATTTATCTCGGCGCGGGCACTTTTTTGAATCACAACGTCTACTTAATGGACTGCGCCAAAATTCAGCTCGGCAAAAAAGTTTTCGTCGGACCGAATTGCGGCTTTTACACGGCGATTCACCCGCTCGATTATGTCAAACGCGCTGAAGGTTTGGAACGCGCGGAGCCGATTATAATTGGCGACGACGTGTGGATTGGCGGCGACGTGACGATTTTGCCCGGCGTAAAAATTGGGCGCGGTTCGGTCATCGGCGCGAAATCTCTCGTAACCAAAGATATTCCCGAAAATGTTATGGCGTTCGGCAACCCGTGCCGCGTCGTGAAGAAAATTGGCATGGAGACTTTGCTCGTATGACGCGCGATAAAAATTTTTACTGGGTCGCTTTAAAAGCGACGGAACAGTTAGCGCGTTGCAACTTTGAAAAATTTTTAAGTTAATCGCCGCGTTCAAACTTTTTTATGAAAGAGGAATTCATTTTGGTTAAGACTGACAAAAATTTTTATTGGCTGTTATTCAAGTCGACGTTTATCGTAAGCATGTTCACGGTCGGCGGAGGCTACGTGATAATTCCCTTGCTCAAAGCCAAATACGTCGACGAATATCATTGGATAACCGACGAAGAAACTTTAAACATGGTGGCGATTGCGCAGTCGACGCCGGGCGTCATGGCGGTCAATACGGCTATCATGCTTGGCTATCGCATGGCGGGCGTAGCGGGCGCGTTGACGGGACTGCTCGCAACCGTTCTGCCGCCGCTGATTATAATTACAATCGTCGCCACATTCTACGACTTAGTCGCCTCAAATGAATACGTCCGGCTCGTTTTGAAGGGCATGCAATGCGGCGCGACTGCTCTTTTACTCAACGTGGCGATTGATTTGCTCAAAAAACAATTTTCCAAAAAACTCCTCCTGCCGATTGTGATAATCTTGGCAACGTTCGTAGCAAATTTATTTTTCAACGTGAATATCATGTTGCTGGTTGCCATTGACGGCATTGTCGGATTTTTCCTCATGCGCGATAAAAAGTACGAGTAAGGGGGCGTCGGATTGATTTATTGGCTGCTGTTTTTCGAGTTCGCGAAGATAAGTTTAGTTTGCGTGGGCGGCGGTTATGCGTCAATGCCGCTGATTCAAGCCGCCGTCGTCGACACTTATCATTGGCTGAGCTTGAGCGAATTCATAGATATTTTTACGATTTCGCAGATGACGCCCGGACCGATTGGCATAAACGCGGCGACGTTCGCGGGCATGAAAATCGCGGGAATTGGCGGAGCTGTTTGCGCGACGGCTGGTTTTGTGACGCCGAGTATTTTTCTTTGCATTGCGCTGGCGAAAATTATTTTTAAGTACGGCGACTTAGGCGCGATTCGCGGAATTTTAAACGGCTTGCGCCCCGCAGTCATGGCACTAATCGCGGCGGCGTGTGTGAGTTTTGTTTTGCTTGCCATGTGGAACGCGGAGAAAATGCCCGAAGATTTTTTTGCGACGTTCGACGTGCGCGGCGCGGTAATTTTAATCGGCGCGTTAATTGCCGTCAGAAAAAAAATCGGCGTGATAAAAGTTTTGTTGGCGAGCGGCGCGGCGGGATTAATTTTGGGATTGGTGATTTAATTGGGCGACGTGACGATTTTTGTGATGATTGTCTGCATGATTTTTTACGCATTCGGCGACGACATCTTCACGGACTGAAAAAGCCCGCTTCCAAATGGGAGCGAGCTTTTTTGTTGAAGTCAACGTAAATTATTTTTTGCGGCTTGTAAAGTCCTCGTCGAGTTCTTTGCGCCAGCTATCGTCGTCTACTGCGCTCATTGGCGGCGCACTTCTCGCGAAGGAGAC
>JAFXNB010000156.1 GCA_017529935.1 Selenomonadaceae bacterium
AGGACTTTGGAACGCAACCGCCGAACGCACCGTCCGCACGATTTTTGATTACAGTAACGCTCCCTTCTCAAATCAAGTCAACGGCGAAGTTATCAACAGCCCAGGTCGCTGGTCGGGCTACATTCCGCACAATCACCCGCAACCCGAAGTTTATACTTATAAATTCGACAAGCCGCAAGGTTTCGGCGCGGCGTTTATCGGCGACAACGCGTTCAAAATTACGCACAACAGCTGGTCGGAAATTTCCGGCGGACTCATGCACCCGCAAGTTACCGCTCCTGGTTATGCAATGTGGTATTCGTGGATGATTCGGCATCTGCCCGACGAGCAGGGCGGTCCTTGGAAGAAGACGCGCACCGACTTGCCCGAACATACTTGGCTCCTCGACCCCAACGCCAAAATTTGGCAACCGAATCGCTAAGGAGGATTTAACCAAATGGCAAAAACGATTAGACTTACCGTGGCGCAAGCTCTCGTTAAGTTCCTCAACAATCAGTACATCGAATTCGACGGCAAAGAAAACAAAATGTTCGAGGGCATTTTTAGCATCTTCGGACATGGCAACGTTGTCGGCATGGGTCAAGCTCTCGGCGAAGATGCCGGCGATTTAATTATGCGCATGGGTCGCAACGAACAGGGCATGGCTCACGCGGCTATGGGTTTCGCTAAACAAAAACGCCGTAAGCAAATGTACGCTTGCACGTCGTCTGTTGGTCCCGGCGCAATGAACATGGTAACCGCCGCCGCCACTGCAACTGCAAACTGCATTCCGGTTTTGTTCCTGCCCGGCGACACCTACGCTGACCGCCAGCCTGACCCCGTCCTCCAGCAAATGGAGCAACCGACGAATTTGGCTATCACCGCCAACGACGCGTTCAAAGCTGTTTGTAAATACTGGGACAGAGTGACGCGCCCCGAAATTTTGATGACGGCGTGCATTAACGCGATGAGAGTTTTGGCTGACCCTGCCGATACCGGCGCGGTTTGTATTGCGCTCCCGCAGGACGTTGAGGGCGAAGCTTACGATTATCCCGAATACTTCTTCCAAAAGAGAGTTCACCACATCGACCGTCAAGCTCCTGCGGCTCGCGCAATCAAGGCGGCTGTCGAACTTCTCAAGACTAAGAAAAAACCGCTCCTTATTTTCGGCGGCGGCGTGAAATATTCCGAGGCTGAAGAATCCTTCCGCAAATTCGCGGAGAAATTCAATATTCCGTTCGGCGAAACTCAAGCGGGCAAAGGCACGATTCTTTGGAATCACCCGTTGAATTTGGGCGGCGTCGGCGAAACGGGCGGCTGCGGTGCTAATGACATTGCGGCGGTCGCGGACGTGGTTATCGGCGTCGGCACTCGTTACACCGACTTCACGACTTCCTCCAAATGGATTTTCCACAATCCCGAAGTTCAATTCATCAACATCAACGTTTCCAAATTCCACGCTTATAAACTCGACGGCTTGCAGATCGTCGCGGACGCTCAAGCCGGTATCGACGCACTCAGCGCGGAACTCGAAAAAACCGATTGGAAAGTTTCCGACGAATACAAAGCCGAAGTCAAAGCTTCCAAAGAAAAATACGACAAGGAAGTTGACCGCGTTTATCACGTCGAATACACGGGCAAAGATTTCGTTCCCGAAGTCGTCGACGATTTGGATTTCGCAAAAGTCAGCGAAGAATTTATCAAACTTACTGGCTCCTGCTTGCCGCAATGCCGTGCGCTCGGTATCGTCAACGAAACTATCGACGAAAACGCTATCATGGTTGCGGCGTCGGGAAGTATTCCTGGCGACGTTCAGCGCGTGTGGCGTGCAAAATCCGTTGGCGGCTATCATGTCGAATACGGCTTCAGCTGCATGGGCTACGAAGTCAACGCGGCTTTGGGCGTCAAGCTCGCCGAACCTGACCGCGAAGTTTATGCCATGGTCGGCGACGGTGCTTACATGATGCTCCATTCCGAATTGCCGCAATCAATCGCTGAAGGCGTCAAGATTAATGTTATCCTCTTCGACAACATGACGAACGGTTGCATTAACAATTTGGAGATTGGGCACGGACAAGACAGCTACGGCACTGAATTCCGTTTCCGCACTCCGACGGGCTTGAACGGCGGCTTTGTCCCGATTGATTTCGCGATGAACGCCCGCTCTTATGGCTGCGTCGCGTACACCGTTAAAACTGCTGAAGAACTCGTTGCGGCTATCGAAGACTCCAAGAAGCAAAAAGTTTCCACGCTGATTGACGTTAAAGTTTTGCCCAAGACGATGGTGCACGGCTACGGCGATTGGTGGCGCGTGGGTGTCGCTCAAGTTTCCAAATCCGAAAAGATTCACAAGATTTATACCGACTTAATGGTTCCGAATCTCGCGGCGGCTCGCAAATACTGATAGAAATTAGGAATGTGGAATTAGGAATTTGGAATGAAAAGCACGTCGCTCAATTCCTAATTCCTAACTCCTAATTCCTAATTAAATATAAAGACATTTGTTGGATTAGGGGTACAAATATAAATCTCATTGAAATGTGAGGGGGTTCAACAAATGTCACAGGGAATTTCTCATGAAACCTACTTGCGTCGAGTAATGATCGTCTCGACGTTCGGCGGCTTGTTGTTCGGTTA
>JAFXNB010000157.1 GCA_017529935.1 Selenomonadaceae bacterium
GGTGACCGGCGGTTCTGCCCATGGCGATTGTAAAGTACCAGCGATTGTTGGAAGTGTGCGCGTCTTCCATTAAGTTTTGAATTTCCGTCGTGCCGAATGCGCGCGCCGTTTCAAAGCCGAACGTCGGAATGCCTTCGGGGAGCGGCAGGTCGTTATCAATAGTTTTCGGAACGTGGACAACGTTAATCGTCCTGCCGAGTTTGCGGGCGTATTCGCTGACGGCCGACGAGCTGAACGCGGTATCGTCGCCGCCGATTGTCACGAGGTAGCCAACGCCCAGCTCCGTCAACGTGTCGACAACCGTACGCAGGTCGGATTCTTTTTTGGTCGGATTGAAGCGCGACATGCGCAGGATACAGCCGCCCGTCAAGTGAATGCGATTGACAGCCGCCGCGTCGAGGCGGATATAACTTTTCTCGCCGCGACCAAGATGCGAAAAGCCGTCGTACATGCCCAAAACGTCCCAGCCGTGACGATTCGCCGTGTTAGTTACTGCGTTGATGACGGCATTGATGCCGGGCGCGGGACCGCCGCCGCAAACTATCGCTACAACATTTCTTACACCAATCATTTAACATGCTCCTTTCAAACTGATAAAACATTTGCTCAAGACTTCGCCGCCCCGCCAAAAATTTCCTGCCGCGCCAAAAGAAAAAATCCCGCCGATTGTGACGGGAAAATTTTATTTTCAGCCACGATAATTTTTCGCCGCCAACGCCAAAGAAAAACCAGCGCGTCAAAAAAAATCCCCGCCGATTGTGATGGGAAAATTTTATTTTCAGCCACGATAATTTTTCGCCGCCAACTCCAAAGAAAAATCAGCGCGGCAAAAAAAATCCCCGCCGATTGTGACGGGGAAAATTTTATTTTCAGCCACGATAATTTTTCGCCGCCAACTCCAAAGAAAAATCAGCGCGGCAAAAAAAATCCCCGCCGATTGTAACAGGAAAATTTTATTTTCAGCCACGATAATTTTTTCGCCGCCAACTCCAAAGAAAATTCTGCGCGGCAAAAAAATCCCGCCGATTGTGACGGGAAAATTTTATTTTGAAATGGATTCGAGAATGCCGTTTACGAACCGCCCCGAATCATCGGTGCCGTATTTTTTTGCCAGCTCCACTGCCTCGTTGATTACGACATTTTTCGGGAGCAGCGGCTCAACGAATTTCATTTCGTAGACGGCGAGCCGCAAAATATTTCTGTCCGCCGCCATAATCCTCGGCAACTGCCAGCCTTCCTTCAAGTTCGCCGCGATTATCGCGTCAATTTCTTCCAGACGCGCCCGCGTGCCCTTGACCGAACTTTCAATGTACGCCAAATCTTTTTTCGTCAATCGCGGATTGTCGTCAAACATTGTCTCTATCGCCAAGTTCTCGCTGTATTCGCGCCTGTCTTCCTCAAAATTAAAATCCAGCTGAAACAACGCCTTGAATGTGGCTTCTCGTACAAATTTGCGGCTCATATACTCTTCCTTCTAAAAATTTTTTTACCAACGCTGAATTTTCTCCGGTAAAATCTCGTCAAGTTTATGGAGAATTTTTTCTACCAAATCGTCCTTGCTGTCGAAACGCGAACCTACGAACAGCCCGATTGTTCCGCACAGAAGGATAAAAAGCGTGTTGAAAAAGCCGATAATCAAAATCAGCGCACCCGTGATTAAGCCCGTGATGAAACCGATTTTGCGCGTGCGATGAGATTCAAACAGATCGATAACAAAATTTTTTGCCGCCTCGAACATTTAAATCACCTCACGCGCCGTTTTTGCGGGACGACTTGCACTATCTGCTTGACTCTGACGTCGACGGGCACATAAAAACCTTCGCCCAACGATTCTTTTAAAGCGTTGTTGATAACTCTGTCCGCCAGCTGACTTGCCCTCGGCGCGGAGGCTCCCTCCGCTAAAACCACCGTCAAGCTGATTTTCATCGGCGTCACTCGGCTTGAAGTTTTTTCGACGGCAAGCTCCGATTCGTGAATTTCTTTGACCGCCGACAGTGCTCTTTGGGCAAGCTTTTCAATCGTCGCGTACTCCACGTGGACAAGCCCGAAGTCTGTTTTCTTTAGCAAAAATTCTCCGCTACTCGTCCGCGCCGCCGAAAGTGTCACGACTCTTTTGGTCTTATTTAAAATTTTTCCTATCAAATCTTTTAACATATCGGCACCTCAAACGACACGCTTATCGCGTTCGATAATTGCATGGGTGACTTCGTCCACTTTGATTTCAAGGGGCACGTTTTCAAGCTCAAGAGTTGTCCTCAATGCGTCGTCAATCGCGGCAGACGTGGCTTCGCTGACACGCGGCGCGGAAAATCCTTGAGCGAGCGTTATCGTCAACCGAACTTTAATCGGCATCGCGCCATCTTGTCGATAGACGACGGCTTGAACTTCGCGCACGCCGTTGACTGTAATCGCCGCCCTCTCGATGACGCTAACAATCGCGGGAACCGTAACTTTGACTTCGCCCGGCTTGCCTATCTCCAAATGAATATCGCCCGACGCCGCCGATAATCCCTTGCCACCGCTCCTCGAAAAGACCGCGCCCAAGAGAATGAAGCTCGCCACGAACATGCCCGCCAGTGCCGCTAAAGTTTCGTGCCTGCCGAGGATGTAATCAAGTTCTTTTTGCCAGACGTTCACGGGTATTAATTGCAAGCACACGCCCGCGCAGATAACCAACGCCGCCAGCACTATCAGGACGTAAAAAAGTAGTATAAGGCGTCGAATTATCCCCATAAAACCTCTTCACCTCCTGACAGTTCTAAATCCGCGTGTTTCAATGGACGCGAGTGTCTTCCTCTTTGTTTTCGTCTTCGGGGAAGCTGACGCCTTGAACATGAACGTTGACTTCGACGACAGAAAGACCCGTCATGGTCTCGATTGCCTTCTTGATATTTTCCTGAGCCGCCAGAGCAACGTCGGGGATTCTTGCGCCGTACTTGACGATGATGAACAAGTCAACCGCCGCTTCGCGTTCGCCGACTTCAACTTTGACGCCTTTGGAGAAATTTTTGCGACCGAGCATTTCGGCAATGCCGCCGACAACGCCGCCGCTCATGCCCGCGATACCGTCAATCTCCGTAGCCGCCAGCCCCGCAATAATGCTTACGACCTCGTCCGCAATTTTTATCGCGCCAAGTCCTGCGTCGCTTTTTACCAAATCTTTTTCTTCCGCCATTATGGAAACCTCCTTAAATTCTCTGTGACAAACGCCACTTTTGCTGATTTATTCGCCGCGTTGTCGAATTCCCCTGCCGCCGTTGAAATAAATTTGACAGCAGGGCGGCGGCAGTTTATTATTGCAATTAATTTCACATTTGGGAGGAGCAAACTTTGAGCAACATAGCAAAAACTTACGAGCCGCAACAGTTTGAAAAAGAAATTTACGCGGCTTGGGAACGAGATAAAAATTTCCACACGACAGCGGAGGCGGCGGGCGAGCCGTTTTGCATAGTGATTCCGCCGCCGAACGTTACGGGGCAACTGCACATGGGGCACGCGCTCGACGAAACGCTCCAAGATATTTTAATCCGCTATCACCGCATGAAAGGCGACAATACTCTTTGGATGCCGGGCACCGACCACGCGGGCATTGCCACGCA
>JAFXNB010000158.1 GCA_017529935.1 Selenomonadaceae bacterium
ACCTACGTCAGCAC
Organism: Selenomonadaceae bacterium; assembly: GCA_017529935.1. GTDB lineage: Bacteria > Bacillota > Negativicutes > Selenomonadales > Selenomonadaceae > Quinella. The sequence goes on from JAFXNB010000158.1 coordinate 15, forward strand.
CGACCGCGTCGACAAAGTCAACTGCGACACCGAAGCCGACACGCGCCTCACGCCCACGCTGACTATCTCGCCCAGCTCCGCCACCGTCGCGCAGGCTCAATCCTTCGACGGCAGCGACGAAATTCTCGTTACCTACGACGGCGACGGCGAACTCTACATCGCTAACTTCAGTGCTTTCCCGGGAAAGAAGCAGTTCTTCATGCTTTATGACAAACGTCTTTACGTGCGCGGCTCCGGCGGCTCCGCTTCCGGCGGGGAAACCAATCCTTGCGTCATCACAATCGCCGCGACCGGTACCCAGAATTACAAGCCCGCCACTACTACTTTCACCGTTACGGCTTCCTAAGGAGGTGTTTTAAATGGCTGACGTTACCAAAGTTCGCAACACGGTTCAAGTTGTCGCCGAATTCAGCGACGGCGACGACCGCACGCTCTCTTTCGACAACCCCAAGGCGACCCTCACCACTGACCAGCTCGCCGCGCAGATTAACGACGCGTCCGCTTATGCTAAGGCGCATCAAGTTATCCTCGGCGACAAAATCGGCGCGGATTTCGTCCGCTTCAAGACCGCTCGCAAGGTTGCCAACACGACCAAGTATCTCGATTTGACTGACTAAAAATTTTCCGGTGCAGCGGAACTAATGCGAGTGGTTAGCGAATTAGGAATTAGGACTTAGGAATTAGGAATTACTAGAGAGGAGTTTTTTCATGGCTATTACAAATACAATGCGCTTTTGTACTGATTCGTTCGGCGTGACCGACGAGAGCGGCTCCTCCGCCCCGTTCAACAAACAGGCGATGTTAATCAGCAAAACGCCGCTCGATTGCACGGGCAAAAGCGAAGTCGTCAAGTTTTCTATCGCCGGCGCGGAACCCACCGGCACCAAACGCCGCATTCTCTTCCAAATCGACAACAAACTCTGGCGCATTGCCAGCAATGCCCTCGTCGAAGTCACCGAAGAGCTAAACGTCAACACCGTACTAAAAAAGGGCAACACCGTCGACTATCTTTTGGCTTGCGGCGATTTGTCCTTCTTCCTTAACAAAAAAGTTTATCCAATCATCGCGCTGGAGGCTCCCTCCACCGCCGACGATATGCCCTCTATCCGCATGACGCTTTACACCCGCGTTGCCAACGACGTGCTCACTAAGACTGTGGAAAGTTTGGTTTATGAAATTGCCACGGGCGACAAAGTACCGACCATTACCGAAATAACCGCCGATACAACCTGCGCGGGCGGCGGCTCTGTTGATATTAAAGTTCGCCTGCGCGGCTCCGACGAGGAGTGGAGCGATTATATGGCGTTGGCGAGCGCGGCTGATAAACAGGCGACCGCCGTGCAATTCAAGTTCACCTACAAAGTGACTGTAGCCGAGGACGCCGATTCCGCCCGCGTCAACTCAATCACCGTCAACCACACGCGCGGCAAGGCTTTAGTCGTCGGGAACGTCGCCGAGCTTTATTCTATCGTCGCCGATTATGAAGTGCCGCTTCAACTTTGCTATGTCGTCGTCCATCACGAGCCGTTGCAGGACGCCTACATCGAAGCCTACGTTAATTTCATGAAAGCTCCAAAGCACCGCGAACTTATTCAAATTGGAACGGCGACCGGCGCGCGGCAAGAATTAGTTTTGGGCGTCGACGGCGTGGCGGATTCTAACATCGTAACTTCCAGCATTCAAATCTACGCTGACGGCAATCCGCTCACTAATTTCAGTTACAGCTCCGAAGTCTCGACGGTTGTGCTTAGCGCGAAGAAAAACGCCGTGCTCTACGCCAGCTACGATTACGCGCACGACACGGAAGTTTGGCGCAAGATGACCGCCGACCCTGTTCAGCCCTACAACGACGCCGACGGAACTTATATGACGCGTTACACTTATCTTTTGCCCGATTCGGAGGCGACGGGAAAAGTTATCGCCAATGTGCGCTTGCGCATGGTTAAACGCACCGGCTCCGCTTCCAATGTCAAGCTCGGCACCGGCACCGGCAAGAAGCAGATGTTCGCGCTCGCCCACCGCTATAAATCTTCCACGATTAAATTCAATCCCGCGTGCGATTGGACTTTCGAGGAGGACAGCAAGATTTTGACCGTCGTCGCCGCCAAGAACTCCGACATTAAAATTTCCGGTAACTGGGTCGGCGTCGCGCCCGTCATCCGCTCGTTCGCCGCAGGTTTCGCCGTTGCTTAACCTTTCTTTCACTAGAAAGGTTTCAAAGAATTTGCCTCTTCATTTAAGTTTTTTTTGTTTGAAAAACTTTTTCTTTGCTCGCCCAAAGAAAAAGTTACAAAAAGAAAGGGCGTCGGTGCCGTCCCCCGTTCACACGCCCGCGCTACCCGCAACTCCACGTGCCGCGCTGGAAAACATCCATGTTTTCGCGCGCGGCCACGGTCGACGTCCTGTCGACCGCTGATTTCGTTGGTTTTATTTTTCTTTAGGAGGAATCAAAATGATAATTACCAGACCGCTCACGCCAGAACAACGCAAATTTCTCGACGATAAATCAAAGCCCGCGCAGGAGGATATCCTCGCCGCGCAGGACGCTCTCTTTATGAACTTACTCACACGCGTCGCCGACTTAGAATCAAGCGTACCTACGGCGGTGCCATCTCCTCCCATTAATCCCGACGAGGAGGTAACCAAATCATGACCCATTACTACGCTTACGATACCAACTCCACCGTCACCGTCACCGAATCTTTCACTATTAAAAACGCGCAAATCACTCTGCGCCACATTCCCAAGCCCGATTCTATTTCTATCAACGGCTTCACAGAGACCACCTCACTCAGCCCCGCCACGGGGCAATTTTTTTGTGACTATTCCACCGATACTCAATTCCGCGATTCTTCCCGCGTCCTCCACTTCAACGCCGCCGACAACAATAAATCCGTCACCGTCAACTACTTCGCCATCGGCACCGTCTTCACCGCCGACGACGCCAACGAAATCAAAGCTCACTTGGAGAACGCCACGCTCCACGGCGGCGGCGGCTCTATCCAACTCGGCAACGGCGCAACTTTCACCGATGAAAACGTTCAAGGCGGCGAGTATTCCCTTAACAATTCCGGCTTAACTCTAGACGACGGGCAACTTAATTCCACCGCCTTTTACCGCGTCCGCCACGATGAAAATGTCAACTATATCGACCCAACCAACTGGAACTATGGCGCAGTCGATTTACAGCCCGGCGATGTCTACCTCGACTTCAACGGCGAACCGCCTAAATTTTTTATCGCGGAGGGCGGCTCCCTGCGCGACTTAGACAATCCCTCCGTACGCCTAACCGAGCGCTACGACACCGACGATTGTTGCCGCGGCGATATTTTCCACGATTCCTCCGTCGGCTATATGCTAAAAACCGCCGCCGATGACGCTATCCCTATTCAAGTTCCCTACGAAGACCAATCTACTCTTCTCCAAAGTCAAGTCTTGCCGCCCGCTACAGCCAACGCTCGCGGCGCAATCCGTCCCGGTACCGGGCTTGCCATGAACGGCGACGTTCTCAACTGCACTCTCAGCGGCTCCGGCTCTACCTTTCATGGTAGCTGCTACGGCTACTTCCCCTCCTCCAACGTAAACGCCGGCGACATCTGCTTTCGCTCCGATTTGGACACATTCTACATCTACATTAATTATTATGGCTGGCTACCTACCTGCAACATCCCCAAGCTGGAAAAATTTAATTGCACCCAGCTCGTCAAATACATTCCCAATGACGATATGGACCATGGCATAAACTGCTTCTTTTTACAGTACGGTGAACAGAACTACTGGCATTTATATCTCCCTGATAAGTTCATTAATTTCAATTACAAATTCGTCCAAAGCGGCACTACCTTCCACTATTATTACGACGTCAAGCTCACGTTCACCGACGGCACCGAATTGCTCGACGTTGACGACTTCGAGGATGTTCCTGTTCTGCCCTGCTACGTAAAATCAACACTCTACTACGCGGACGGTTTCTACAGCAGCGGAATTGGCTTGAGCAATCTTGACAAAGACAACTTTGACCAAATCGTCGTCCACTACACCACCGACGCCCTCGGCAATATCTACGCCTTCGACAGCTCCCTGCCCTATCGCGGCTCCCCCGCCTACTTTACTTTTGCCTTCACCGACTTCCCAACCAACGCTCTCACCGGCACTTTCTGCTTCCGCGTCGACTTACAAAAACTCTATCTCTTCGACGGCAACTCTTGGCTTACCGTCTAATTCCACAACCTGCGTCTTTTTACCACGCAGGTTTTTTTTTTATTCCCCTATTGACATATCCCTAAATCATGATACAATCTTTTCGTCTTAGGATTTTGAGAGGTTGGGCGGAAAGCTGAAGAGCTTGAGCGAGAGCGACCGAAATGCTAGAGACGTCTAAGAAGAGAATATAAAAGTTTTTTTGTTTTTACAGGCAAATTATATCGTGCATTATAAAGTAGAAAAATTACTTACCTAATAGATAAAATCAAAGTGAAGACAACGCCCACTTCAGAGAGAATGAAGTGGGCTTTTTTTGCGTGTCATGGTGTAATTAAAGTCGAAGTCTTTTTCCGAAACAAAAAAGCACCTTCCAAAACGGAAAGTGCTTTTTGTCTACAATCTGAACCTGCCGAACGATTCGGAAAGTGGAATTTTATCCTTTGGCTTTGAGTTCCTGAAGTTTCGGACCCATGATGCGCTTGTAGGCTTCGACGCCCGGCTGATTAAATGCGTCGACATTGAGCAGTTCGCCTTCGTAGGCAACCGACATAGCCAACAAATACATCAGCTCGCCCAAGTGATATTCGTTGACTTCGGGCAGGGTGAAGCAGGCGTTGAAGCGGTTGTTGGACTTGAGAGCGTCCGCGTTCGATTGACGAGCAACTTCGAGGGCGTCGCCCATCTTCACGCCGGAAATATCCGCAAGTTTCTTGACGTTCGGGAAGACGTTCGGGATTGTCAAATCGTTCTGCCACTTCGCAACCTTGATGAACTGAACGACTTTATCGAGCGTGCCTTCCTGATGTTGTTGCGTCTGAGAGTGCATATCCGTCGTGCCGACAGCAACCAGCGGCGTGCGACCTTCGCAAACTTCCTTGCCTTCTTTGTCGAATTGTTTGCCGAGCGATTCGGCGAGCAGCTGGATATACCATTCGGACAGCGACTTGAGATAATCGCCGTAGGGCATCATGACTTCGATATTGCGCCCGTATTTTTTGTAGGCGACGAATTTCAAGACCGCGTTGAGCATTGCGGGATTCTGCCAAATGTCGTCGTTCTTGCAAGCCTCGTCCATGTCGCGCGCGCCTTCGAGGAATTTTTCAATGTCCATGCCGATAACCGCCGCCGTGGAAAGTCCAACTTCGCAGAAGACAGTGAAACGTCCGCCAACGCCGTCGGGAACCGCGAAGCATTCCCAGCCGTTGTCAACCGCAATTTGCTTGAGCAAAGTTTTCTTTTCCATGTTCGGGTCGGTGACGGCGACGATTTCAACTTCAATATCGGCGCATTTCTTAAGCGCGTCGAGAATAACCATAAAGTTGCTCATGGTGTCGAGGGTGCCGCCGCTCTTGCTCATGCACATCAACATAACTTTGAACTTGCCGCCGCCGTGGGTTTGCTTATTCGCCGCCATTGCCTTCAAGTGGTTGATAATGTCGCCCGTCCTGCGCGGGTCAATATTTTGTCCGCTGAAGTAGACTTTGGGCAAGCCTTTGCGTTGTTCGGGCGTCCACGTGTTCCAGAATTCGCCGCAGAAAATATCGAACAAAACTTTGTTACCGAGGAAGGAGCCGCCGATACCGAGCGAGACAACCGCGTCGATATTGTTGCGGATTTTTTCGGTGAAGTCGTGCAGGCGTTTGATGGACGCGGGCGAGTTCAAATTAAGCTTGCCGTTCTCTTCGGTGATGTAGGGCAACTTGGAGAAGTAAACTTTTTCGGGCGCGCCGTCTTTGCTGAGGTGGGCTTTGATGAAGCCGCTTTCGCGCATGACTTTCATAGCCTCGTGGGCTTTGGCGAGCGCGTCTTTGCATTCGTCGAGGTCGGCTTGAGTAACTTTGCCTTCGCCGAACAGATTATCATAGTCGAAGCTGAAGCCCGATTTCAAAGTAAGAGCCATTGTAAAACCTCCATAAAAAACTAATTACACAACGGAGGCGACGATTTCTCCCGCCTCTTTTTGAATTTGAGCGAGATGTTCCGCGCTGACGAAACTTTCCGCGTAAACTTTGCACATGTCCTCGGTGCCGGACGGACGAGCTGCGAACCAGCCCTTATCCGTGACGACTTTTAAGCCGCCAATCGACGCGCCATTACCGGGGGCTTTGGTGAATTTGCCCGTAATTTTCGCGCCGGCGAGGGTGTCAGCCTTGAGATTTTCGGGAGCCAATTTGCCGAGAGCCGCTTTTTGGTCGGGTGTGGCGGGCGTATCTTTGCGGGCGTAGTAGAACGTGCCAAATTTGTCGGTAAGCTCTTTGTGATGTTCGGAAGGATTCTTGCCGGTCTTCGCGGTGATTTCGACGGCGAGCAAGTCCATAATAATACCATCTTTGTCGGTCGTCCAAACGCTTGCGTCTTTGCAAAGGAACGACGCGCCCGCAGATTCTTCGCCGCCAAAGCCCATGGAGCCATCAAACAAGCCGTCAACGAACCACTTAAAGCCAACGGGAACTTCACAGAGTTTGCGCCCAATGTCCGCCGCAACTTTATCAATCAACGAGCTTGAAACCAAAGTTTTGCCAACCATGGCGTCTTTGCTCCAGCCGTCGCGGTGCGTGAACAGATATTTAATCGCCACTGCCAGATAGTGATTCGGATTCATCAGCCCTTGCGGGGTAACAATGCCGTGGCGGTCGTAGTCGGTGTCGTTGCCGAATGCAATATCGTATTTGTCTTTGAGCGCGATAAGATTTGCCATAGCCCAAGGCGACGAGCAGTCCATACGAACTTTGCCGTCGTGGTCAAGCGGCATGAAGCTGAACGTATAATCAATGTTGGGGTTGACGACTTTAATCGGGTTTTTAATTTTGTAGACTTCGTTAATCAAATCCCAATAGAAAATGCCGGAGCCGCCGAGCGGGTCTGCGCCGACGTTCAAGCCCGAATTGATAACGGCGTCCATGTCGATAACGCGGTCAAGAGCCTCGACGTAGGGGCGCATGTAGTCCATAAAGTGAACGTTGTCCATCTTTACGGCTTTTTCAAACGGGACGCGCTTAACAACTTTATCGACGCCTTGAGCAATGATTTCGTTGGCGCGGTTCTGGATAATCTTAGTGGTTTCTGCGCTGGCGGGACCGCCGGTCGTCGGGTCGTATTTGATGCCGCCGTCGGTCGGAGGATTGTGGCTCGGCGTGATGACTATGCCGTCGGCTTGCTTAGCTTCTTTGCGCTCGTAGTTGTGCGCCAGAATAATGCGGCTGACGACGGGCGTGGGCACGGGTTTAAAATCTTCCTGCAGAATGATGTCGACGCCATTAGCCGCCAAAACTTCGACGCAGGAACGGAGCGCGGGTTCGGAAAGGGCGTGGGTGTCCGCGCCGATGTAGAGCGGTCCTTGAAGTTTTTCGGCGGTGCGGTATTCGTAGACAGCCTGCGCGATAGCCAAAATGTGCTCTTCGTTGAAGCTACGGAGCTTGGAGCTGCCGCGGTGTCCGCTGGTGCCGAACGCCACGCCCTGAGTTTTGTTTTCGGGGTCGGGGCGCAGGGTGTAGTAATCGCTGATTAAGGACGGAAGGTTGACAACATTTTTACCCATAAAAAATCCTCCTTTTAACTGAAGAAATTTATAAACATGCTCAAAATGAGCGAAGTTAATCATTTTTACTTTCGCGCAGGAGCTTTCGGCAAAAGTGCTCAGCGGCAGGGGTGACCGTGAGGGGGTTTCGGGGTAACCCTACCACCCCTCCCCCTGAAGGGGGGTGGTGGGTTACACCCCGAAGCGGCGGCTCACTCCTGCGCATGCGCAATAAACCGAAAACTTTTCTGTTCCGGCGCGGTATCAATTTGTTCGGTACTCTTAGCGAACTTTTTTTAGGGGGCATTTTCCCCCCGTGGTACTGTTACCGAACAAGCTTATCGATATATATTAGGCAAATAATATCGCTGAATCCAATCATTATCCGGCTGCATTATGGTATAATGACCTTTAGTGCCGCTGATAAGTCTGGCTTCTTGCAACTTTTTCAAAGAGCTATTTACTGTCGACTTGCTAACGTGCAAAGCCGAAGCCATCGCCTCTTGGGTCAAGTGAACGTTATCCCCGTTCGACCACGCGCATTTATCAGCTAAATAGAAATACAATGCGCGGGCAGAACAGTTTAAGTTTCTCTTTTCCGCAATGTGATGGAACCAAATATAATGATATGGAGTAATCATGCGCGAATAATCGCAAGCAGTTCGTCGCGCTTGGTCTCCATTAAATTTTTGTCGCCGCGAGCTTCGACGTTTAGGCGGATATAAGGTTCGGTCTGAGAGCCGCGCAGATTGAAACGCCAATCGTCAAAGTCAATGCTCAAGCCGTCAATGTGGCTGACAGTGCCGCCCGCGCCGTAGATTTTTTCAATGCGCGCCATAATCCCCTTGACCTTGTCGACGCCCGAAACTTTTGTATTAATTTCGCCGCTGACGGGATAAGCCTTAATCATATCGCCGACGAGCGCGGAGAGCGGCTTATCACTTTTGCTTAGCAACTCCAAGACGAGTAGCCAAGGAATCATGCCGCTATCGCAGAAATAAAAATCGCGGAAGTAGTGATGAGAAGCCATTTCGCCACCGTAAACAGCATTGACGGTGCGCATAAGCTCCTTAATATAAACATGCCCCGAACGGCAGACGAGAGCCTCTCCGCCGAATTTTTTGGCAATGTCAATCGTATTCCAAATGGCGCGTGGGTCGCAGATAATTTTCGCGCCGGGATTTTTTTCAAGGAAAGCCTCGGCAAGCAAGCCGACCATGTAGTAGCCCTCGATGAAATTGCCGCGTTCGTCAAACAAAAAGCAACGGTCAAAATCGCCGTCGAAGGCAATGCCGCAAGCCGCGCCGCTTTGAACGACAGCCGCTGAAGTTTCTGCGCGGGCGTCTTGGAGCAGGGGATTGGGTACGCCGTTAGGGAAGTAACCGTTGGTGTTGTTGTGAACTTTGACGATTTCAAAGGGCAGGAATTTTTCAAGCTCGTTGATGACGGGACCCGCCGCGCCGTTGCCGGTGTTGATGACGATTTTAAACGGCTTGAGATTTTTTGCGTCGACGTAGGAGAGAATGCACTTTATATAATCGGGCTGAATGTCAATCCGATAAACAGTGCCCGTCGCCTTCCTGAACGACCAATCGCGCCCCTCGTCCTCGACCGCCGCTTTAACGGCAAGCAAGCCGCTTTTGGGCGCAACGGGACGCACGTCTTTGCCGACGAATTTCATGCCGTTGTATTGTTGGGGATTGTGGGAGGCGGTAATCATAATGCCGCCGTCGAAATCGTGAAAACCGGTAGCGAAGTAAATCATTTCCGTGCCGCATTGCCCGATGTCGTAAACATCTGCGCCAGCCTCGGTTAGCCCGCGAGCCAGCGCGTCAAAAATCGTTGGACCGGAAAGGCGAATATCATGCCCGACGGCGATTTTTTTTGCGTTGAAAATTTCGGGGAAAACTCTGCCGACGCGATACGCCAGCTCCTGATTAATGCTTTCAGGATAGACACCGCGAATGTCATAGGCACCGAAGCCGGAGGTGTTTATCGCCATGTTTGACACGCTCCTCTATAATGAATTACTTAATTTATTATTCTATACGCGGCGGATTTTTCCTGCGAATTGGCAGAAAATTTTTTTAAGAAAACACGAAAGCCCCGACGTTCGCCGAGGCTGGAAATTTCATTTATGGAGCCGGCTAAGGGACTCGAACCTTCGACCTGCGCATTACGAATGCGCTGCTCTACCAACTGAGCTAAGCCGGCAAATTAATTCAACGCGCTAACTTATACCACTTTAGCTTTTACATGTCAAGGAAATTTTTTAGCCTGCGAATTCTTCAGGGCGAGTGTCTAAAATTTTGTGCCGCCACAGCAAAGCTTTAACGATTCTTTGAGCCGCGAGCCCGTCGCCGTAGGGACTTTTTGCCTCCGCCATGCGTCGATATTCTGCCGTGTCAGTTAGCAAAAGTTTCGCCGCGCCGTAGACAGCCGCTTGATTCGTGCCGATTAATTTAACGGTGCCCGCGTCGACTGCCTCCGGTCGTTCGGTGGTGTCGCGCAAAACCAAGACGGGCTTGCCCAACGCGGGAGCTTCCTCCTGCACGCCGCCCGAATCCGTCAGAATCAAAGTCGCGCGATTCATCAAGTTAGCGAACGGTTCATAGTCAAGCGGGTCAATCAAACAAACTCTTTCCAGCCCGCCCAGCTCCGCGTTGACGACTTCGCGAACTTTGGGATTTTTGTGCACGGGGAAAATTATTTCAACGTCGGGGAATTCTTCAACCAGCGATTTTAAAGCCTTGTAAACTTGCCGCATCGGCTCGCCCAAATTTTCGCGGCGGTGTGTGGTGACTAGGATAACGCGCTTGCCGTCAAGGTTAAAGTTCGGGAAGTTGAAATCTGCGCGGACGGTTTGATAAAGCGCGTCGATGACGGTGTTACCCGTGACGAAAATTTTATCGGCGTCGACGCCCTCGCGCAGGAGATTTTCTTTAGCGGTCGGCGTCGGTGCAAAATTTAAATCGGCAAGGGAACCAGTCAAGCGGCGGTTCATTTCTTCGGGGTAGGGCGAAAATTTATTGCGCGTGCGAAGCCCCGCCTCCACGTGCCCAACTTCGATTTGATGATAGTAAGCCGCCAACGCGCCCGCAAAAGTCGTAGTCGTGTCGCCGTGAACCAAAACCACGTCAGGTTTCGCCGCGCTCAAAACTTTATCCAAGCCCAAAAGTGCGCGGCTCGTTATGTCAAAGAGCGTCTGCCCTTCCGACATGATATTTAAATCAAAGTCCGGGCGAATGTCGAACAGTTTTAAAACTTGGTCGAGCATTTCGCGATGTTGCGCCGTGACTGCCACGACCGATTCTATTTGCGGATATTTGCCGAGTTCCAGCACCACGGGAGCCATTTTTATCGCCTCCGGACGCGTCCCGAACACCGACATAACTTTTAATTTTTTCATAACTGTCACCTAATTAATTGGTCGCGCAATGCCCAATTTTTTTACGCCGTAGAAAATCGCCGCGCAGACGAAGAACAGAATTAACACCGCGATTTGATAGCTGACCGCCGTCAACGCTATCGCACTCAGCCCGAACAATGCGCTTATCACGTACATTAACAAGACTGCTTGCCGTTGCGTGAAGCCCACGCCCAAAAGTCTGTGGTGCAAATGTCCTTTATCCGGCTTGAATATCGGGACGCCGCCGCGCAGTCGTCTCACTATCGCAAACGTCGTGTCAAGTATCGGCAAGCCCAGCGCAAAAATCGGGACGACCAGCGCGATTGTCGCCACAGATTTAACCGCGCCCGTCACGGAAATTCCCGCGAGCATGAAGCCCAAGAACATCGAGCCAGTATCGCCCATGAAAATTTCTGCGGGGTTGAAGTTGTATTTTAAGAAGCCGACCGCCGCGCCCGCTAATGCCGCCGTCATCACCGCGACTAAGATAAAATTTTGCTCCAGCGCGATTAAAAGAATTGTAAACGACGCTATTGCCGCCACGCCCGCCGCTAAGCCGTCAAGCCCGTCGATTAAATTTACTGTGTTCGTCAAGCCCACGAGCCAAAACATCGTCGCGGGAATTGCGAACCACTCAAGATAAATGTAATCGCCGAACGGGTCAGTTACAAAATCTATCCGCACGTCGAAGCCCCAAACTAGCACCGCCGCCGCGCAGATTTGCCCCAGAAGTTTTATTTTGGCGGGAAGATTTTTGTAGTCGTCGACAAGTCCGAGCGCGACGATTAAACTGCCCGAAAACACCAGCCCGACCGTCTCTTTTATCATTTCGGAATCAAGCCCGAACTTTATCGCGACGAAAATTATAGACGCCATGAAGCCCGCGTAAATCGCCAGCCCGCCGATTCGCGGGATTGGTTTCTTGTGAACTTTTCGGGCGTTAGGCGCGTCCATGGCTCCCGTTTTCTTCGCTAGCAAAATTACCGCCGGCGTCACTAACAACGAGACAACCAACGCGACCGCGAACGCCCATGTATATATCGGCATTTAATCAACCGTCCTGTTCAATATTTATGCAAAGGATTTTACAACAGCGGCTAAAACTCGTCAACGCGGCGCAGATAAAAATTTTTCATAAACTTGAAACTACCTTGAAAAGCGGCAATTCCTGTTGTATAATCGCGATAAAAATTTTCAATCAATTCACAAGGGGGAAACTGTAATGATTTACACCGTAACTTTTAATCCCGCGATTGACTACATCATTCGCCTCGACAAGCTCACCACCGGCGCGATTAACCGCGTGACTTATGAGCAGGTGCTCGGCGGCGGCAAGGGCGTCAATGTTTCAATCGTGCTCGGCAATCTCGGTCACAAGTCGACGGCTACGGGATTTTTGGCGGGCTTCACGGGCGATGAAATTGTTCGCCAGCTCCGCGACTTCAACGCCGCTGACGATTTCGTTAAGCTCGACGACGGTTTCTCCCGCATTAACGTGAAGATTAAAGCTGACGTTGAGACCGAAATTAACGGGCAGGGACCCAAAATCAGCGAGGCAAAGCGCGAAGAACTCTTCCAAAAACTTGAACAGCTCGGCGCGGACGATACGCTGATTCTTTCCGGCTCCATTCCCAACACGCTCCCCGACGACATGTACGAACAAACTTTAAGCAGGATAGCGGGCAAGGGTATTCGTTTCGTCGTCGACGCGGAAAAAGGTCTGCTCCTCAAAATTTTGAAATTCAATCCGTGGCTCATCAAACCCAACAATCACGAACTCGGCGATATGTTCGGCGTTAAGCTCAAGACTGACGCGGAAATTGTCGAACACGCCAAAAAGCTCCAAGAGAAGGGCGCGCGTAACGTCTTAATTTCTATGGCGGGCGACGGCGCAATTTTCGTTCCCGAAGGCGGCGCGACGTTCTTTAAATCGCCGGCTCCCAAAGGCAAGCTCGTCAATTCCGTTGGCGCGGGCGATTCCATGGTTGCGGGCTTCGTTGCCGGCTACATTGAAAGCAACGGCGACTATGAACGCGCCTTCAAAATGGGACTTTGCACCGGTTCGGCGTCGGCGTTCTCCGAAAATCTCGCCACGCGCCCCGAAGTTGAAGCTCTGCTCAAAACTCTCGAATAACTTCCACCCTTGCCAAAAACGACAAAGGCGGTGTTCCCTATGAAAATTACAAATTTTATCTCGAAAAAATCTATCGCGCTGAATGTGCACCCGTCGGACAAAAACGAAGCAATCGATATGCTGATTGATTTGTTGATGACGGCGGGCACAGTAAAGGACAAGGCGGTCGTCAAGCGCGACGTTTTAAGGCGCGAGGCTCAAGGCTCGACGGGGCTGGCGAACGGGCTGGCAACTCCGCACGCGCAAAATAATGCCGTTAAACGTCCGGCAATTTCTGTAATCACCGTGCCCGAAGGCGTCGAATTTAATTCACTCGACGGCAAACCTGCGCGGCTGTTGATTCTGTTCGCGGCACCGGAAAAAGCCGACGATACCGCAATGACTAACATGGGGCGGCTCGCTGTCCTGCTAATGGACGACGAATTCAAGGAAAATCTTATCAAGGCAAGTTCGCCCGCCGAAGTTATCAAAATTATCGACGACAAGGAAGCTGAACGCTCCAAAAGTGAAACGCCCGAACCCGACGTTTCCGCCAATACAAAAATTATCGCAGTCACGGCTTGCCCGACGGGTATCTCTTCTTCGTTCATGGCTCGCGAATCCCTTAAGAAATGCGCGGAGAAATTGGGCTTGAGTATCCGCGTTGAAGTGCACGGCGCGGCGGGCGTCTATCACGCGCTGAGCGACGAGGAAATTAGAAACGCCGATTATGTCATCATCGCGGCAAGCAAAAAAATTCCCATGAAGCGTTTCGACGGCAAGTTGATGATTCAAACGGCAGTCAACACGGGCATTCGCAAGCCGGAGCAACTCTTTAAGAGAATCGAATCCGGTCAAGCTCAACCCTTCCAAGCCACCGAAGACGACGAAACTTTAGGCGAAAAACTTTTCAACAAGATTAAAAGTATCTTCTCTTAAACATGAGGGGGCTATTTCGATATGTCAAGACATCTTTTGAAAGTCTTCGTGTTGGCGGCGTTCCTTATCATATCGGCGCAAAGCGCGACTTCGGCAGAGGATACTGAACTCCTTGAGGTAATTAACGATACGGGACAACCCATTTGGGCTTTGTATATCGTCCCCGCAGGGCAACAAGACGCCGATTGGGGAAATGACATTGTCGGCGACGGCGTAATGAATCAAGCTGAAAGTCGAATTATCTATTACGACCCCGCCTATCGCTACTACCATGTTAAATTCATTCTCGACAACAAGGAAGAATATATCCTGCCGAACGTCGACCTCTTGGACGCATGGCGCATAAACATCATATACGACGAGGCGGAAATGGAATTCAAGATTAACAAAAACGCTCGCGGCTAAATTCACGAATTAAGAGGCGATGCCTATGGTAAAAGTTTTAAAAATTTTCGTGTTGGCGGCGTTCCTCGTTGCGGCGGTTCAAACTCCGGCGTTCGCGGGCATAACCGAGCCGCTGGAAATCGTCAACGAGACTGGCAAAACAATTATGTCGCTGTATTTCGTCCCGATTCAGAAAAAAAGCTGGGGCAATGACCTCGTCGGTAGCGGCGTGATGAATCAGGGCGACCGACGCTCAATCCACTACGACACGGGATACATGCGCTACAAATTTAAAATTGAATTCGCCGACGGCACGACGCTCACAAACAAAGATGTTGATTTGCTTGACGTGTGGCGGCTGAGTATCAAGCGCGACGGTTCATATGACAAAAACACTCGCGGCTAAATTTTTTTCGTAAACAGTCGGCTTTGTCCGATTGATATAAGCCGTCGTCAAATTTTCGGCGGCGGCTAGAAATTATTCATTCATTTGTAGTAAGGAGAAGTGCACTATGAGAGTTACTGATTTGCTCAAAAATGCGAGCATCGACCTCGGTGCCAAAGTCAAGGACAAACCGGACGCAATATCGCATCTGGTTGACTTGATGGAAAAGGGCGGCAACCTCAAGAACAAAGAACAGTACAAAAAAGACGTTCTTGCTCGTGAGGCGTCCGGCACCACGGGGCTTGGCGACGGCATTGCAACGCCGCACGCCAAATCAGCCGGCGTCAAGGCTCCCGGTCTTGCCGCCATGACAATTCCCGACGGCATTGACTTCGAGTCGATGGACGGCAACCCCGCGCGTTTGTTCTTTGCAATCGCGGCACCCGACGGCGGCAACGACGAACATTTAATGATTCTGTCGAAGCTGGCAACAATGGTTATGGATCCCGACTTCAAGGAAGCGTTGATTAAGGCGACCACGAAGGAAGAGTTCCTCAAAATTATCGACGACAAGGAAGACGGCAAATTCCAAGCCCCTGAAAGCGCGTCTTCCGCTCCCGCACCTGCCGCCGACCACATTCAAATTTTGGCGGTCACGGCTTGCCCGACGGGTATCGCGCATACGTTCATGGCGGCGGAAAGTTTGGAACAGCACGCAAAGAAACGCGGCATTTCCATTAAGGTTGAGACGAACGGCTCTGGCGGCGCGAAAAATGTTCTGACGGCTGATGAAATTGCAAAGGCGGACGGCATTATCGTTGCGGCGGATAAAAACGTTGCAATGGCTCGTTTCGACGGCAAGCACGTTGTCATCACCAAAGTTGCTGACGGTATCAACAAGGCTGATGAACTCATTGACAAGGCGTTGGGCGGAAATGCGCCGATTTACCACGCCAAAGCCGGCGAATCTGCGGGCGACAGCGGCGGTGGCGGCGGCGAAAATGAAAGCGTCGGTCGCCAAGTTTACAAGCACCTGATGAACGGCGTTTCGCACATGCTCCCGTTCGTTATCGGCGGCGGTATCTTAATCGCGCTGGCATTTTTAGTTGACGGTTTTTCCGTGGATTTGAACAGCTTGCCCGCCGAAGAGCGCAGTAAATTTGGTTCATTAACTCCCGTTGCGGCGACGTTCATGGGCATTGGCGGCGCGTCGTTCGGATTTATGTTGCCCGTTCTCGCAGGATTTATTTCTATGTCTATCGCTGACCGCCCCGGCTTGGCGGCGGGTTTTGTCGGCGGCGCACTTAGTGCTTCCAACGGCTCCGGTTTCTTGGGCGCATTGCTCGCGGGCTTCCTTGCTGGCTTTATCGTCAACTGGCTCAAAAAGGCTCTCAGTTTCCTGCCGCCCTCGCTGGAAGGCACCAAGCCGATTCTGTTCTATCCGTTGCTCGGCGTCTTGTTTATCGGTTTGATTTGTAACTTTGTTATTGGTCCGCCTGTCGCGGGTATCAACGAGGCACTCAAGAATACTCTCGCGAACATGGATCCTTCCGCTAAACTCGTCATGGGCGCGGTTATCGGCGGCATGATGGCTGTTGACATGGGCGGTCCTTTGAACAAGGCGGCTTACGTCACGGGCGTCGGTCTCTTGGCTGACGGCAACTATTACGTCATCGCGGCGGCTATGGCGGGCGGCATGGTTCCTCCGATTGCGATTGGTATTGCAACTATTTTCTTTAAAAACAAATTTACTAAGAGCGAACAAAAGACTACTATAACAAATTTTGTGATGGGCGCAAGTTTTATTTCGGAGGCGGCGATCCCATTCGCAGCGGGTGACCCACTTCACGTTATCCCCGCGTGCGTCGTCGGTTCAGGCTTAGCTGGCGCGCTTGTCATGATGTTTGACTGCACATTAATGGCTCCGCACGGTGGCATTTTCGTTGTTCCGACAATCGGTAATCCGCTAATGTATCTCCTCTCAATTTTAATCGGTTCGGCTGTAGGTGGCGTCATTCTGGGACTTATCCGCAAACCAAGACCTCAAGACTAAACTATAACTTTTAAGTCATAAAAAAAGGCGGCAGGCTCGAAAGCTTGTCGCCAATTTTTTTGTTTAGAAGTCAATCATTCGTCACGTTGCATAAGGTATTCGACAGGGCAATTTAAGATTTCTGAGAGCTTTGCCCAATCTTTTTCTGTAAATCTCTTTTTGCCGTGCATTTTTTCGGAAATGGATTGATGAGACAACCCCATGAGTTTACCAAGCGCGGTGTACGTCATATTTCTTTTTTCCAGTTCTTTCGCCAGATTTTTGAACGGAGTTTTGCCGCGGTTAGACGGTGTTACCACAATCCCGTCGTCGCGTGCCATAAGGTATTCGGCGGGGCAACCGAAGATTTCGACGAGCTTAGCAATATCTTTCGCCGTGAATTTCCGTTCGCCGAGCAATTTACGAGAAATGTTCGCTTGAGATATTCCCAGAAGTATAGCGAGCGAAGTGTACGTAATATTCAATTCGTCCATTTCCTTGAGCAAGTTTTTGTAGGGAGATTCGCCGCGATTCATCTTTGAAAACTTTGTGCGATTTTCGCCCGTGTGATGTTTCCCGAAGAACGGATTTTTTTCGCCGGCTCTCGACGTCAATATTGTCGGCAAATCGTCATCGCGTTGGAGCAGATACTCGATAGGGCGATCAAAGATTTTTACGAGATTTTCGGCGTCTTTTTCAGTGAACGACAGCTTATCGCGGATTTTCATTGAAAGAGCCGGTTGCGTCAAGCCCATGCGTTCAGCGAGCGCGGTGTACGTCAGTTGCAGTCGTTCCATTTCCTTGAGCAGATTTTTGTAGGGAGTTTCGCCGCGATGTTTTTCTGAAAAAACCAAGCAATTTTCCAAGGTGTGGTGCTTACCTAAGAAATTTTTGTTGTTACGATTTTTCTCGCGGAGTATGGCTTTCGTTTCTTCGGTGTGGTGTCTGCCGTAGAAGGGATTACTTTCGCCCGGAAGACCTTCGCCGCCGTCAGTTAAGTTGTAGCCGTTCGGGAACTTGCAGTTGTAGTAAGCAATGTAGAAAACTTCCTTCTCGTTGAGTTCCTCTTTGCTATTGCATACGGCGAGAATGTCGAGCGTGAAATTTTCCCAGCCGTCCCTTTGAATCGCCTTGTCGATGAATTGGTCGCCGGTTCTGTGCTGGTAGATTCTCCGCTTGAGGTTGACCGTCTGCCCAACGTAACTCAAGCCGCAGAGCGCGTTGGTGATTTTGTAGATGATGCCGTAAATCATAATATCAAGCCGCCTTTCTTGACAAGCAGGGCACAGGCGTTGTAAAATTTGTAGCGGAATGGCTCTGTGCTTTTAAATTATTTTGTTTTCAATGATTTAATCTTAACATAGGCAGGGCTTTTCCGTCAATGACAATAAAACAAAATCCCCCGTTCAAGCCGAGCGAGGGATTTTTTTGATAAGTTCTTAACGAGTATGTTTCATGCGAACGACGGTAATGCGCGGGTCGGAGCCTCTTTCCAGCTCCATGACCATGAACGAGCCGCGTGTATCGTCGCGTGGGCGGGACGCACTGCCGGGATTTAAAATGACGGGCGGACCGATTAAATATTCGACAATGTGCGTATGACCGTAAACCGCAATGTCCGCGTTCTGCGATTCGGCCGCCTCCATGATATATTCTTGCGTGTAGCGCACGCCGTAGTTGTGACCGTGCGTGATAAAAATTCTGTGGTCTGCGACTTCGATAATTTTCTCGTATAAAATGTTGGGTGTCGGCCAGTCACAGTTGCCCGCCACGCCGTAAACGGGCACATCAACTAATGATTGCAAATACTCTGCGTCGGGCGTGCAATCGCCCATGTGGAGCCACATATCCATATTTTGCGCGATACTCAACGCTTGATCTATCGACGACCAATTTCCGTGAGTGTCGCTTATAAGTCCAATCTTCATCGGAAACGCCTCTTTAATTTCAAAATCATTTCCCTAAGTGCCGCGCCGCGATGACTGATTAAATTTTTTTCGTCGACGGAAAGTTGAGCCATGGTGCGTCGCTCGTCAATGTAAAAATATGGGTCGTAACCGAAGCCGCCGCTGCCTTGCGCGACGGTTTTAATTTTGCCGCTTATTTTGCCCTCCGTTAAAAGTTCGGTGCCGTCGGTGTCAACGAAAGCCAACGCGCACCGATAAGCCGCCGCCGATTCCGTGACGCCGATTTTTTTCAGCTCGTCAAGGAGTTTCTGATTGTTGGTGATGTCGTCAGCGTGATATCCCGCGAACCGCGCCGAATGAACGCCGGGTAAGCCGTTCAGCGCGTCGACTTCAAGCCCCGAATCGTCAGCAAGGCAAGCAAGTTTCGTCCGTTCGCGGAAGAATTTAGCCTTGATTAACGCATTCTCCTCGAACGTCGCGCCGTCCTCTACAGCGTCCGGCAAGTTGTCAAAATCGGCGAGCGACAGAATTTCAAGCGGCAAACTTTTGAGGACAAGGCGAATTTCTTTGACTTTATCCGAGTTCTTCGACGCGAGCACAATTTTTTTTATGATAACCTCCTCCTCTCTTTAAATCGTGTTGAAAACTTCAGGGAACATTAAAATTTCAGCCGACACGCCCGACGCGCCAAACTAATTCTCTGCCTAGGGCGTCTTTCTGCAGGGAAATTAATTCGGCAATGCCGCCTTGCGCCAAATCTAAAAGCGCGTTGAGTTGCGGGCGCGTGAAGGGCTTTTTTTCTGCGGTTATCTGCACCTCGACGAGTTCGCCCGCGCCCGTCATGACGACATTGCAATCAGCCGCCGCCGCTTTGTCTTCGGCATAGCACAAGTCCAAAAGATTTTCGCCGTCGGGGGAAATGCCCGCCGAAATTGCCGCGACGAAATCTTTCACGGGGAAGACGCCGCCGATTTCGTAAATAGTTTCGCAAGCTTCGACTAACGCGACAAAAGCCGCCGTTATTGACGCCGTGCGCGTGCCGCCGTCCGCCTGTAAAACGTCGCAGTCAATTATTATCGAACGTTCGCCGAGTGCTTCCAAATCCGTCACGGAGCGCAGTGCCCGACCGATTAGCCGTTGAATTTCAGCCGTGCGCCCGCCGATTTTTGATCGTTCGCGCGGATTTCGTTCTGTCGTCGCGCCGGGCAACATGGAATATTCCGCGCTGAGCCAGCCCGTGCCCGTGCCTTTCAAGAACGCCGGAACTTTATCTTCAATCGTCGCCGCGCAGAGAACTTTTGTGTTGCCAAGCTCAATCAGAGCCGAGCCTGCAGGAAATTTTTGCGCACGCCGTTCCAAGAAAACTTCGCGCATTTCGTCTGCCCGCCGCTTGTCGATTCTCAATCTATCACCTCCGTTTTTCTTTCGTTAAACAGCTGGTACATTTTACACAAAAACTTTTTATGCCGCAATGTTTTTGGGAAATTTTATTACTTGCCGCCGCCAAAAAATAAAATTGCAACGGTTGACGTTAAATTATCGACGTGTTAAACTTTAATAAATCGAGGGAAGAATAATTATAATTAACGATTATACAAAGGAGGAAAGAAATTTAATGATTGATATTACCGACAGAGTGCGCAACAAGGATTTGCAGAGCAAAATTGTCAGCGCGGAGGAAGTAGCGAATTGGATTCAGCCGGGCTGGACGATAGCTTGTAGCGGCTTCACGGCGTCGGCTTATCCAAAAGCTGTGCCGCTTGCCCTTGCCGAGCGCATGAAACGCGACCCCTTCCAAGTCAACATTTGGACAGGCGCGTCGACCGGTCCCGAACTTGACGGCGCGCTTGCCGAAGTCAAAGGCATCAAACAGCGTCTGCCCTATCAAACGGACAGCAAACTTCGCCCGCTCATCAACGACGGCACCGTTGACTATCTCGACCTGCATTTGTCGGAGAGCGCGCAACTCACCCGCACGGGCTTCATCAAGAAAAAACCTAACTTCGCGCTGGTGGAGGCGTGCGCCATCACCGAGGAAGGCAACTTGATTCCGACGACTTCGCTGGGCAACGCGGCAAGCTACGTTCAAAACGCGGACACCGTCGTCGTCGAAGTCAACACCACGCAACCGCTTGAGCTCGAAGGTATGCACGACGTTTACGTTCCGCTCGACCCGCCCAATCGCCTGCCGATTCCGATTGTCCACGCCGACGACCGTATCGGCACAACGTTTATCCCCTGCACGCCCGACAAGATTAAGTACATCGTTCCCTGCGACGTGAAAGATCATACGCGCGATTTGTCGCCCATTGACGAGAACTCCAAGAAAATGGCGGCGTTCACGCTCGAATTCCTCAAAGCCGAAATCAAAGCCGGTCGTATGCCTAAAGGTCTCCTGCCGTTGCAATCGGGCGTCGGCAACGTTGCGAACGCGGTTTTGGAAGGCTTCGTCGAAGGCGATATGACTGACCTCGTTGTCTACACCGAAGTCATCCAGGACGCAATGCTTGACTTAATCGACGCGGGCAAACTCAAATTCGCAAGCGGCACGGCGTTTAGCCCGTCGCCCGCCGGCATGGACAGATTTTACAAGGGGATCGACAAATACCGCAAGTATATCCTGCTCCGCCCCGAAGAAATTTCCAACTCGCCCGAAGTCGTTCACAGGCTCGGCGTCATTGCAATGAACACCGCGCTTGAAGTCGACATCTACGGCAACATTAACTCAACGCACGTCACGGGCACC
>JAFXNB010000159.1 GCA_017529935.1 Selenomonadaceae bacterium
GACTTCGCTGCCGAGTCTCGTCGCGTTGGAAAAGCCGTCGCCGAGTTCGACAGCCTTAATTGCTTGAATCGACATGAACGCCGCCGCAATTTTCGCGTCAAGTTTCCTGTCCCACTGAATGTGACTGCCCAAGCCCGCCGGCACGCCCGAAACTTTGACTTCAAAGACGCCGCCGACCGTGTCGCCCAAAGATTTTGCCGCGTCAATTCGGTTTTTAATTTCCTGTTCGCCGCTGACGCCGCCCACGCTCAAAACCGCGCTTGAAATTTCCACGCCGCAACTTTGCAGAAAAATTTTGCACAACGCTCCCGCCGCAACTCGCATTGTCGTTTCGCGGGCAGAAGAACGCTCCAAAATGTCGCGCACGTCCGAGCGGGCAAATTTCGCCGCGCCCGTCAAATCGGCGTGACCGGGGCGGGCATTTGTAACTTTTTCTCCGAACGGCGAACCTTCCGCGCTCATGCGTTCCGTCCAATTCTGCCAATCGCGATTTTCGACGCTCAAAGTTATCGGGCTACCAATCGTCTCGCCGAACCGAATTCCCGATAAAAATTCTACGCGGTCGCTTTCAATCTTCATGCGTCCGCCGCGCCCGTAGCCGCTCTGCCGCCGTTTAAGTTCCGCGTTGACGAATTCGCTCGAAACTTTGACGCCCGCCGGCAAGCCCTCCAAAATGCAAATCAGCCGCGAACCGTGACTTTCGCCGCCGCTTATATATCGTACTGCCATAAAATTCCTCCAAAAAATTATTAAGATAGAAATGCGTAGCATTTCGTTCCGGCGCGGCGATTTGGCTAAAAATTTCTCAACGATACGTCGCGCACGCTGTTTGGTTACTTTTTAAAAGTAACCGCCCCGCAATAAGGCGTAAAAAAATTTTTCAAGTGTAAGAGCCGACGATATAGCCGCCGTCCACGAAAAAATTTTGTCCCGTTATCCAAGCCGCCCTGTCGCTCAACAAAAATAAAATCACGCCCGCCACGTCGTAAGCTGTGCCCAAGCCCAAAAGGTGCCGCGAAATTATTTCCTCGCTCGCCGTCGCCGCGTACATTTCGTTTTCCATCATTTCCGTTTTCACCAGCGCGGGTGCCACAGAGTTTATCCGGTGCTTGCTGCGAATGATTTCCGCCGCGAAAGATTTCACTGCCGCTTGAACTGCCGCCTTCGCCGTCGAATACGCGAACAAAGATTTTCCGCTGAATTCGCCCGCGATTGAACTCATCAGCACGAAGGAGCCGCCGCCGTCCGAAAATTTTTTCCGCGTCGCCGTCTGCACGAACTTCACCGCGCCCCAAAAACTCGTGTCGAAAATTTTATGGGCAAGTGATTCGTCGAAGGAATTTAGCGGCGTCAAGCCCCAAATCCCCGCCGTGTACACTCCGCCGTTGATTCTGCCGACCGTGCTCGTGAAATTTTCCAGAATCTCCGTCCAATCGTCCGCCGTCGCCGTGATTACGTCTAATTGCTCCGTAAAAATTCTCGGCGGGTGTTTAACCAGGCTGACGGGCGAATTTTTTTTCAGCTCGTTTAGCCGCTCCAAATTCCGCCCGATTGCTAAGACGTTCGCGCCGCTGTGTGAAAGTTCCAACGCCACTTGCCGCCCGATTCCAGACGACGCGCCGACTACTACAAAATTTTTCCCTTTAAAATCAAAAGTTACGCTCAAAATTTTTCTCCCCTAAACGAATCTGCAGACGTGGTCAACCGCGATGTCCGAAAAGCCGTAAGCCTCCGCCTTAGTCAATCGCCCGTTGCACACGTCATGAATTTTTTCTAAAAGAAAATCGCCCGCCGCCGCAATCGTCAGCTCGCCGGCGATAATCCCGCTCAAGTCCGCGTCGATGTTGTCTTCCATCCACGAATAAGTTTGCGCGTTGGCGGTGACTTTCAGCACGGGGACAATCGCGTTGCCGGTGGGCGTGCCGCGCCCCGTCGTGAAAATTATCGCGTTGCAACCCGCCGCAACCATGCTCGTGACGGACGAAATATCGTAGCCCGCCGTATCCATGACGATTGCGCCGCGTTTGGTCGGGCGTTCAGCTTGATTCAAGACCTCGACAATCGGACGCGTGCCGCCTTTGCGAATGCAGCCCAAACTTTTTTCGTCAATCGTCGACAGCCCGCCGAATTTATTTCCAGGCGTCGGCTGACCTGCTCGACAATCTTGCCCCGCCGCTTTAAGGTGCGCTTCATAGTCCGCGCAGATTTTTATAATTTTGTTGTGGAGTTCGGGCGTCGCCGCGCGTTTGGCTAAGACGTGTTCGCCGCCAATCCATTCAATCGACTCGCTCATCAGCGTCGACGCGCCCAAGTCAACGAGTTTGTCGCTAAGTTCGCCGACCGCAGGATTTGACGCAATGCCGCTGGTCGCATCGGAGCCGCCGCATTCAATACCCAACAACAGCTCCGATATATCGCAAAGTTCTTTCTGTTGAAGAGCCGCCTCCGCCGCCAAATCTCGCGCCGCTCGCACCGCCTTTGAAATCGTCTTGAGCGTGCCGCCCTCTTCTTGAATCCCGAACGACACGACCGGCTTGCTCGTCTGCGATTGAATTTTTTCGCGCAATTTGGCATGGGGAACTGTTTCGCAGCCCAGCCCGATTATCACCACGCCGAAAACGTTCGGATTGCACGCGAAGCCCGTCAAAATTTTCTGCGATAAATCAGTATTTGCTTGCACGTCCGAACAGCCCGTGTTGAAAATTATGTTGACTGCGCCGCGCACTTGAGCCGCCACAATCCGCGCCGTTTCGCTTCCGCAAGCGCACGTCGGCAAAATCAAAACGTGATTGCGAATGCCCGCGCGACCGTCCGCCCGTTTATAGCCCCAAAAGTTCATTTAAATCATCTCGCTTGCATAATTTCTCGGCACGCTGAAAATATTTTCGTGGGAAACCCAGCCGCCCGCCGCAATGTCAGCCGACGCCGCGCCGATTATCTCCCCGTACTTGAAAATTTTATCGCCCGCAGAAATGTTTTTCAGCGCGACCTTGTGCCAAATCGGAATGTCCTCTACGCAGACAATTTCTCCGCCGCCGAGGATTTTTATCGTCTCGCCCGCCGTAGCCCCAACCGTACACGTCGCCACGTTGTCTTTTTTATCAAGCAAAATTACATTCGTCATAAATTTTCTCCTTCCTCATATTTTTACTTGAAAATTTTCTGTACGTATGCCATAATTCACGCGGCAGGCTCGGTGAGACGGCTCTTCTCTCGCAAGAGAGGGGGTGACATTATGGACAAATTCCAGTGGCTGATGCTTGTGCTCAGCCTGATTCAGACCGTTCTGATGTTGCTCACGTTCTTGAAGTAATTTAGGAACGAAAAAAGCCGCATTTGCGGACGCGACCTTCTTCAACTACTTCGTTTAATTAAGAGAGGAGATCGACGTTCCCCAACACCGACCTGCCTTAAAGTTGTCAAATTGACTTTGCAAAATTTATCACACGCTCAAGCTTTTGTCAAATGTTGAACGGCTAAATTTTTTCTGTTATAATCCCGCCAATGCTACCACCCTTGGAACGGCATTAATCCTGAACGAGGGGAGGTGACAAGAATGCTCAGCATATTCGTTTCGCTGGCAGTGGGTGTGATTGCAACCGCAGTCGGAACCGTCGCGGGAAATTACATCTACGATCGCTGGTTCAGTAGCAGACGTCGTTAACCCTTTGCTTGCCCGCTAATCGGTCTCATCAATCGGTTATGGCAAAACGAAGCCCCCGCACGGTTCATCACGCCGGCGGGGGTTCTTCGTTTGTGACAAGTATGCTCAGCACACCGTACGGGTATTTTCATATTCGCACGCAAAATTTATCACACGCTCAAGCTTTTGTCAAATGTTGAACGGCTAAATTTTTTCTGTTATAATTTTGCCAATGCTACCCCTTCGGGCGGCGCACGCCAAACGAAAGGAGGTGTTAGCGTATGGTTGACATACTTATCGGCTTGGCCGTGAACGTAGCGTCGATTATCATCGGCAATTACATCTACGATCGCTGGCTGAAGTAGCAGACCGTTCACCCTGATGCCCCTGACAATCGGTCTCATCAACCGGTTAGGCAAAACGAAGCCCCCGCACGGTTCATCACTCCGGCGGGGGTTTTTCTTCGTTTGTGTTAGCTATGTTGACATACTTTGTAGATTTTCAATCTGACAAGCAATTTATATCACACGCTCAAGCTTTTGTCAACGCCTTGTAAAGTTTCATAAGCTCGGCGACGACCCGCGCCTCGTCCATGAAAAATTCCTCGAAGCCGTATGCCAAAGCAACCGCATAATCGTTTGCCTTGTGCGCCAAGCGTAATTCGTCGGGCATGGTCGCTTCGTCGTAGAGTTTCGCGAAAGTCCAATCGGGAAAATCCGCGCGCACGTCCAAAATGTTTTGCGCAGTGCGTTCAATCATGCGCCGCCGCCGCTCCGTCACCGCGCACCACGGAAAATTATTGTAAACAATTCCAATCGAATAGCGGTAACGACTTTCCAAACGCCCGCAAGTCGCTCGCGTCCACGCCATGTGAATTGAGCTGGTTAAAATTCCAAAATGATAAAGCGTTGCGTTCGAGACCAATTTTAATCTGTTACTGCAAACAACAGAATCATTCATGAAACCAATCGGAATATATTGGCGTTGCTCGGAAGAAATTTCGGGAATCGCCAAAAAATTTCCGCGCGGAAAGTTTTCAACGTGAAATCTTGTCGGTTTGTCTGCAATTTTACGAGTTCCCGCGCTTTTGCTCGCCAAACGATAATTTTTTACGTTTTCGACCCGTTCAGCGATGAGCGGGAATTTTTTTATCTCTTCGGGCGGCAAATCCTTCAGCAGGAGACAAAAACGACGCTTGCCCTTGATAAATTCTTCCGCACCGAACCACGGCTTGAAAAATTTTGCGGATTCGGGCTCAAGTTTGATGAAATCGTCCATTTCTTCGGGCGTGAACAAATAATTTCCGCCGTCAATCGGTTTATTGCCAATTCCAATCTCCGGAACGCCGTTTTGAAGCGGATTCGGGCGACTTTCGACGAAAATATCATCGCCGTCGACGAGATAAGCGTTAATATTGCTCGCGACGAAGATTTTTCCGCCGTCGAAGATAATTTTGGGCTTTTTATTGGGCGCGGAGCTGAAACCGACCACTACGCAGTGAACGTGCGCCATATTTTCGGAGTCGCTGAGCCATTTGAACGTTCTGTGGGCGAAATCGATATGAATTCCCTGCTTGAAAAGATTTTTCCAGAGCGTGCCGACGCTATCGCCCTGACAAACGGAATTTGTGGAGACTAAAGCGGCGCGGGTTGAATTATTCGCCATGAAGTCGGCGGATTTTTTGTACCAAGCGCAAACATAATCGAGATTGCCGAGATTTTTCCAGCCGTCGAAAATTTTTTGGAGGTCGCGGGCTTGTTCGGCGGATTTCAGCCGCGCACCGACGAAGGGCGGGTTTCCAATAATAAAATCGACGTTTCGGACGATTTTTTTCCAGTCGATTTGCAGAGCGTTCGCCTTTACGATTGTCGAAAAGTTTTTCAGCGGCAAAGCTTGAAGATTTTTGCCGAGTGCGCCTTCAGTTTCTTGGAGCATTTGATTTTCGGCAATCCAAAGGGCAGTTTGCGCCACCGCGACCGCGAACGAATTAATTTCAATGCCGTAAAACTGATTGATAGAAACTTTTACGGGATTTTCGGGCAAATTAATCAGCGGGCGCAGTTCTTCGAGGATTTCATTTTCCAAACGGCGCAAGCTGATATAAGTTTCCGTCAAAAAATTGCCGGAGCCGCACGCCGGGTCTAAAAATTTCAGCGCGGCAAGTTTATTTTGCAGTTCGAGGAGAGCCGCCGCCCGATTTTTAATCTGTTTGCGCTTTGCAAGTTCAAATTCGTCGCGTAAATCGTCCATGAACAGCGGGTCGATAACTTTGTGAATATTTTCGACGCTGGTATAAAACATTCCGCTCGCGCGCTGGCGATTTTCCTTGCTGAAAGTCGATTCAAACATCGCGCCGAAGATTGGCGGGCTGATTTCGTGCCAAGAAAACTTTTTCCGCGCGTTGAACGCACCGATTGCGGCGGTCGGGTTGCCGACGTTCTTATTGTATTCGGGCAGCGAAATTTTTTCGTCGAAGAGCCCGCCGTTTACGTAAGGAAAACTTTTCAGGGCGTCGTCGAAGTCGTCGCGTTCGTTTTCGGGCGTGTTTAGCACGTTAAAAAGATTTTGGAGCGCAAAATTTCTTTCTGCGTCGCTGAAACTCTGCAAGTAATTAAAAAATTGGTTCGCGTCTAAAAGTTGCGCGTCGCCGGCGTAAAGACAGAAGACCAATCGCGTGCAAATTTTGTTCAAGGCGTCTTCGTAGTCGGAAATTTTGTTGCGCTCGTAATTTTTCGCGAAGGCATCGTAAATTTTTTCGATTACGGCAAGAGCTTCTGCAGAAATTTTTTCTTCGGGCGGCGAATCGTCAGCTGTCGGGTCAATTAAAAACTTTAAACGCGGAAATTGATAGCGCAGGTCGCGAAGTTTTATAATTGTCGGCTCGTCGCGCCCGTTTTTGTAAATTCTGAACTCGGAAAAGTTGCAGGTGACAATCCAACGCGGCTTTTCGCTCAAAACTTGCGCATAACGTTCTGCTTGCTCGTAAGGCGTCAAAAATTTTCCGTCGGATTGCAAAATTTTTTTGGTGAGGTCGACGCCGAAACTTTTTTGCTCAATTAAAACCTTTGTGCTCGCAATGTAAGCGTCGATGAAGCCGTTGGGCACGGAAATTTCAAAGTCGATAAGCTTTTCGGGGCGTTCAATGTCGAAAACGTCGCGCAAAAGCGTCCACCAAAATTTTTGCGTGTCGCTTTTCTCGTCGCCCAGCTCGTACCAATCATTTGCGAAAATTTTTGCGGCTTCTTGGCTCATTTTGCCAGATTGAATAAATCTTCGACGGTCTGCGCGGATTTAATTTGTTCGGGCGCGAGTCTCCGTCCCAATTTTGAATCGCAGAACGAAAAAAACGATACCATGCTCAACGAATCCCAATCTTCCACGTCCGCCAGCCGCGTCGACAAGTTCAAATCGGCGTCCGTGTCCATGAGTTCAACGAGTTTTTTAATAAATTCTTCTGCTGTCATAAAAATTTCCTCCTAAAGTTCGATAGCGGGGTTGCCAAAGACAGTTTTGCCAGCGCGGACCTTTTTTAAGACGACACAGCCCGCGCCGACCGTGGCTCCGTCGCCGATTTTAGATTTGGGAAGGAGAACTGCTCCGCTCCCGATAAAAACTTCCGCGCCGACCTTGCAACCGCCCGAAACAGCTACGTGCGGCATGATGCAAGAAAAATTTCCAATGTTTGCGTCGTGCCCGATGATAGTTTGCGCGTTTATGGCAACAAAATCGCCGATTTGCGCCCGCTCACTCACGCCGACGAACGGAGAAATTATCAAGCCGCGCCCGATTGAAGCCGTGGGAACAATTTCCGCAAGTTCGCTGATTAAATTTATAAATTCGCCGCCGCGAGCCAAAATTTTCTCGATAATAACTTTTCTGGCGTGCGGCGAGCCGATTGCGCAAGTAAAAACGTCGTCCGCGCAGATTTCGTAAGTTTCAACGTCGCCCAAAACTTTTTCCGGCAAAAGTTCGTATTCCGCCGCCGAAAGTTTAATATCGCCGTCAAGAAAACCTTTTATCCGCCAATCGACGCCGTAGCCCAAAGATTTTTGCGCGTGCCAATAAATTTCGCGGGCAAAGCCTCCAACTCCAATAATTATCAAATTTTTCATGAGCTTATCCTCCAAAGATTTTTGAACGGCTGAAAGTACTCCCGCTGGATGCAACGTCACGTTGCAATTTTTCAACGCCTGAAGATTTTTCCGACGACCACACGAGTTACTAGCGCGAAAATCATTATTCCGCCGGCAATCATCAACATAAACACCGGAGCTGGCAAGTCTGTCGCGGGTGTCGCGAAGATATGCTTCATTAAAATTCTGTCGAGGACGCGATTTAGGAAAAGACCCGTCGCGCCAAAAATCATCAGCGTTAAAGTTACCGCTCTGTAAAAAATTTTCCACGAACGCGATAGATTTTCCAACTTTAGCAGGTTTAAAAGCCGCCCGCGCAATTCTCGCCAGTGCAAACCGATATGCACGCCGATTAAAATTAGCATGATGTACGGCGCGGATTTGTGCAGGTTTTGAATTGTCACACTGCGGCGCAACGAGCTGCCGACCACGTCCGGAAAGAGATAATTTGACATGCAGACGCCCGTAAACAAAATTATCGCCATGGCAATTATCAGCGCAAGATTTATTTCGATTGCGAAAAATTTTTTAGGCGAAATGTCTTTAAATGTGCTCGTAAACCGCCGAAAATTAATCGCGACGTGAAAAATCGCCAATATCAGCATTATCACGCCTAAAATTTCGTGCAAAACTTTGGGCATGTAATAAAAACTCAATTCCGACACGAACAGCGCAAGCAAGACGACATCAATAAAAAAATTTTTCATCAGTCTAAAATTTTGTCCAAGCCAATCGTTAAACCTTTAAGCCCGCGAACTTTTTTGCAGGCAAGCACCACGCCAGGCATAAAAGAATCTCTGCCCGTCGAATCGTGGCGAATCGTGAGCGTTTGACCCAATCCGCCGAAAATAACTTCCTGATGAGCGACGTATCCGGGCAATCTGACGCTGTGAATCCTTATTCCGTCAAAATCCGCGCCGCGAACGTGCTCCAGCCGCTCAACTTCGTCCGGATGACCTTGTTTGTGCGCTTTTCTAACCTCAGAAATCATTTTTGCGGTTAATTCGGCGGTTCCGCTCGGCGCATCAAGCTTTTTGTCGTGGTGGAGTTCGATAATTTCAACGTCGGGCATATATTTTGCGATTTTTTGCGCCGTCAACATCATCAAAACCGCTCCCAACGCAAAATTCGGCGCGATAAATGCCGGAGTATCATTTTTTTCTGCAAACGCGCGAATTTTTTCCTTTGCGTCGTCGCTCAAGCCAGTTGTGCCGACAACGGGCGAAACTTTATTCTCCAGCGCGGTCATCACGTTTTGGAAGACGACATCGGGGCGCGTGAAGTCAACCATAACGTCCGGAGCAAATTTTTTCAGCGCGGCGTCCAAATTCGTCTCAACTTTTAAATTTTCGACCTCGCCAGCAAAAATATCGACCGCGCCGACAAGTTCAAGCTCCGAATCGGCTTTAACCGCGCCGCAAACCGTGCGACCCATGCGTCCGAGTGCGCCGTTGACCAAAACTTTAATCATTTTGCAAACCTCCTACATTTTAACGAGCCGTCCGCCGTTTATTAAGTACAAATATTTTTCGGCGACTTTAATTTTAAGCAAAGCCTCGACTGCCGCCGCGTAAAGTTCGATTTGAATCCGATAACGTTCGGAAATATCTTCGGAATCGCGGTCAGTCTTGTAATCAAGTAAAATCCAGTTGCCCGCTGCGTCTTTGAACAGCAAATCGATTATTCCTTGTATAAAAATCTTCTCGTCGACGTGAAAAAACCTTTGCGCGTCAATTAATCGGCTAAATGGCAGTTCGCGATAGAATTCTTGCGCAGAAATTAATCGTTTGCCTATCTCACTCGCGAAAAACTTTGAAATTTTATCCGCGCGAATCAATTTTGCGTGCTCCGAAGGAATAATTTCCCGTTTTGCAAGCTCTTCGACCTGCGCAAGGACTCCTTTTGTCGATAAATCGCCGCTTAAGTTCAAAGATTGCATGACTTTATGCATTAATGAGCCGAATTCCGCGCCGGAGACTTCTTTTTTTTGTAAAAAGTTCGGTCGACGGTAAATATAATTAGGAATTAGGAAGGAGGAATGAGGAATTAATTCTGCGCTGTAATCATTCCTAATTTCTAATTCCTCATTCCTAATTGAAGAAGCGCGGCGTTTTAGTTCTGTTACGGATAATTTTGCGGGGATTTTTTCAAGCGGCGTCGGCGAAAGTTTTTCAATCTCGTGCGAAATTTTTTCCTGTGAACGTTCGATTGAGCGTTCTTGAACTTTTTCGACCTCCGATTTATCAACGAGACGCGAAATTATGACGGGCGCGAGCGAATCTTTTATCGGAAGCAACCAATCCATGAATTTATTCGCCGATAAGATGTCGTAATCGTCTGGAACGTCGACGGCGCGGAATTTTTCAAGCGCGGACTTCGATGTCGTCCCAATTAAAAATAATTTCTCTTCAGCCCGCGTCAAAGCCACGTATAACAGCCGCAATTCTTCTGCGCGGGATTCGTCAGCGATTTTTTTTGAAATTGCCTGCGTTGCAAGCGTTTTGACTTTAAGTTGGGAATTTTTCGGCGTTCTGTGCGCTCCAATTCCAAATTTTTTGTGCATAAAGAGATTTGCGCGCGAATAATCCTCGTCATTGAACTTTTTTCCGACTCCAGCAACGAAAACAACGGGATATTCCAAGCCTTTGCTGCCGTGAATCGTCACAACGCGCACAACATTTTCATTTTCGCCTAAAATCGTCGCCGTAGACAAATCTTTCCCGAAATTCTTAAGTTTGCCGATAAAATCAATGAATCTCGACAATCCGCGGGCGTTTGTAGCCTCAAAATCAGCCGCGCGGTCAATTAAAATGCGCAAATTCGCCTGACGAACGTCTCCGCGCTCTTCACGACCGATTGAATCATAATAGCCCGTTTCGCGATAAAGATTGCTTAAAAGTTCGGGAACGCCCATTTGTCGAGCAATTTCGCGCCAATAATTGAGTTTTCCTAAGAAATTTTTGCATTTTTCCGAGCCATTCGCAACCGCAGTATAAAAATCAACGTCTGGATTTAAAATTCGGATTTCTGCGAGTTCTTCCGCGCTAAATCCGCCAATTTGGCTCAACATTACCGCCGCAAGCGGAATATCTTGCCGCGCGTTGTCCAAAATGCTCAACAAACTCATTATAACTTGAATTTCATTCGCGCGAAAATAATTTTCCTCATCTGGCACGTAAGCGGGAATTCCGAACTTTTTCAGCGTGTCGAGTATCTCAAAAGCGGCGTTTTTCGGCGAGCGGTGCAAAATTACAATGTCTTTAAACTCAATCGGACGATAAATTTCGCCATCGCGCACTAATTTTTTAGAATCAATCAGTTCGTGAATTTTTCCGGCGATGAAACGCATTTCAAGTTCAATTTCTTTGATTTCATCGTCGCGTTCAGTCTTAATGTAATAAAATTCTGGGCGTTCGTCGAAAAATTTATCGCCAACCTCGTAATTTGCGCTGAATTGAAGTTTTGCCGCCGAATCATAGTCAATTTCCGTCGCTTTTTTATTCATAATCCGCGAAAAAATTTCATTCACCGCCGAAATAATCTGTTTACGGCTCCGAAAGTTTTTGGAAAGATTTATGCAGCGATAAGAATCCATTTTCTCGCGAAAATTAATCGCATCGACCAATCTAAAGCGATAAATCGACTGTTTAACGTCGCCAACGAAAAATAAATTGTCTCCGCGCGAAATTTTTTGAACAATCGCCTCTTGAACGCCGTTCGTGTCCTGATATTCGTCGACCATAATAAATTTGAACTTTTCGCGGTATGTAGCGACGACTTCTGGCGCAGAATCGAAAATTTTAAGCGCGAAATGCTCCATGTCGTTAAAATCGATAATTCCGCGCTCTCGTTTGGCTTCAGAAAATTTTTTAGCAAAAAGTTTCGTCACGCGAATTAATTCTTTAATCGGATCAAAAAGTTCGCGAATATCGGCAATCATTTTGTTTTTGTCGGCTAAAAAATACTTTTCGCGCAGATTTTCGACCTTCTTTTTATAATCGTCGCGCAAATTTTTGATTCTGTCCTTGATAATCTGTTTTTCGCCGATAAATTTTCCGCCACCGAAATTTTTTAAGTTTATCGCCCAAATTT
The DNA here is from genome assembly GCA_017529935.1 of Selenomonadaceae bacterium. Lineage (GTDB taxonomy): Bacteria > Bacillota > Negativicutes > Selenomonadales > Selenomonadaceae > Quinella. Next base: position 11,869 of record JAFXNB010000159.1, read on the forward strand.
TGTCGTAAAGTGCATTCCAATCGTCAATTACAGCTCTTAATTCATTAATTTGCTTAAAATCGTCGCTGATAATCCCAGTTTTGATGTTATTTTCTTCGGAAAGTGCATAAGCCGCCGCGCATTCGTCGAAAATCTTTTCCAACGTCTTAAAAATGTGCGGCTTGAGAAATTTAAACCAAATTGTATCCTCAAGACGGGAATTTTCGGGCAAATTGTAGGGTTCGGAAAGTTTTTCAAGCCAAATTTCCGGATAAGGCATGCTCAACGAAAATTTGTGCAGATTTATAATCATGTCGTGGATTTTTTCGTCGCCGCGTACATTTCCACCGAATTCGTCCGTAAAATTCTTAAAAATATCGCCGCCACTTGAATAATTTTCCTCGAAAAGCTCTTCGATGACTTCGCGCTTTAAAATTTCAATTTCATTATCGTCAGCCTTGCGAAACTTCGGGTCAAGGTCGATTTTTGAAAAATTTCTCCGAATTACCGCTTGGCAGAACGAATGAAACGTAGAAATTTGCGCTCCGCTCAATAAAATTACTTGTTTTTCAAGTCGCGCTTGATTTTCTGCGTCAATTTCGGTTTCTAAGCGTTTCATCAGCGCAGATTGTATTCGCGAACGCATTTCTTGAGCCGCCGCGTTCGTAAATGTCATAATTAGCAGCTCGTCTACGTCGCAAACGTTTTCTTCAAGCAATTTTACGACTCTTTCCGTTAAAGTTCGCGTTTTTCCCGCGCCAGCCGCCGCCGCTATCAATAAATTCTCGCCGCGTGCCTCGACTGCCGCTTTTTGTTCGCGTGTCAGCTCCATAATTTAAAATCTCAGCTCGCCGCGCTCTAAACGTTCGCGAAGTGTCGGAGCTTTGGCGTCTTTTTCGGCTAAAATCGTCGGTTTAAGCGTCCAATCAACATTAATTTCCAAATCGTCCCAGCGAATGTTCCCATCGCACTCCGGAGAGTAAAAATTGTCCGCTTTATACTGAATTTCTACATCATCAGTCAAAGTTATGAATCCGTGAGCAAATCCGCGCGGAATTAACAGCTGTTTTTTGTTTTCGGCGGTTAATTCGACCGAAATCCACTTCGCAAACGTCTCCGAGCCCTCGCGAATGTCGACTGCCACGTCCAAAAGTTTTCCGCGCGTGCAACGAACCAATTTTGCCTGCGCGAACGGTGCCGTTTGATAGTGCAAGCCGCGAAGTGTGCCTTTTTGCGCCGAATACGACTGATTATCCTGCACAAAATTGAATTTTAAGCCCGCCGCCTCGAATTTCCGCGCCGACCACGTCTCCATGAACCAGCCGCGCGCGTCGCCGAATACTTTCGGCTCTAAAATCAGCACGCCGTCCAAAATTGTCTTTGTAACTTGCATAAAAATGTTTCCTCCTTTAATTTTTGCTTTCAGTTTATATTTTTTGCGTTTTATCGTCAAGATATAGAATTTTTTTCAACGCTTGACCGGTGTAAGACGTTAAATTTTGCGAAATTTCTTCCGGAGTGCCGTCAGCAACGACTTCGCCGCCTTTATCGCCGCCTTCTAAGCCCAAATCTATTATATAATCCGCATTTTTTATCACGTCGAGGTTGTGTTCGATAATTATCACCGTGTCGCCGCGATTTACCAGCCGTTGAATCACTTCAATTAATTTTTTTACGTCGTCGAAGTGCAAACCCGTCGTCGGCTCGTCCATAATGTAAATATTCGCCATTTTTCCGAGCGGTCGCGCCAATTCATACGCTAATTTAACTCTTTGCGCCTCGCCGCCGCTAAAAGTGTTCGCAGATTGCCCTAATTCGATATATCCGAGCCCAACATCGTGCAAAACTTGCAAAATTCGCTTTATCGGCGAGATATTCTCGAAAAATTCCAGAGCTTCATCAACCGGCATGTTCAAAACGTCCGAAATGTTTTTTCCCTTGTAATTTACCTCTAAAGTCTCCGCATTAAACCTTTTTCCGCCGCAAACGTCGCATTTTACGTAAACATCGGGCAAAAAATTCATCGGAATCTTTAAAACTCCGTTTCCGCCGCAACTTTCGCACCGTCCGCCCTTTACATTGAAACTAAATCGCCCAGATTTGTATCCGCGCAACTTCGCGCCGTTCGTTTCGGCAAAAAGTTTGCGAATATGATCTGCAACGCCAGTATAAGTCGCAATATTTGAGCGCGGCGTCCTGCCAATCGGATCTTGGTCAATCATCGTCACTTTGCTAATATTTAGCGGTTTTAAATCCATTTCAAGCAATTTTGGGTAAATAATTTCCTCAACAAGCGTAGATTTTCCGCTTCCGGACACTCCAGTTATCAAAGTTAGGGCTTTAAGCGGGATTTTAACCGAAATATTTTTTAAATTGTTCTTGCAAGCGTTTTTAAACTCTAAAACTTGCGAAATATCGCGTCTAATCGTCGGAACGGGAATAATTTTCCGTCCGCTTAAATAATCGCCAGTTAAAGAATTTTTTTCGGCAGAAATTTCATCTACAGTGCCTTGCGCGATGATTTTTCCGCCATTTTTGCCCGCTCCGCGACCAATATCGACAATTTCATCAGCCGCGCGGATAGTTTCCTCGTCATGTTCAACGACAATCAGCGTATTTCCCAAATCGCGAAGATTTTTTAGCGTTTCAAGTAATTTTTGGTTGTCATGTTGGTGCAAACCTATGCTCGGCTCGTCTAAAACGTACAAAACGCCCGTTAAAGCCGATCCAATTTGCGTTGCAAGCCTAATTCTTTGTGATTCTCCGCCGCTTAACGTCGCAGATTTACGCGAAAGGCTCAAATAATCCAATCCAACGTCGCAAAGGAATTTTAAACGCGAATTTATTTCTTTTAAGACCTGCGCGGCGATTTTTTTATCAGTTTCGTCGAGATTTAACGTTGAAAAGAACTTTTTGCACGCATCAACGGATAAATCGCAGACCTCAGCAATATTTTTGCCGCAAATTTTAACGCTAAGTGCTTCTGGATTCAATCTTTGACCGTGACAAGCGGGGCAAGCGTCTTCGGGCAAATCTGTCATTTTAAAATCGTGAATTGCCGCCATCCACTCATACATCGTCGTAAATTCGCGGAAATCGAACACTTTTCCTAGCCCGTTGCACGTTTTGCACGCGCCTTTTGGGCTGTTAAAGGAAAAAAGTTGCGGAGTAATGTCAGGAAGGCTAATTCCGCAGTCAACGCAAGCATTTTTCTCGCTAAACGTCAAAATTTCGCCGTCAGTTTCAACAAAAACGATTCCATTACCGAATTTCAGCGCAGTTTCGAGCGAATCAGCCAATCTTGAGCGAATTTCTCCGCGATTAATTAATCTGTCGACAATAACTTCAATCGAATGCTTTTTAGTCTTTGCGAGAGTAATTTTTTCGTCCAAATCATAAATTTTACCGTCGATTTTAGCTCTTACGAAGCCTGACGCGCTTAATTTTTCTAAAATATCTTTGTGAGTGCCTTTTTGATGATTAACGACGGGCGCGAGCAAACTAAAACGAGTTTCGAGCGGCAAATTTAAAATTTGGGCTAAAATCTGGTCGATACTCTGACTTTTAACGGGTTTTCCGCACTTTGGACAGTGAGGTTTAGCGATTCTGGCGAATAAAAGCCGCAAATAGTCATAAATTTCCGTGACAGTGCCGACAGTCGAGCGCGGATTGTTATTTGTGGTCTTTTGATTGATTGCAATCGCCGGACTAAGCCCCTCGATGAGTTCAACGTCGGGTTTATCGGGCAAACCTAGAAATTGACGCGCATAACTGGACAAACTTTCCAAATAACGTCGTTGACCTTCGGCATAAATGGTATCGAACGCCAAAGAACTCTTTCCAGAGCCTGAAACGCCGGTAATCACGACAAATTTATCGCGCGGAATGTCGAGCGAGATATTTTTAAGGTTATGAACGCGTGCGCCGCGAATTTTTATTGAATTCAAATTGATTTTCCCTCCGCGAGAAGATTTTTCGTCGATTATAGCACACGAAGCAAGCTTTTTAACAAAAAAGCCCCGCACGTCGGCGAGACCGCTCAAAATTTCAAGATTTCCTTGTAAGTTCTTCGTAATGTTCAATTTTATAATCGAGCCGTTCAATCGTCGCGCGTAAATGCTCTTCTTGCTTCTGAAGTTTGGCGCGCTGTTCGATTAGAATGTTTTTGCGCCGTTCAAGTCCGGTATTCGCCTGCATCAGCGCGACATATTCGATTAACGCCTCGATTTGTACGCCCGCGCCCCTCATACACTTTATAAACGACACCCAGCCGCACGCCGTTTCGTCATAATCGCGAATTCCGTTGTTTTTGCGCGGCACCGGCGGAATCAAGCCGATTCGTTCGTAATATCTGAGCGTATCCGTCGTAATCTCGTATTTTTCACTGACTTCGCCAATCGTCATAATCATCACTCCGAAAAAAATTTTTCCGCCGCAATTTTATCAGCTGAAGTCGGCTTTAAGTCAAGTTTAAATCGTCGTGAAGAAATTTTTACCGCTTGTGTCCTCAAAAATCTCCACGTCGAAGTTTTCAAGCTCGCCGCGCAGAAATTCGGCTAATTCGTGGACAATCGGGAACTCTGTATAAAAATGACCCGCGTCAACGACGTGAATTTTGTTTTCGACGGCGGCTTGAGCCTCATGATATTTAACATCGCCGGTTACGAACGCTTGCGCCCCGAAAAATTTTGCTTTTTGGATAAAATCTGCGCCCGCGCCGCCGCACACGCCGATTTTTTTTATAAGGAAGTCTCCAGCGTCGACGAGGCGGACATTATCAGCGTTTAAACATTTTTTCACGTGTCGCGCGAAATCAGCGGCAGTCATGGGCGTTTCGAGCGTTCCGAGCCGCCCCATAGAAATTTCTTCGTCGCCGAGCATTTTTATATCGTTCAGCCCGATTTTTTTAGCCAAAACGTCATTAACGCCGCCTTCCGCGCTGTCAAGATTGGTGTGCGCGGCGAAAACTGCTAAATTATTCTTAATCAGCCGCGAAATTTTGTTTCCGAGCGGCAAATCGTAGCGGATATTCTTAATCGCGTGGAAAATCAGCGGGTGATGGGCAACGATTAGTTGTGCGTCGAGTTCAATCGCCCGCGAAATTTGATTGTCGAGCACATCGAGGCAGACGAAAATTTTTTTGACTTCAGCCGTCGGGTCGCCGATTAAAAGTCCGGGATTATCCCAATCTTCGGCTAATTTTCGCGGCGCCAATCGGTTTACGGCGTCCGCCACGGCTTGAACGGTGCATTTCTTCATAAATTGTCCTCCAAAAACTTCAAAACGTCATCAAAAGTCGTCGCGAGCTTCGGATAAAAAATTTTGGGGCGATTAATCATCACGACGGGCAAGTTTAAAATTTTTGCCGCCTCCAATTTTGTATCTGCGCCGCCGATTTGCCCGCTGTTTTTCGTGACGATAACTTCCGCGCCCGCCAGCTTAAAAAGTTCGACATTCAGCGCGATAGAGAACGGACCCTGCATGGCGACGATTTGCTTGGGAGTCAAGCCCAAACTTTCACACTGCGCTAAAACTTCAGCGGTCGGCAAAATTCTTGCAGTCAAGTTGCAATCTTTGAGCAGGTCGACAAAAATTTTCAAGTTGCGGCTGCCGGTCGTGAGATAAATATTTTTGCCGAGTTCGGACGCCTTGAAAGCCGCCGCCTCGTAGCTGTCGACGTGGAAAATTTTTTCGTAGTCAAGCGCAATCTCCGCCCGTTCGTAGCGAATGTAGGCGACCTGCGCGGCTTGAGCGGCGGCGATGGCATTGGCGGAAATATTTTTGGCGTAGGGGTGGCTGGCGTCTACGAGAAAATTAAAATTCTCCGTGCGCAAAATTTTTTCGAGTTCGTCGCGGTCAAGCGGCTTGTCGTTTACTTTGACGCTCGCGCAACTCTCCAAAAGTTTCCTGCCGTAATCGCTGACGACCGAAGCCGTCACGTCGAAATTTTTTCCCGATAAAAATTCCGCGAGCTTGCGACCGTCTTGCGTCCCCGCGATTAAAAAAAGTTTTTTGTCCATGGCGCGATTGTAATTCAGCGGGAAAATTTTTTCAAGCCGCATTTGTTTATTTGGCGATACCTGCTATAATCGGCGCGTAAAAAAAATTATGGAGGGCAAAATGAAGATTTTAGCACGCCAACTGACTTTGGATTTATACAACTGCGACACGACTCGGCTGGGCGGCGTCGACGAGATAAAGGACACGTTAAAAAGTGTCGTCGGCAGTGAGCCGCGCCTGATTTCCGAGGTTATCGACGAGGGGCACTGTTCGATTATCGGCGCATTCGACAAGGGGCATATCGCCCTGCACGTTTATAAAGAGCTTCGCTACGTCGCCGTTGACATTTTTACTTGCGCCGATTCCGACGAGCCTGAAGAACTTGCCAAACTTATTCGCAAATTTTTCCGCCCCGACAAAATTAAATCGACGTTTCTCAAGCGCGGCGATTTTGGACTGGAACGCGAAATTAAGCCCAAGATAAAAGTCCGCGTTGCGCCATTGCGGCGGGTGAAAAACGCCGTAGTAAAAAAATTTGTGCGGAGGGGCAAGGAATGATTTTTACTCACATCGCCGAACTTTATCGTTCCGTCGGCAAGTCGAAGAAGTGCACGTTTATTTTCTGCGCGGATCACGGCGTCGCCAAGGAAAATGTCAGCGCGTACCCGCAAGCCACGACCGCCGACATGGTTAAAAATTATCTGGTTGACGCCGGAGCCGCCGCCAATGCTTTTGCCAAATTTGCTTACTCCGAGCTTTACGTCGTCGATGTTGGCGTTGACGCAGATATTTCAAATTTGCCGGGGCTTGTCGACAGAAAAATTTCGCGCGGCACGAAAAATATCGCCAAGGGAAATGCCATGACGATTGAAGACGCAATGCAGTCCGTCCGAATCGGCAAGAAGCTAGCCGAAGAGGCAATCGCGGCGGGCTGTAATTGTTTTCTAATCGGCGAAATGGGTATCGGCAACACGACCGTCGCCGCCGCCATGACTGCCGCTTATCTCGATTTGGAGCCGGAAGAAGTCACGGGGCGCGGCTCGAACGTCGACGACGAAAAATTTTTGCACAAGATTGAAATTGTCCGCCGCGCACTTAAAGTCAACAAGCCCAATCGCGACAGCTTACTCGACGTGCTCACAAAAGTTGGCGGCTACGAATTCGGCGCGATGGCTGGCGTGATTATCGCGGCTTATCATCACAACTGCGTTGTCGTGCTTGACGGATTCAACTCTGCGGTCGCTGCGCTCGTTGCTGAAGAAATTTTGCCGCGTTCAGTGGAGTGTTTAATCGCCTCCCACGTCGGGCGCGAAGTTGGGCACAAGGCGATTTTGGAATATCTTGACCTTAAGCCGATATTCAAGCTTGACCTTGCGCTCGGCGAGGCTGTCGGTTCGTCAATCGCCGCGAGAATTTTGGACAATCTGGTCTATATTTTTGTCTGCGGTCCCGACGCCGATTTTGACGGCGAGATTGTCGAAGAGGACACTGCCTTTGAGACTTTTAAAAAGCAACTTGGACTCGACGGCGTGGAAGGACTGGACACGATTGAGGACGTTCAGGAACTTTTCGGCGACGAGATTCAGATTGAGGAAATTCCGCTTGACTTCCACGTCAGCGAACACCGCATGGAGAGCGTTGAACTTCCTTTCAGCACGCAAACTTTGAATATCCCGCGCACTTATCCGATGAATGTTCGCGTTATGGGCGACGATGAGGACGAAGTTATCGCCGCCACCGACAGAACTTTTAATTTTTATTTGCAGACGATGCCGCACCTGCACGACCGCCCCATGAATAATTGCCGCGAACGTTTGGACAACCTGACCAAGCCGCGCAGGAGTTTGGGCTACTTGGAGGAAATCGCCGTTCAAGTTGCGGGCATTTCCAACGAAGATTGCCCGACGAATAAACTTCGCCACGCCGCGCTTGCCTTCACGAACTTTGAAAATTGTCCGTCGTTCACCGACCCGAATTACGACAAGAGCGTCAAGGGCGCACGCCGCGACCTTTCCACGGATTTCAGCGCGACGACGCGGACTTTCGGCATGAAAATTTTTTTGGGCGTCGTTGACCCGGCGGAGAATCTTAACGTCGCGTTCAATTTCGGGCGCAACCTTGCCGAGGAAATTACCTTCGACATTCCGATTATCGCCGTCACCGAATTGAGCAATTTGTTGGAGGATAAGCTTGCCGAACAATTTGCCGCCGAACTTCTGATTGACGGCGAGCTGAAATATCCGCCCGAAGAATTTTTGCAACACGTCCCGAAAAATTATCGCTGCATGACGGGCGCGATTATCGGCGCGTTGGTGGCGGCGGCGCACAATTCAACTTTAATCGTCGTCGACACGGGCGCGATTGACATTATCGTCCGCTACCTAGAAAAAATTTGTCCGGAGGTGCGTCCGTTTATTCTGCGTTCGTCCCAACTTATCGAGTACAAGGACGAGGACGGCAACCCGACGGGCTTTGACGGCGAGGCGGCGTGCATGGGCGTTGAAATTGTCGAGGCGGCTCTGGCTGCCCTGAATGACATGAAAACTTTCGACGAGACGGGCGTCCGGAAAAATATCAATGAATCGACTTGAACAGCGGCTGGAAAATTTCGGCGCGGAGAAAATTTTTGTCGCGGTATTTATAATTTTCGGCGTGATTATTTTGTTCATGCGCCCGCCGTATCAGCTCATGGACGAAATAAATCACTTCCCGCGCGCGTGGCAAATCTCGGAGGGAATTTTCCTAAGCCCGACGATGACAATCAGAGAGTTCAAAGACGCCGGCAACTTCCAATCAAAGAAAATTTTTTGTTTGGACGGGGCACCCGCCGACGCTTTGGACGACAAAATTTATATCGCGGAAATTCCCGTGTCCTTTCTGCCCGACGCCTTTGTTGTCGACGCTAACGAGCGGCATTACGTGCACGGCTTTTCGGCTGACGACGTGAAAAATTTTTTAGCAACGCCGCTAAACTCCGACGTGCGCGAACCGATTCAAATTCCGAACACGGGCGTTTATCCGCCGCCGACATATTTGCCGCAAGCCGTCGCCGCGTTTATCGGACGAGCACTGAACTTGAACGCGGGAATAATTTTTTATCTCATGGGCTTAAGCGGATTAATTTTCGTGGCGGCGTGTGTTTATTGGTCGATGAAATTTTTGCCCGAAGCCAAGCCGCTAATTTTTTTGCTGGCGATGTTGCCGATGTTTTTAATCGAGGCGGCGTCAACTTCGGCGGACGCGGTAACTTTCGGCGTGTGTTTATTGGGGACGGCGTGGCTCCTGTCGCTTAGAAACTCCACGGAAAGTTTTTCCCGTGCAGAACTTTTCGGGCTGATAATTTTGTCAATCATGCTGGCTTGCGCGAAGTCGGTTTACGGGACGATTTTGTTGCTGTACTTTTTAATTCCGCGCGAACGCTTCAAAAAATTTTGGGCACTGGGCGCGGCGATTTTGTTGGTGAATTTAATTTTGACGCTGGCTTGGTCGTGGCTGTCGATTGAATTGACGGGCGCGAAACTTTACACGAATTATTATCTGGGCTTCACGGAGACGAACACAGCGGCGCAGAAAATTTTCGCCACGGAGCACCCGACGGCATTTTTCGCGGCGATGATAAATTCGCTCATCAGTTACAGTTTTTTGTACCTCGGAAATTTTATCGGCTCTTGGGGCTTCCTTTTGAATGTGAATTTGCCGGCGATGTTCTGCGTCCTTTACACGATATTAATAATTTTCTTCGCGCTGACGAACGGCTTAAAGCTCAATCTCAACGACCGCGTAGTATTAATCTTCGCGGCGGTGGTGTCGACGGTTGCATTTTTTTTCGTGCACTACCTGAAGTGGACGCCCGTCGGCAACGAATATATACGAGGCGTGCAAGGACGATATTTTATCCCGATTGCGCCGATGATTTTTTTCGCACTGTCAATGTTGCCGCCCATGCGCCACAAAAATTTAATCGCGTTGGCGGCGGGAATTTTTAGCGGCGAGTCAATGTTGCTGGCAAATTTTTTTGCTTTCTATTGAATAACTTTTGCGGGCAGTGTATAACTTAAGCTAAGGAGGTTTTTGAAATGAAAATTGTTGTGTTGGACGGCTACACGCTGAACCCCGGCGACTTGAGCTGGGACGCGCTGAAAACTTTGGGCGACTGCAAAATTTTTGACCGCACGAGCCTGACTGACGACGCGGAAATTATTTCTCGAATCGGCGACGCGGAAATTATCATCACGAACAAGACGCCGCTCACGAAAAAAATTCTCGACGCTTGCAACGTGAAATATATCGGCGTGCTCGCCACGGGCTACAATGTCGTCGACATTGCGGCGGCTAAGGAAAAAAATATTCCCGTCACGAACATTCCGACTTACGGGACGGCGGCGGTTGCGCAATTCGCTTTTGCGTTGCTTTTGGAAATTTGTCACCACGTCGCGCACCACAGCCAAGCCGTTCACGAGGGACGTTGGGAAAATTGCGAGGACTTCTGCTTCTGGGATTATCCGCTGATTGAACTTGCCGGAAAAACCATGGGTGTTATCGGCTACGGGCGAATCGGACAGGCGACGGGCAAGTTGGCGGCGGCGTTCGGCATGAAAGTTATCGCGTTCGACGCCATGCGCGAAGTCGGCACGAAGCTCGGCGATTGTTCGTTCGTGGAGCTTGACGAGCTGTTTAAAACTTCGGACGTTATCGCGTTGCATTGTCCGCTTTTCCCGTCGACGGAAGGAATTATCTGCAAGGAAAATATCGCTAAGATGAAAGACGGCGTTATAATTTTGAATAACAGCCGCGGCGGTTTGGTCGTCGAAAAAGATTTGCGCGAGGCTCTCGACAGCGGAAAAGTTTTGGCGGCGGGCGTCGACGTTGTCAGCACCGAACCGATTAAGGGCGACAATCCACTCCTCGGCGCGAAGAATTGTTTCATCACTCCGCACATCAGCTGGGCACCGAAAGAATCGCGCGCGCGGCTCATGAACATCGCCGTAGAAAATCTCAAGGCGTGGCTCGCGGGCAAGCCCGTCAACGTCGTCAACAAGTGACATGAAGCAGATAATTTCTCTCTTCGTGCTCGACGCGCTGATAAGCGGGGCGGCGGCGGCGTGGCTCTACTTCACGCGCGGCGAATACGCGGCACTGATTACGGGGCTGTCAATTTTCGTCGCGCTGTCGCCAATCTGTTTAATCTTTGCGTCGCCGTTCACGCTCTACTTGGCAAAAAGAAAAATCGCTAAGCTCGGCGTCAAGTGTAACAACTTCAACGCGCTGAAAATTTTAAAGGACGTGAATGTCCTCGCCCTGCCGTATAATCGGGTGCTGACGGGCGGCGAATTTTACATAACGGATTTGGTGCCCGAAGGTTTGAATCAGCCGACGTTGCTGGCGATGGCGGCGGGCGCGGAAACGGACGCCGAAAATGTTTTGGGGAAAGTAATTTACGACACGGCAACGCTCCGCTCTTTGCGTTTGCAGCCGTCGACGAACTTTAAGGAATTGCCGGGGCGTGGCGTGGAGGCGACAGTTAGCGGCGTCACAATGCGCGTCGGGAATCCCGCGTGGCTTGAAAGTTTCAACGTGTCAATCAGCGCGAATTTGCGCACGAAGATTGACCAGTTGCTAGTCAAGGGCAAGACGGTTTTGGTTGTGGCGACGGGCAGGGCGGCTCGCGGACTTATCGCGCTGAAGGACGACCTAAACGACGCCGCGATTAATTTTCTCGGCTCCGTCAAGGCGGCGAATGTTGAAACGCTTTTGCTGACCGCTCAACCTAAAAAGATGACGAGTTACATCACGAAAAATTTTGAGCTCGATAATGTCCGCACGAATCTCACGCCCGAAGGCAAAGCCCGCGAAGTTCAAATTTTTCGCGCCAAGGGCAAAGTCGTCGCGGCTATCGGCACCGACGCTCACGACCTGCCCGCGCTCAAAAATGCTGACGTGTCATTTCTACTGGCGGGCGGCTCGCTCAATCCGACGGACGACGCTAAATTGGATTTTGAAATCCCGAAGCTCGAAAGTTTTTTGGCAGTCAAAGCGACGGCGTTAAACGTCAGCAAAACTTTGAAAATCAATCGGCTAATCGCGCTGATGTCGTGGATAATTTTGGTGCCGCCCGCGATAATGACCGCGCTAGAAAATTCGCCGATACCGTGGCACCCGCTGGCGGCGGTCGTGGGCGTTGTAATTTTCAGCGCGATAATTTTGGCAAATTCTTTACGGACAAGTTGAGGAGGCTTTAATTTGAAATATATCAGCACACGCTCAAAAATAAAACCGATAAGCTCGGCGGAAGCGATATTGCAGGGGCTGGCGGCGGACGGCGGACTTTTCGTGCCGGAAAAAATTCCCAAAGTCACGCTCGAAGAAATCGACGCGCTCAAAGGTAAAACTTACGAGCAACTTTCCGCGTGGCTCCTTGGAAAATATTTGACGGACTACACGGAAGACGAACTCGGCGAATGCACGGAGCTTGCTTATAACTGGTTCGACGTGACTGCGCGGGTGCCCGTCGCCATTTTGATTCAAGACCCGAAAAATCCCGTGGCTCCCGTCGGCAACATGGAACTTTGGCACGGACCAACCTCCGCGTTCAAGGACGTAGCGTTGCAAATGTTGCCGCACCTTATGTGCATGGCTCTAAAAAAAGTCGGCGAGACGAAAACAATTTTAATCCTCGTTGCGACTTCGGGCGACACCGGCAAGGCGGCGTTGGCGGGCTTCGCGGACGTGCCGCAAACTAAAATCATGGTCTTCTATCCCGACGGCGGCGTCAGCAAAATTCAGCGGCTACAAATGGTCACGCAAGCCGGCTCCAATGTCAATGTCACGGCGGTCAGGGGAAATTTCGACGACGCGCAGACCGGCGTTAAGAAAATTTTCAACGACAAAAAAATCCGCGCGGAACTCGACAAGCTCGGCGTCAAGCTAAGCAGTGCCAACTCGATTAACTGGGGGCGGCTCGTCCCGCAAATCGCCTATTATTTTTCGGGCTACGTCGAACTTATCAAGGCGAATCAAATTCAACTCGGTGACAAAATTAATATCAGCGTGCCCACCGGCAATTTCGGAAACATTCTCGCCGCCTATTACGCCTTGCGCATGGGCTTGCCGGTTAAAAAATTAATTTGCGCCTCGAACATGAACAACGTCTTGACGGAATTTTTCGCGACGGGCGTCTATAATCGCAAGCGCGAATTTTTCAAAACGATTACGCCGTCGATGGACATTTTAATTTCCAGCAACTTGGAACGCCTGCTTTATCACGAGAGCGGCGGCGATTTTAAACAGATAAGCCGCTACATGACCGAATTGAACACGGTCGGCAAATACAAAATCGACAAGAATTTGAAGACGCGCCTCGATAAAATTTTCCACGCCGAATACGTGACCGAAGACGAGACCAAACTTTTTATCAAGCGCATTTACGATTCGTTCAAATATCTGCTCGACACGCACAGCGCGGTTTCAATTTGCGCCTTGAGTAAATATCGCGGCAGGACAAAGGACTTGACTCCCGTGTTGAGTGCCGCGACTGCCAGCCCGTACAAGTTCACGAGCGCAGTTTTGGATGCGTTGGAAAAATCTGTTGACGGCGTCGACGAC
>JAFXNB010000160.1 GCA_017529935.1 Selenomonadaceae bacterium
TGCGCTGGACGATACTTGCCACGGCATGACCGACGACGCCCGCCGCAGTCAAAACGCCGAGTCCGACGCCGATTTTGTCCGCGTCGCCGAGTTTGCCGTATTGCGGAAGTCGAGCAGTGAGCGGGTCTTCGTCCCAGAAATTCGAGTTCGAGCAACCGATACACGGCGCACCCGATTGAATCGGATAACTCATGCCCTGCCACCAGCGCAGGTTGCCGCAGGAGTTGTAAGTTTCCGGTCCGCGACAGCCCAGCTTGTAAAGGCACCAGCCCGCCTTCGCGCCCGCGTCGTCGAAAGTTTCCGCGAACATGCCCGCATCAAAGAACGGTCGACGATAGCAAGTATCGTGAATTCTGTTGCCGTAGAATTGTTTCGGGCGACCGTCGCCGTCAACGGGCGGAATTGTTCCGAACAACGCGACGTGCATGACAACGCCCGTCATGACTTCGGGAATCGGCGGACAGCCGGGGACTTTGACGACAGGTTTTCCGCCGACGAAACGTTCAATGCCCGCCGAGCCCGTCGGATTAGGTTTAGCCGCCTGAATGCCGCCGTAAGCTGAGCAACTGCCGTAAGCGATAATCGCCGCCGCGCCCTTAGCCGCCTTTTCGAGCAGGTGCGTGAACGTGTGCCCGCCCGACATGCAATAAACGCCGCTGTCGCGAGTGGCAACCGCGCCTTCGACCGCCAAAATATATTGCCCGTTGTATTTGGCAATGGTTTCGTCAAGGTGCGCCTCGAACGGTGCGCCACAAGCCGCGCTAAGCAAATGATCATACTCCAGCGCGATTGACGAGAGCACGACGTCCGACGCCAGCGGCGCGCCCGAACGGATAAACGATTCGTCACAGCCCGTGCACTCGTGCCCGTGAATCCAAATGACTACCGGCAACGGTTTCATTTCCGCCGCCTCCACGACCTTCGAGAACATATCCGTGCTCAAGCCCATGAGCGAAGTCAACGCGACACAGCCCTTTAAAAAGCTCCGACGAGAAAAGCCGCGTCTTAGATATGCTTCCCATAAACTCTCCCTTTTTTCCAATGTTCGCCCCTCCTCAAAAATGATTGGCAAATGATACGCATAATAAGTTCCAAAAAATTTTAACATGCGCTGTGCAATATCAATGCGGTATTGGCAACAACTTTCGCCAAAATTTTTATAAATCCTGCCCGACGTTGAACGCCATTTATAAAAAAACGCCCGCCGATTGTCGACGCGGCGGCGATACTTTTCAGAGGTCAGCGGATAGCGTAATTTGACGATAAAAATTTTTAGCAGTAAAATATTTCCAAAACGACGGAAGGAAATTGCCACGGTTAAGGATGGGAAATGAATTGACGAAAATAATTTTGTAAGCTCGTGCAAGGAGATGATTAAAATGTGGGTTAGAGACGTTCGCAATGATTACGAGATTATTGGGGGTGTAAAATTCATGGCACCTAGTCCTGGTTGGGGTCACGTTAATGTTACTGCTAATTTGGTTAAAATCATTGGCAATCATGCAAGTGTAAACAAACTCGGAGTAGTTGCGGCTGATAATTTTGACGTTCACTTTCCCGACGGCAGTCTTTTCAAGCCCGATTTTATTTTCGTCAGCGCGGCTAAAGCTAAATCGCTCTTTGCAAATAAAAATGCGACGTTGCACGGCGTGCCCGACATGGTTGCCGAAATTTTTTCCCGCTCGACGATGAAACGCGACCTCGGCATTAAAAAAGACATCTACGAAAAAAACGGTGTGCGAGAATATTGGATTATCGATCCGTGGCGCGAAAGTATCGACGTTTATCTTCTGCGCGACGGCAGATATGAACTCGGCGGGCATTATGAAAATTGGAGCGAGAACGATTTGGAGGAACGGGAGCAGTTGCCGGAGGAAGAGCGACCGGAAGTTACAATGGAAATACCCGTTGCCGTTTTGGACGGCTTCAAGGTTAAAATTAGAAATATTTTCGGCTGGTACTTCGAGTAATTAGGAAGAAGACGATTTTCATGGCTAATTTTTCCAACGGTTCGTCGAATAGGTTTATATGGCACGAATTACGACGATTCCATTTATAACGAAGGCGGGTGCGTTTCAATCTCCGGCGGCGATGGCAACGATTCCATTTTCAACGGCGGGGACAACGTTACACTCGACTGCGGCTGGTACGTTACAATCGACGGCGGGGCGGGCAACGATTCCATTTACCACAACGACGGCTCGAACGTTTCAATCGCTGGCGGCTCCGGCAATGATTCTATTAAAAGTGGCGGCAACCTTGCAACAATTTCCGGCGGCGCAGGTGACGACAGTATTTATTTGCGCGCCACAGGCGATTTAGTTCAATATGCCTACGGCGACGGCAACGATACAATCGTTGGTTTCAATGAATCCGATACGCTGACTATTACGAGTGCTTCTTACACCACGGAGCTTGACGGCGACGATGTAATTGTTCGCGTCTATGAAGGCTCTATTCGTCTGGTCGGCGCAAACGGTAAAAACCTCAACATAAACAAGACCGGCTCCACGGAAATTATCACTCTTACCGAAGACGATGACGAACTTAACAATTACTTAGGAAACGTCACAATTTATAGCGGCGCGGGCAACGATACAATCAGCTTGGGCTACGCCAATTTGATTCAATATAAATCGGGCGACGGCAACGACTTAATTCAGGTTTCGGCGCAGATGACACTTTAAGCATTTCGGGCGGCTCTTATTCGATACAGGAAAGCGGCTCCGATGTTCTTGTCAAAGTCGGCAAAGGCACAATCACGCTGAAAGATGCTCTTGCAACGACCAACACGATTAACATTAATGGCGAGACGATTGGACTTGAAAAAAATATTACTCTAACCGACGGCAACGATTCCTTTGAAAACCGTCGCTCGGGCGTTTCAATCGACGGCGGCGCGGGCAATGATTTAGTCAGTTTGAATGCAAATGCCAATAACAACGTAATTATTTACAATGAAGGCGACGGCAACGATACTATCGTCGGCTTCAATGCGACTAGCACGTTGCAAATCGGCGACGGCACCGGCACCTATTCGGCGGTAAAGCGCGGCAACGACATAATTGTTAGCGTCGGCGAAGGCGCAATCACTCTGACGGGCGCGGCGACTTTACGTGCTGTGAATATCAAAGGCACGGACTATTCCACTCGCACTTGGACGCTCAACGATACGACGGCGACTTACAGCACGCAGATAAATACTTTAGTCACAGTCAGCGACGTTAAATCTCTCGACGGGCTTAAGCTTGACGGCAAAGTTGTCACGGTCTCCAAAGCCTCGCTCGGCATAAGCAACGTTACAATCAGCGACGGTTACACGCTCGCGCTTGGTTCGGACGTTCCCACTCCACAGACTACGGCGGCAAATTGGAGCTTGAACGGGACGACCGCCACTTATAAAGCGGCTTCGACGACGGCGGGATACAAACTCAACGGCAATCAAATCGCGTACACGGCGGCGAGCGGCGGCGCAACTTTCACAGTCAGCGGCGTTAAATCGACGAATGGACTTTCTTTGAACGGCACGACGGTCACGGTTGCCAATTCCGCGCTGAACAATTCCAACGTTTCAATCAGCAATAGCAATTACAAGCCGGCGTTGGCTAATGACGTTCCCACTCCACAGACGACGGCGGCAAATTGGAGCTTGAACGGCACGATCGCCACTTACAAAGCCGCTTCGACTTCGGCGGGATACAAACTCAACAACAATCAAATCGCGTACACTACGGCGAACGGCGGCGCAACTTTAATCACCGTTAGCGGCGTTAAATCTCTCGACGGAATATCGCTGAATAAAAAAGTTGTCACGATTGGCGCGGCGTCGTTGGGCACGAGCAAAGTCACGGTCTCCGACGGCTACACAATTAAGCTTGCCGATGACGTAACGGCACCTTCAACTAAA
>JAFXNB010000017.1 GCA_017529935.1 Selenomonadaceae bacterium
GACGGAGAATTTGTTTTGAGCTTGAGGGATTTGGATTTACAATTTCGCGGCTCGCGCAATCAGCGAATCATCGACGTAAAAAAAACTCGTGAGCAAAAAAAAATCGTGCTTTGGTCGGAAATCGGAGGTTGAAGAATGGAAAGGGAACTTGCCGAAAATTCCATAGGCGACGCATTTTCGGGCTTTTTTGAGACGCCGCCCACGGACGTTATAATCGGCATGGTTGGCATTTTAATTTTCGGACTTATGCTTGGCGCACTTATTTATTTGCCCGTCGCCGAAAAAAATTCAAAGTTGCCGCTCGAACGGCTAAGCGGCGAAATTATTTGGCGATACAAGCCCGATTGGATAATTTTCGTTCTCGGTTGCGTAGTCTTCTTGGGCGTGAGTTTTTTGCTTGTCAGCGGACTGCTAAGAGAAATTGAGATTTAAAATTTTCGACGCCGTGCGCGTCATTTTTTATTTGTGGCCTGATTGAGCCACTCCTTGAGGTAATCGCCGATAGCTTTCACGACTTGCGACTCGCGAATCGTCCGCGCTATGTTTACAAATTTCACGCCGCCCTTGAAGACGTATTTGCCGATAAGTTCGCCGACTTTGTCCGCAATCATTCGCGCGATAACGAACAAAATTATCGAAACTTTTATGCCGACGACCGTAAGCGCGATGCCGCCGAACAACGGCAGGAGGAAAATCATCGCCAACTTTATCAGCAGGAACGAAAACACCACGCTGACCGCCGCCCGCGTCAAGCGGATAAACAGCGGAGTTTTTTCGCGAATTTTTTTGCGCACGTCCTCGAAGGCAAGTTTCGGGTGCTTGATGGCTTTGATTAAAAAATTTCCCGCGCGTTTTGCGTAGAACGTGAAGAATTCGCCGACCTTCTGGATAATTTTGTTTATGTCCGTCGGTATGCTCGATACGGTTGCGATTAACATTTGCGGACTAAAATCCGTGAAGAAGCCGCGCAGGGAATTGAACGCCGTGCCAAAAATCGCCGGCGGCTTGCTCATGTTCGCGACGGCGTCGGGTATCGGCAGCGCGGGGATAAACGCCATGACAATGTACAGCACGATAGCCAGCACGCGCCCCAGTGCCAAGCCGAGAAAATATTTTATGACGGCTTTGGGATTGCGCTTGAATGCGGCGGGGAAACTGCGAATTCTGCGCGGAACTTTTTTCTTGACTTTGTCGATTTTTTTCTCGCGCGGTTTAGAGCGTTCCTCTTCGTGGGCAAGTTGCTCCTCGTTTTCAATTTCCAGCGACCGCGACAGCCGAATCATTTTTTGGAAGGCGTCAGCGATATTTTTTTCCTGCTCCTTTTGCCGCTGTTCGACTTCCTGGTCAAAAGAGCGCGTGACGTGAATCATTTTCTCGAAGGCGTTTTTCAAGTCGTTGGACTTTGTCGTCTGCATCATTTTCTGCAACGCCCGCTCCAAATCAGATTTTTTTGTCGTCTGCATCATCTTCCTTAAATTTTCTTGAAGGTCGCAAGGTTTTTTATTATTGTCGTCCAACGCCTCACCTCCGCTCAAAAAGTTTTCAGCACTTCGTAGCGAGTATTTCGTTGCGCGGGGATTTTTCCTGCCGCGCGAATTAAATCAACCATTTTGCGCGTCGACATTTCAAAGGACGTGCCCGCTGCCCGCACGACATTTTCCTCCAGCATGATTGAGCCTAAATCGTCCGCGCCGAACGTCAAAGTTAATTGCCCGATACGTTCGCCCTGCGTGACCCACGAGCCTTGAATGTGGTCGACGTTGTCCATAAAAATTCGCGTCATTGCCAAAGTTTTCATGTAATCTTGCGCGGAAACTTTTTCGCCGCCGAGCGCGGTATTTTTCGGCTGATAAGTCCACGTGATAAACGCGCGGAAACCTCCGGTCTCGTCCTGAAGGTTACGGATTTTTTCCATGTGCTCAAGGCGTTGCGCTAAAGTTTCGCCGAAGCCGATAACCATCGTCGCGGTTGACTTCATGCCGATTGAATGCGCCGCCCGCATGACGTTTAGCCAATCGTCCGTCATGATTTTTTTCGGGCTGATTTTTTTTCTGATGTCGTCGACAAGAATCTCCGCGCCGCCGCCCGGCAAAGAGTCTAAGCCCGCCGCCTGAAGACGTTTAAGCGTTTCCAAAATCGACAAGCCCGCGCAGTTGGCGAAGTGCTGAATTTCCGTCGCCGTGAACGAGTGAATCGTTATATCGAAATTTTTTTTGATAAGGCGGAGCATGTCCGTGTAGTAGTTCAGCGGCAAATCGGGGTGCAAGCCGCCTTGAATCATCAGTTGCGTGCCGCCCGCCGCCACGGTCTCACGAACTTTTTGCAAAATTTCTTCGTGGCTCAAAAGGTACGCGCCGTGCTGATTAATCCGCCGCCAAAACGCGCAGAATTTGCATTCGTTCTTGCAGACGTTTGTGTAATTTATATTTCGGTCGATGATGAAAGTTTTCACGTCGCCGAATTTTTTTTTGCAAATCGCGTCCGCCGCCTTGCCCAACTCCAATAAATCTCCGTCCGCGAAAATTTTTAACGCCTCGCCGCCCGTCAACCTCAAATCAATTCGCCTCCAATGTGTTTAAGCGTATTTTACCAGCTGAAATTCAATCGGCGCAAGCCCCCTTGTTGACGAAAAAATTTGCTGTGTTAGAATTGGCAAAAAAAATGGAGGCAAGAAAAATGGTTTTAATCACAGGAATTCTCGGACAGCTGGGCTACGACCTTTCCAAGGAGCTGACAAAGCGCGGCGTGGAATTTATTGCGCCGTCGCTGGAGGAGTTGGAATTGACGACGGAGGCGGGCGCGAAAAATTTTATTCTCGACAAAAAGCCCGACGTCGTGGCTCACTGCGCGGCTTACACGGCGGTTGACAAGGCGGAGAGCGAGGAGGAGCTTGCGCTGACAGTCAACGGCTTTGGAACTCGTTGGGTTGCGGAAGCTTGCCGCGAAGTTGGCGCGAAGATGATTTATATCAGCACCGATTACGTTTTCGGCGGCGACGGCAAAATTCCCTACGAAGTGCACGACGAAAAAAAGCCCGTCAACGTCTACGGGCGCAGCAAACTTTTGGGCGAGGACGCCGTCAGCATGATTCTGGAAAAATATTTTATCGTGCGCACGAGCTGGGTCTTCGGCATTAACGGACATAATTTTATCAAGACGATGTTGCGCCTTGCCGAAACGCGGAAAAAAATTAACGTCGTCAACGACCAAATCGGCAGCCCGACTTACACGGTTGATTTAGCGAAACTTTTGGCGGACATGGCGGCGACGGAGAAATACGGAATTTATCACGCGACGAACGAGGGCTTTTGTTCGTGGGCTGAATTCGCGCGGGAAATTTTTAAGCAGGCGGGGCTTGAAGTTGAAGTCGACGGAATCCCGACGATTGAATATCCGACACCTGCGCGGCGTCCGTTCAATTCGCGGCTAAGCAAAAAATCGCTCGACGAGGCGGGCTTTAATCGACTTCCGACTTGGCAGGACGCGCTCGAAAGATATTTAATTGAGTTGAAGAACTCTTGAAGTGGATTAATCATCAAATCGTGACGGGCTTTATCGTGTGCACGGCGACGGACGACGCGCTTTTTACGGCGTCGGCTATCGTGGGCGCGGTCTTGCCCGACAGGGTCGAAGGCTCGCCGCCCAAAGAAAGTTCAGCTTATTGGAAGTGGCGCAAGAAGCACCGCACGTGGTCGCATTACCCGCCGATTTATCTCGCGCTGATTGCCGCCGCGCAGTTCGCCAAAGAATATTATCCTGAACCGACGCTCGCCTTTGCGCTGAACTTGATAACCTACGCGCTGGTTGGAGCCTTGTTGCACATCGCCGAGGACGGAATTTGCGGCAAGGTTCCAATCTTCACGCCGCATGGCAAGCACGGCATAAAACTTTTCAAAGTCGGTTCGTGGCGCGAATATTTTTTTGCCGCACTGATAATTTTAATCTGCTTATTCGTCCGCTTTGGAGATTTAAATTTGCTTGGGAGTTATTTGGGGCTATGAAAAATTTTTTGACGTTCGTGATAATCGCCGCGCTGATGAGTTTTTTCTCGATATTTAGCATGTATATCGCCGAGAAAACCGACGTGCTCCAGCTGAAAGGGCGACCGCTCGAAGTGAAATTTTCGCAGGAAGGTGACGATACCTTGATGGAGTGGCGACCGTTGCCCTATCCTTGCGTCTACAAAATCACGACGGTCAGCCGCACGACGGGACTTGTAAAAGATTCGCCGCCGTTGCACATCTTAAAGGAGGAGGAGTCGCGTTCGGCAAGTTATATCGTGCCACGCGCTCCGATTCCAACTTTTTATTTTGTGACGGCTCGCGGACTTTTCGGCGAAATTTTCCGCTCCGATAAAATTTATCCCAATCCCAACTTCCCGACGCCGCCGCACCCCGTGAGCATTTATCATTACGGCAAAGATAATCCCGCAAGCCTAATGCCCTTCCTGGTGTGGCATACCGTTCCCAATGCTGTCTGCTATGAAGTCGAAATCCTAGACGCGCCGCCCGAAGTCGAAGGCGGCATTGCTCTATCAACGGGGCACAGTCTTTTCAGCACGCGCAAGGTTTACACTAACGGCTATCAAGCCGACCTGCGGCCGTTCAACAAATCCGAAATCTATTGGCGGGCACGAGCACTCGGACTTCATCACGAACCGATTGGCGAATTCTC
>JAFXNB010000161.1 GCA_017529935.1 Selenomonadaceae bacterium
CACGGTTAATCAGCTGATTGAAGGTTCGGGTGCTCCGCGCAATTTGGTCTGGCGTATGATTCAGCAGGGGCAATTTGAAAATTCGGGCTTGAAAGGTGCCGAGTATCCTTGCGCCAACTGCGGCAAAATTATCACGCGCGGCACCTACTGCAGCGATTGCATGGGCAAGCTTAAGCAGAACGCGCAGAAATTCGCAAACGCCATGAACTCCAAACGGAAACGCGCCGCCGAAAAGAAAGCGCAGGAAAGTTCGGGCAAAACTTTTTCCGAATCAATGTACGACGCTTTGGACAATTCGCGCACACGTTAAAATTTTTATAAAAATCGTTGCGCCGCCGAAAGTAACCTTGCATATTTTTTTCAGGTAAGTTAAAATACGTCTGAAAACACTCTAAACGAGGTGAATCGGTTTGCGTAAAATATTTTTCCTTACCACGTTGCTGATGATGATTTTTGCAGCGACGACGGTTTTTGCTGAGGAAGCTCCCGCTGAAGAAACTCCCGCTGCGGAAGTCGAGCAGAATGACGAGCCGTATGTCTACACGAGCGAGGATTTTAAATTCACAATCACTTGCCCGTTTAAGCCGATTGCGGTTGTCCAAAATCCTTGGCAAGAAACTGACAAGCACGGCGAGATGTTAGTCTTCGCCAATGAAGGTTTCGACGTGCAGTACGGCTACATTATCCAAGTTGACGCCTTCAAGAATGACCAAGTGCCTGACTTCAACAAAGGTTCGGTTGCGGCAATCGGCGATTACTTGAAAGATTTAAAAGAAAAAGGCGGCTTTGCTGATGCCCGCCCCGTGAACATCACCAAAAACAACAAGGGCGTCTGGGCAATCACCGCCGATAAAATCGACGTCTTAGACCCCGAAACGGGCGAAGTCGAAGGCGAATTCGTCGCCGATAAGCAGTACATTTATACTTTCTTCCGCACGCCTGAAGGTCGTTGCATAAGCATTCAGCTAATCAGCGCGAGCTTTGATAAACAATTCGTCGATGTCTATCGCGGCTCTGTCGCCAGCTTCAAAGACAACATCAAAGATAAGAAGTCCAACAAGAAAGACAAGAAGTCCAAGGAAGATAAAAAATAATTCGGTTGACAAAAATTGAGCCGTGTGATATAAAAGGCAACGGTTTTACAAAGGGGTATCGCCAAGTTGGTAAGGCACCAGACTCTGAATCTGGCATGCGTTGGTTCGAGTCCAGCTACCCCTGCCACTTAGAAATTTCAAGCCTGCGTCTTGACGGCGCAGGCTTTTTGGGATTTTAGGGGAGGTCATGAACGTGGAAGAGGGAATAGTTTCGCCGGTATTCGCAGATGCATTAAACTTTCTGTCGTTGGGCTTGAGCGTCGTGTTGCTGTTCGCGGTGGCGTATCTTTGGTCTAGCAACAACAACAAATCGGCGCAAATTGAAGCGATTCAATCGGAACTTAAACGCATGAAAAAAACATTGAGCACGCTTCAAGAAAAAGTCAGCCAAATGAGAGAGCCAAAAGTTGTTTCGGAAGTGGAGCAAGCCGAGCCGTTCGGGATAGATTTAACGGAGCCGCTTAGCAACAGAATGACGCCGCTCGCGCCGCAAGACCCGTGGATTACTTTTATCGACGACTACAACGAACTCGCCGAGGAGATGAAAAAGCCCGGTCAGCTGTTCCGCTGTGAAAAATTCGTTCGCGACAACAAGCTGAGAATTTTGACTTACGGCGGCGCGTTGACTTTTCGCCCCGCGATTGACGTTAAGGACAGCGGCTATTGGGCGTTCAAGTGCGATCTTGACGAGTATGCCGTCGTTCCCAATCCGATGAATCCCTGCGACGAAGAACTCCACGCGCACGGCGGCATGCGGGAAATTTTCGCGCTGAATTATCAAGAGGGCGTCTACAAAAAATATTTCGTCAAGCTGCCCGCGCTGTTCAATCTCGACGTGGAGGGCACGTGGCAACTTAAAAGCCCTGGCGTTGTGAATTTAGAAAGGAAATGACATGAGAAAATTTTTGATATTGCTGTTCGTGGCGATAATCTGCGCGGGCTGTGGCGAAGTCAAGGAAGTGCAAGCCGACGTACCGCCGCCGCCCGACCCGATTGAAACGAAATTGAATTCCATGACGCTGGAAGAAAAAATTGGGCAGATGGTGATGGTTGGCGTCTACGGCACGGAACTCAACGACGACATAATTTTTTCGCTGAAAAACTTCCACTTCGGCGGCGTGATTTTTTACGATAGGAATTTGAAGAGCGTCGCGCAAGCTAAGAAATTTGCAAACGACATTGAGGCGGCGGCTAATCAGAAAGCTCCGCTGTTCTTTGCAATCGACGAGGAAGGCGGACGAGTTGCGCGCGGGAGAGATTTTTTGGAAGTCGCACCGTCGCAGGAGGAAATTGGCTTGACGGGTGACGTTGAAGTCGCAAAATATTGGGCGGTGCACAACGCCACGATTTTAAAAAGTATCGGCGTGAATTTGAATTTCGCGCCCGTGGCGGACGTTGGAAGTAAAGATACGCGCTCTTTCGGCGACGACCCGCAACTTGTCGCGCAAATGGTTGACGCCGCCGCGCATGGCTACGAATCGGAAAATTTCCTCTACACGCTGAAACATTTCCCCGGCATCGGCAAAAGCAAAATTGACCCGCACAAAGAAATTTCTTCCGTCGAGGACAGCAAGGAAATTCTGGACGCCGTGGACATTTTTCCGTTCAAAAAAATTATCGACACGCACGACAATTCGCGCTTCATGATTATGGTTGGACATTTGAAATACGACGCGCTTGACCCTGTGAACTCCGCGAGCCTGTCGCCCGCCGTGATGACTGGACTTTTGCGTAACGAGCTGGGCTATTCGGGCGTGGTGATAACCGACGATTTGGAAATGGGCGCGATAAAAAATAACACTGACTTGCCGAGTTTGGGCGTGCAGATGATTTTGGCGGGCGGCGATATTGCGCTCGTCTGCCACAACTACGAGAGTCAGCAAATTGTTTACAACAGCATTTTGGAGGCGGTTCGACGCGGTGAAATTTCCGAGGCGCGAATTAACGAATCTGTCCGCAGAATTTTGAGGATGAAGGCTCATTTGTAATTGGGAGGCGATTTTATGATACGGCATATTTTTATCGGCACGTTCAAAGCGGACGTGAGCGACGAAATTAAAAATCGGGTGCGCGACGATTTGCGCGCGATGAAAAAAAATATTCCCGGCATTATCGATTTGCACGCGGACTTCAGCACGGGTTGGGTCGGCAGTGAAAATTCCGTCGTCATGACCGTTGATATGGCGACGAAGGCGGACTTTGATGTTTACATGACGCACCCTTACCACACTGAACACATTGCAAAGTTGGGAGAGGCTTATGTTTCAAGTTATGTCGCCGCGCAGTTTGAGCTATGAAAATTTCAATCGCACAATTCAAATCGGAGCTGGGCGCGGTCGAGGAAAATTTTTCCACGGCGGCAAAGTTAATCGCGGCGGCTCAAAATTCCGACGTGATACTCCTGCCGGAGCTGTGGCCGACGGGCTATTATCCGTTGCCCGTTGAAAATTTCGCGGACATTGACGGCGAACGCACAAAAAATTTCCTCTGCGCGGCGGCGAAAAAATTTTCCGTGAACATAATCGGCGGCTCGGTCATAGTTTCAAGCGGCGGGAAGATTTTTAATCGCTGTCACGTCGCCAATCGTCGAGGAGAAATCGTCGCGGCTTACGATAAAACGCACCTGTTTAGTTTTGCCGACGAGGAAAAAGTTTTCAGCGCGGGCGATAAAATTTGCGTTGTTGAACTGGACGGCGTGAAGTGCGGCGTGGCGATTTGCTACGACCTGCGCTTCCCCGAATTCATGCGGAAAATTGCGTTGGCGGGCGCGGAAATTATTTTTATTCCTGCCGCGTGGAGCTTGAAACGTTTGACGCCGCGACAAATTCTGACTAAGGCGCGGGCGATTGAGAATCAAGTTTTCGTCGTCTTCGCGAACAGTTCGGGCAAGTCTGAGCTTATCAATCCGCGCGGCGAAGTCGTTGCCGAAAGCGGGCGCGACGCAGAAATTTTGACGGCGGAAATAAATTTAAACGAACGGGCGGAAGTTATCAGCGCGATGAATCTTCTCGCCGACAGGAACTTGAACATTGACTAAAAAAATCCCTAATGCGGGCGATAGAAAATCAAGTTTTCGTCGTCTTCGCGAACAGTTCTGGCAAGTCTGAAGTTGTTAATCCGAGCGGCGAAGTCGTTGCCGAAAGCGGGCGCGGCGCAGAAATTTTGACGACGGAAATAAATTTAGACGAACGGGCGGAAGTTATCAGCGCGATGAATCTTCTCGCCGACAGGAATTTGAACGTTGACTAAAAAATAATCCCCGACAAATTGCCAAAAAAATTTTTCAACGTTTCGGCGCACACGCTATTTGGTTACTTTTTAAAAGTAACTTATCAGCGCGATGAATCTCCTCGCCGACAGAAATTTGAACGTTGACTAAAAAATAATCCCCGACGGATTGTCGAGGTTCAGAAATTGTGTAGGTTTTGGGGCTTGCGGGTTCACTTCAAGCCCCGATTTTTTTTGTGTGGACGAGAGCCGCTCAAGGCTTGGGGAAAACCTCAAGCAGTTTTTCCGCCCGTAGGTTTTGTGTAGGTTTTCAACGAAACTTGCGGGTTCAGTTCAAGCTCCGTTGCACTGCCGCCTAGACGAAGAGCCGCTTAAAACTTGGGGAAAATTCTAAACGAAACCTTCGCCCAAAAGAATTAAAATTACCGTGTCTTCAACTTTCAAAGTCAAAAAAATTTTCCGGTACGTGCTCTACAGCGTCGCTTTGGCGATTCGCAAAAAAGAAACGAGACGGGCAAATCAAGCCTTGAAAGAATCATTTCCTTTTTCCGCGCCGCGCAAAATCTTAACGCCGAAATATATTCACCCTGCAAAAGGGATTGTATGGAAGTAAGGAACTCGGCAATCGAGTTCTTTGGGCGGACGAGTGATCAAGTCGCCGCCAGTTCGGTGGGCAAAAGCAAAATTATCTTAAGCCGCAGTGATTTTATAACCAAATTCCCTGTTGTGTCAATAGTTTTATCGAACTTGCCGCCGCGCTTTACAGGAATAAATTTAATCGTTAAAATTAATTGAGCGGAGAGGAGCGATAAACTTATGAACTTAAAGAAAAAAGCATTCGAGTTGCGCAAAGACGTTGTCGAGATGATTTACCGCGCTAAGAGCGGGCATATCGGCGGCGACTTTAGCCTCATGGAAATTCTCGTTGACCTGTATTACAAGCAAATGAATCTTACGCCCGAAAATTTTAAGGACGCCGACCACGACAGATTTATTTTGAGCAAAGGGCACGCAATCGAGGCTCTTTACGTCGTGCTCGCTGACAGGGGCTTTTTCCCGAAAGAAGATTTGGACACGTTCGGGACTTTCGGCTCCAAATATATCGGGCACCCGACCAACAAAGTCAACGGCATTGAGATGAACACCGGCTCGCTGGGACACGGCTTGGGCGTGGGCGTCGGCATGGCTCTCGCCGGCAAAATGGATGGCAAAAATTATCGCGTCTATGTTGTCATGGGCGACGGCGAAGTTGCGGAAGGTTCCGTTTGGGAGGCGGCTATGGCGGGCAGTCACTACAAACTTGACAATTTAACCGCGTTTGTCGACCGCAATCACCTGCAAATTTCCGGCACGACTGAACAGGTTATGAATTTAAAATCGCAGGAAAATCGTTGGGCGGCGTTCGGCTGGAATGTTATTTCAATCCCCGGCAACGACCTTGACGCCGTGGACAATGCCGTTGCGCTGGCAAAAAAAATTAAGGACAAGCCGACCGTCATAATCGCGCACACTGTCAAAGGCTTCGGCGTGTCGTTCATGGAAGATAAACTCGTTTGGCATCACCGCGTGCCCAATGACGATGAATATCAAGCCGCGTTGCAGGAATTGGACAGAAGGGGTGCACGTTATGAATAAAATCGCTAACAAAGCCGTCGTCAACAATGTTCTCGTCGAAGTGGCGGGCAAGGATAAAAATCTCGTCGTCCTTTGCAGTGATTCGCGCTCTTCGGCGAGTTTGGAGCCTTACGTTAAAAATTTCCCCGCGCAGTTCGTCGAAGTCGGCATTGCTGAACAAAATTTAGTTTCAATCGCGGCAGGGCTTGCTGCTTGCGGAAAAAAGCCGTTCGTCTTTTCGCCGGCAAGTTTTCTTTCGACGCGCGCCGTTGACCAAATTAAAGTCGATGTCGGCTACTCGCACACTAATGTTAAACTCGTCGGCATTGCGGGCGGCATCAGCTACGGCGACCTCGGCTTAACTCATCAAGCTGTCAGCGACATTGCGGCTTTGGCGTCGACGCCCGGCTTGAGAGTTTATCTGCCCTGCGACCGCTTCCAAACTGAAAAATTAATTCGCGCGTTGATTCAAGACGACGAGCCGGCTTACATCAGAATCGGGCGCAATCCCGTCGCCGACGTTTACGAAGAAGGCAACGTTCCCTTTGCGCTTGACAAGTCGACGCTCCTCCAAGATGGCACCGACGTGACGATTATCGCTTGCGGCGAAGTCGTTCAATACGCCAAAACTGCCGGCGAACTTTTGACGGCGCAGGGAATTTCCGCCCGCGTGATTGATATGTACTGCGTCAAACCGATTGACGAGCCGGCGATTATCAAAGCCGCGCAGGAAACGAAACTTATTTTGACGGTCGAAGAGCACGTTAAAATTGGCGGGCTTGGCTCCATGGTCGCGCAAGTTGTCGCGGAAAATTCTCCGACAAAAGTTGTCAGCCTAAGCTTGCCCGACGCGCCGGTCATTCCCGCCACGCCCGCGCAGATTTTCAAATACTACGGCATGGACGCGGACGGCATCGTTAAAAAAATTTCCGCGCTGAAAAGTGATTTGTTTAGTTAAAAAAGTGATAAAGAAATCTCCCGCGTTTTGTGCTTTAATAGTGCAAGCAGCATTGCGGGAGGTTTTTTTATGAATATCGCAATCATCGACGACGAAAAAATTGATTTGGAAATTGCCGAAACTTTTCTGCACTTTTACATTAAAAAATTTTGGGCTAATTACGAGCCGCTTATCCACATCGAAACTTTTTACACGGCGAAGGATTTTATTCAAGTTTTCAGCGCGGGCTTATATCAGCTCGTGATTCTCGGCGATTCTATGCGCAAACTTGCCGATTTTATCCGTGCCAGCGGCGATTACGATGTTAAAATAATTTTTCTTAAACTTAGTGACAATTACGACAATGGGGGGGGGGGAATTGATTGTGAATATCGCCATTGTTGATGACGACAAATTGGAATTAAACGCCGCAAAAACGTATTTAAACGATTATTTACAGGAAAATTGGTCTCAACAAGATTTTAATATCCAAACTTTTTCCTCCGCCAAAGATTTTTTAGATATTTTCAGCGTTGGAGCGTTTCATTTGGTAATTTTAGATATTGCAATGCCCGAAATTAACGGTTTTCAAACCGCGCAAATAATTCGTGCTCGCGGCGACGACGATGTTAATATTGTCTTCCTGACGAATAACGACGATTTTATTTTGAACGGCTACCGCGTTTTTGCTATCGGCTATTTTATGAAGCCAATTTCCAATCATGTAGATGATTTTAACGCTACTTTCGAGCACGTTTTCCGCAAAATCAGCGAAAAAAATCCCGAAATTGACTTGAATATCGGTCGCGAAAAAATTTCCGTGCCCTTCCGCAACATTTTATATATCGACATAGATTATCGTCATCGCCTTTGTATTTATCTCGCTGACGGAAAAAAATTCGTCACCAACAACAATTATTCCGAAATTCAGCCCGTTTTGCTCGCCGATAAACGCTTTTTGGAGTGTTATCACCGAATTATTATCAATATGGATTACGTTAAATTCATGGAAAGCGACGACTTTACGCTTTTAGATGGCACTTCCATTCCGATTAGTCAGCGCAAAAAAAAGGAAGTCAAAGTTAAATTCATGCGCTATTTTGCCCATAAATAATTAATCGTTCCAATACAAACTTAGCCACACAAAGCCATTCTCTTGACTAAAATCCGTAAATGCGGAATATTTTTTTGCAAAAATTTCCAGTGACGCCATACCGAGTCCGTGCCCTGCTTTGTTCGTGTAAGGCAGACCATTTTCCCCAATTTTTACCTCCGAATCGTAGCGATTTCCCACTTCCAACACATTTTGTCCGCCCGTTTGCCGCATTATTAACGATATTTCCCTGTCGGCGGGGTTTTTTTGTTCCAAACTAGCCGTTATTGCATTTTCCAATAAATTGCTCACCAGAACCGCCAAATCGTTCTCATCTGTCGTTATTTTGACCGGTAAATCTATTTTTAAGCTTATTTTTATCTTTAATTTCTCTGCGCGCCGTGTATATATCGATAATGCCGCGTTTATTAGCGGGCTTTTGCAAAACATTTTTATCCGCGTCGAATCTAAAAGGTTTGTTTGACGCCGTATAAATTCCATAGCCGCCGCTTTTTTATTTTCGACGAGTAATTTCTCTATCTTAAGGTAATTCGCCGCTAAATTTTGTCTTAATTCCGCTACTTCCGCCTGATTTTTTTCCATCAATGCATTTTGTTCGCTCATCGATTCCATTTGCCGCATTAACAGCTGATTTTTTTGCTCATTTAATTGTTTTTCCTCGACTTGTTGCGTCGCCAAACTCAACGAACGATACACCATAAAGAAAAATACCGGAACAATTAATCGCGCAAATCTGTCTTTCCACGTCGACAAAAACGTTATATCGATGATTTGAATTGTTAATCCCAAAAATATCATCGCTGGCAAAAATGAAATTCCCCAACGTAGCGCGGCATTTTCAAATAATTTTTCGCTCGGCAGCAATGTTTTAAAAAATTTTTGCTCCAAAGGCAATAAAATCGTGAAAAACAGCATGTAAAATCCGAGTTGCGACGATAAATATTCTTCGGACATTTGCCCGTAAATTATTGCGACGCCCATGCCGCCAAATGCGTGCAATGTAAAGCACCACAACGCCTGCATTCCAAATACAAAGATGTGTTGCGGTATTTTTCTGCGGATTGTCGCCATTGAAATTAAAAAATATGGAAGCCAGCCGAGCAATAATTCTATTTTAAATCGCCGATAAGTCATTTCGTCCGAAAATATCCATAGCCCTATTGCTAAATTTACCAAGCTCCAGAGCAAAAAATATTTCCATAATCTCGAAGTTTCTTCGGCGGATAATTCCGCGCTGAACGGCAAATATCTTAAATAAACGCCTGAAATTTGTGCCAAAAGAAACACGACGCCCGTTAATATCAATTTTTTTGCTCCTCCAATTCGCGTTTCTGAATTTTTATGTGCTCCAATGCCTTTTCTATCTCGTTATTTTCCAGCAATGTATAAATTATGTTGTAACTGTGGCGCAAATCGTGCCGCATAACAGAAATTTGCGTTTGATTCTCCAGTATTAATGCGTTGTAATCCTTTAACGTCGTTAATTTCCCCTGCAGAAGTGATTTATTGCGCTCTAAACGTTGCAAATCGTAGAAATTCTCCGCCGCCGATAAAATAAATCGATAGAATATAAAAAAAACTATCGGCAAATAAATTCGGGAAAGCCTTTCGTAAAAGGAATGAATCAACGTGCCGTCAGCGATTCTTATGATGTGTCCTAAAACGATAATGAGCGGCAAAAGCGCGATATACCAGCCTTGCGGTCTCAAATTAAAAAATTCACGGCTTGGAAGAAGTCCCAAAAAAAGTTTTCGCAACAGCGGCAGAGAAACGGCAAATAACGCCAAATAAAGCATCGCTTCATAAAAAATAATGTCAAAATCGGTCTGGAAATTAGATAGAACGATATTTGTGGCTAAAGTGTGTTGAAAAAGTGCTAAAATAGCCGCCATGCCGAGCACAAATACATTTTGGGGCAAATTATCGGGCAAAAAGACGACGTTAATAATAAAATAGGGAAGCCAGCCGAGCATGATAATTGATTTATAAGTTACAGCGTTGACGCCGCACGCCTTGAAAATAAAAAAATATAAAAAAATGCTCACAACGCACCAAATAGCCGAGCCGATAAAAATTTTGCGTTTCGAGCGTTCGGAAACGTGATTATTCAAGGGCAGGAAGCGGACATAGGCGTCGATGAGCTGGGCAAGTGAGACTAAGACAGGCAACACGGCGAACTTCTCCTTATAAAATTCAAAAGTATAATGCGGTATTCTAACAGAGAAAATTTATAAAGGCAAAGGCAAAAGTGACAGAAATTAGCCGAAAAGTGATAGCGACATTTGCTTGAAGATATGGTTTAATAAGGGCGCAGAACCAACTGCATGACACTTCCTCCACGATAATCCTTTGAGACTCCTCCGACATTTTGCCGAAGGAGTTGCTTCTTATCTATCAAAAAAATTTATGTACAAGGGGGAATTTTTTTATTCAAGGCGAAATAATTTGCAGGCTAATAAATACAGAGGGAGGAATTTTTATGTCAAGCCAAGCAGAGCGTGACACGCTAGCAGAAGTTCGCGCGGCAGTTGAAAATTTTTTTGAGCGCGACGGGATTAAACACACGCCCTTTGACGAACGAAACATTGCAAGCGCGACTTATTCCGTCAAAACTAAATTCGGTCACGTTACGGTATTTTTCCACGCGTACAAGGACAAGCTCGTCTTAAACATGATTATTCCACTCAGCGCGGACGAAGCGGAACGTGCAAATGTTGCGGAATTTATTTTGCGGGCGAACTACGGCTTAAGGATTGGTTGCTTTGATTTCGACTTCAACGACGGCGAAATTTCCTACAGAGTTGCGTTTTACTGCGGTAGCGATGAATTTATTCCGCCGACCTATGAGCAGATAGATTTTTCGGTGATTATCGGGCTGATGATGATTGAGAAATACGGCGACGCGCTTGTAAAGGTTCTGTTCGGCTTGGTCGAGCCTGAAGACGCGATTAAAGCTGTGGAGGAAGATTGACAAAAAATTTTGGGCGTGATAAACTACGTGAACTTCAAAAAAGGGGATGTAATGGTTTCGACAGGGATGAACGGGGTTTGATAAGCGAGCATCGGCTCCGCAACCGATTTGACAAGCGGAAAACTTAATTATAACTGCGAACGAAGAGTACGCACTGGCGGCTTGACCGCCACGTCGCCTGAC
>JAFXNB010000162.1 GCA_017529935.1 Selenomonadaceae bacterium
AAGGACCGGCTTTTCTTCTTTGCCAATGGCGAGATGATGACCAAGCCCACGGTGGTGAACCACTGGCGCGGTGCCACTCTCGACGACCCACAGAATGCCGAGAACTACGTCTCACGCACCACCCAATACGACTTGGCTGCCATTTCAGAATATGTGGGCCGTAACTATGGCTACGACACGGGCAGCTACACCTCGTTCCCGGCCGACGAGAACAACTATAAACTGCTGGCCCGACTGGACTGGAACATCACCAACCGCCATCATCTGGCCCTGCGCTACAACTACACCAAGAACCGCAACTGGAAAAGCCCGAATGATGCCTCGATGGATGGCGGACCTCGCATGACCGATGGCAGAATGTCAAAGATGGCTATGGCCTATGCCAACTCCATGTATGCTGAGGACAATCTGGTCCACTCGTTCTCCATCGACCTGAACAGCCGTTTCACCGACAACCAGTCGAACCAGTTCCTGGCCACTTATTCGAAACTTGACGATGTGCGTGCTTCAAAGTCTGGCTCGTTCCCCTTCATCGACCTCCTCAAAGACAACAACAACTACATCTCTTTAGGTTACGAACTGTTCACTTGGAACAACAGGCATTTATCACGAGGGCGCGATAACTTTCACGGACGAGGAAATTTTCGACGACATCTTTGCCACGAACGTCAAGGGAACTTTTTTTGTGACGCGGGCGGCGGTTGGCGAGCTGATTAAAAGTCACGGGGTGATTGTCAACGTGGCGAGCGACGCGGGGCTTAAGGGAAATTATTTCTGCGCGGCGTATTCGGCGAGCAAAGGCGCGGTGGTGGCGTTCACGAGGTCTTTGGCGTTGGAGCTGGCGAGTTTTTCAATCCGCGTGAATTGCGTTGCGCCTGGCGATATTTTGACGCCGCTGACGTTGAAGCAATTAAAAACTTCGGGCGGCACACTTGAGGAGCTTACAAAAATTTATCCGCTGGGCAGAATCGGCACAGCTGAGGAAGTGGCGGAGGCGATTTATTTTTTGGCGACGGCGAAATTTATAACGGGCGCGATTTTGAGCGTCGACGGCGGGCTGACAGCGTGAAAGTTTTAATTTTATCAGCGTCAATCGGTTCAGGTCATACCAAGGCGGCGGAAGCTTTGCAAAAAATTTTCGGCGAGGAAGCGCACGTCGTTGATTTCATGGCGCGGGAAATTTCGACGCTGAACTGGCTGACGAAAAAATTTTACCTTGCCGCGCTGAAATTTATCCCCGACCTTTACGACAGAATTTACAAATTCGCGGACGGCAAGAAAGTCGGCGTGTCGGCAAGATTTTTAAGTTCCGCGCTGATGTATTTGCCGTTCGCACGCCTGCTGAAAAAATTCCGCCCGAACGTCGTGATTTGCACGCACCCTTTCCCCGAAGCCGCCGCGTCGTTGTGGAAATTTTTACACGCCAAATCCGCGAAAAAATTTTTATTGACGGCGGTGTTGACGGATTACTCCCTGCACGAAATTTGGATTTACGGCGAAGTCGATGCGTATTTCGTGGCGACGGAGGAAATGCAACGCGAACTTTCCGCACATTGCCGCGCAGGACAAAAAATTTACGCGACGGGCATTCCGATTGACGAAAAATTTTCCACGGCAGAAAAAATCTCCGGCGCAATCACGACAATTTTAATCATGGGCGGCGGCTTAGGTCTCGGCTCAATCGAAGAAACTTTATCGGAGCTGGACAAAGTTCAAACGCCGCTGAAAATAATCGTCGTGGCGGGGCAGAACGAAAAACTTTTGGCGCGGCTGAAGAAACTAAAAATTTCGCACGAATTGGAAGTGCTCGGCTACGTTTCGGACGTGGATAAACTCATGGCGGCGGCGGATTTATTAATCACGAAGCCGGGCGCACTGACGATGACGGAGGCTTTCGCGGCGGGCTTGCCGCTGATTTTGCACGCGCCGATACCCGGTCCGGAGGCTCTCAACGCGGCATATGCGACGGCGCACGGGGCGGCGATTGCAGTCGACGATAAAAAAATATCTCAAGTCGTCGAAGAACTTTTAAAAAACCCTGCGCAGCTTGAAGCTATGAAAAACGCCGCAAAAAAAATTTCCCGACCGTTCGCGGTCAAGGAAATTGTAAATCAGATAAAAAAAAGCGGCTCCGCCATGTGACGAAGCCGTTAATTTTTTTTTGTCATAAGTTGTCGCGCGTCATCAGAGCTATCAGCGACTTGACGATGCCGAAGACCGCATACGTGGAGAAAATCGCCGTCAGCACACCCTGAACTATCGCCGTTTGCGTCAAGTAAATTATCCCCGCGAACATTGCCGCCGCGAAAATTTTAGAGACTAAGAAAATTTTTTCCGCGCCGTCGCCCTTGAAATTGGGATAGTGCACGTGGCTGACCATGAGATAAGCGACGATTATCGTTGTTATCGGGTAGACCAGCCCGAAATTTTCCGGACGAATATTCATCGCCAAAAAAAGGAGCGTCGTCGTCGCCACGATACAGCCGCCCGCAGGAATCGCCAGCCCCATGAAAAAGCCGTGCACGACGCCTGTATTGACGTTGAATCTTGCAAGCCGCCACATGCCGCACAGCGCAAAGATTATCGCCGCCGCCTTGCCGAGTAGCTCGTAATTTTGCAGACAGAACGCATAAGCCAAAAACGCGGGAGCCACTCCGAACGAGCCTAGGTCGCACAGCGAATCCATTTCCTTGCCGAGTTCGGAAGCGGCATTCAATGCGCGGGCAATTCGTCCGTCCATGCCGTCGGCTATCAGCGCGAGCAAGATGTAAATCGACGCCATAAAAAAATCGCCTTCGTAAGTGGACAGGATTGAAAGCATTCCGAAGAACAAATTTGCCGCCGTGCAAGCGTTGGGCAAAATCCATTTCATTTGCGACACCTCACTTAATCCGCCCGATAATCGATTCGCCGCCGCGCACCTTGTCGCCCTTCTTAACCAAAACTTCGACGTTATCGGGCATGACAAGCTCCGTGCACGAGCCGAAACGAATCAAGCCGTAAAGTTCGCCCTTCTCCAGCTTGTCGTCGAGCGTGACCCAGCTGACAATCCTCCGCGCCAAAATCCCCGCAACTTGAGTGACGGTGACGCGGAGTTTTTCGTTTTCAATGCCGATAAGGTGCCGTTCATTTTCAAAGCCGACCGAATCTTTGTAGGCGGGGCGAAAACGTCCGCAGATATATTTCTGAATTTTAATTTCGCCGGCAATGGGGCTGCGGTTTACGTGGACATCAAAGACCGACAGGAAGATAATAACCTTGCGGCAAGTACCTTTGACAAAATCGTCGTTGTCGACTTCCACCACGTCTTGAACGGTGCCGTCGGCGGGCGACACGATTAAATTTTCGTCGGCGGGAATTTTTCTGTTGGGATTACGGAAAAAATAAATGCAGTAGCAGGCAATGACGGCGGGCAGAATCGCGGCGTAGGGGTGAATCAGCACGCCGAGAAAAAGCGCGATAAGGAGCGCGACGCCCGCGAAATAAAATCCTTCTCTAATTATGCTCAAAATCTTCACGCTCCTGTTTAGCTGTTAGCTTGTCTTCTGCTGATGAACTTTCCAAACGAATTTCGGCAAGGCGATTAATCTTCCTGCGCGGCTCGGTTGCAACATTGCGCGGAAAAGCCATTCCAGGCGAGCTTTTTGCATCCACAGCGGCGCACGCTTGACTACGCCCGCCATAACGTCGAACGTTCCGCCCACGCCGATTGACACGGGGATTTTCAGTTCGTCTTTGTATTTGAAGAGCCACTTTTTCTGCTTGGGTACGCCCAATGCCGCCAGCAAAATATCTGCGCGGGAATTTTTTATCTGCGAAATTATTTCCGGTTCGTCTTCGGGCTTGAAGTAGCCGTTGCGCGTGCCGACGATTTTTATGCCGGGGTAAAGTTCCTCGGCTTTTAATTTTGCCTTATCGGCGATGCCGGGCGACGCTCCGAACAGGAAAAATTTCCACGCCCGCGCAGGTGCCAGTTTCATCAGCTCTTGAACCAAATCGAAGCCCGCGACGCGTTCGGGCATGTGTTTGCCGAGGTGCCGTGCCGCCCAGACTGTTCCCGCGCCGTCAGGTACGACCAAATTTGCCGCGTTCAAAATTTTTTTCAATTCGGCGTCGTGCGTCGCGTTCAAAAGCATTTCGGCATTCGCCGTTGCCACCAGCGACGATTTTTTTTCCGCGATTAAATTTGCCACGCACTCGACGGCTTGCGCCATAGTCACCGCGTCGACTTTTACGCCTAAAATTTCTGCTCGTTCAATCATTTAAAAAGCTCCAAAAAAATTCCGTCCTCCAAGTCCCGAATATTATACAGCGTCGGCAGGACAAGAAAAGTTTCTTTTAAATTCCGCCGCGCAGATTTCCAGCCGTTGCCGTCGGTTATCCACACGAATTCAAAGCCCGCAATGTTCCGCGCTTCCTCGGCTATCATCTTGTAGCTTCGTGCCGTTTCGTTGAGTTTGGAGCCGCCGCCCGTGTAAAAATTCGTCTCGATACCGAAAATTTTATTCGCTGCCTCGACGACAAAATCAAAACGTTTAGCCGATGTCCCCGCCGCAGAAATCGCCGATAAGTCAAGCCCGAAAGTTTTTTCCACGTCCTCAAGATACATTTCCTTATGATAAGTGACGCCCGCCGCGCTCAAAAATTTTTCGACAAGCCGCTCCATTTGATGACCGCCGCGATTTTTCCTGCCGTTTGAATCAAGCCCTACCTCGACGCCCGTCACGTAGTCATAAAGATTGGCGATAAGGTGATTCTGCAACATATCGAAAAGCCCCGTCTGCCGCATGAAGAACTTGTATTGCTCGACAGATTGATTCGGCTTGTCGAAACGATAATTAACGTTGCAGCAATAAATTTCACTCTGACGAACAGCTAATAAAATCGGTACCGCCCGCAAACATTCGGGATAATCCGTCAACAGTTGCTCAAATTCCAACTCGATATTTTTTGAGCCGACCAGCGAATTCAAAAGATAAATTTGCCGTTTCAACCGCTCGGCGTTCGCGTAAACTTTGGCAAAGTCCGTGTAATAATCGTATTGATTTATAGATGCGCGAAAAGTTTTGAGCCAGTCGTCGAAATTGCGCTTCTCCATTGTGTGTGAATCAACCTTTCCTTTGACAACGCGACAAATTCTTCGGTGATGTCAATGCCGATAAATTTTCTGCCCCACTTTTTGCAAACGACGCCCGTCGTCCCGGAACCGCAAAAAGGATCAAGAATCAAATCGTCTTCGCGGGTGGAGGCAAGAATTATTTTTTCTAACAAGTAAAGCGGCTTTTGCGTCGGGTGTTTGCCGAAAAGTTTTTCGCGTTGCGGGGTCAAAGTGCCCGTCCAAATATCAGACCAGACGTCTTTCATTTGCTTGCCGC
>JAFXNB010000163.1 GCA_017529935.1 Selenomonadaceae bacterium
CTAAATTCGGTTTAATCGCGTCTTTCAACAGCAATGCCAGCGAGCCTGTGACTTTTAAATCGTCCGCCGTGACAATTTTTCCGTCGACAGTGTACGCCACAACAATTTTTCCGAGCCGCGCTTTCAAGTCGGCAAAATCATTCGCCAAACAAAGAATTGCCATCATTTCGGAGGCAACGGTTATGTCGAAGCCCGATTCACGCGGGACGCCGTTAATTTTTCCGCCAAGCCCGACAATCACATTCCTCAACGCACGGTCATTTAAATCGAGTACACGTTTCCAAACGACGCGCCGCACGTCAATTTTCAGTTCGTTGCCCTGTTGCAGGTGATTATCCAAAACCGCCGCAAGGAGATTGTGCGCTGTCGTCAACGCGTGAAAATCGCCCGTGAAGTGCAGGTTAATATCCTCCATGGGCACCACTTGCGCGTAGCCGCCGCCCGCCGCGCCGCCCTTTATCCCGAAGCAGGGACCAAGACTCGGCTCGCGCAACGCCACGCAAATTTTTTTTCCCATTCTCGCAAACGCGTCCGCCAAGCCGATTGAAGTCGTCGTTTTACCTTCGCCGGCGGGAGTTGGAGTTATCGCCGTGACCAAAATCAATTTGCCGTCGGGATTTTTTCGACGCGGCTCCACACGTCAGCGGAGATTTTCGCCTTGAACTTGCCGTAAAATTCCAAATCGTCTTCCGTCAATCCGAGTTTTTCCGCCGCCGCAGAAATTTTTTCGACCTTCGCGCCCTGCGCAATTTCAACGTCGCTCAACAAAATAATCGCCTCCAAAAATTTTCTTCATGATAACAAAAAAATCCGCCGCCGTAAAATTGCTAGCGAAAAATTTTTCTGCTATCATTGATAAAAACTTTGGAGGGAGAATTTTTTATGACAATCATTGTAACGGGCGGCGCGGGCTTTATCGGCGCGAATTTTGTTTATTACGAGCTGAAGAATCACGCCGACGACAAAATCATTTGCCTCGACAAGCTCACCTACGCCGGCAACCTTGAAACTCTCGCCGACGCGCAAGCCAATAAAAATTTTGAATTCGTTCGCGGCGATATTGCTGACCGCACAGCTGTTTACAAACTTTTTGAGGACGTTAAGCCCGACGTCGTTGTAAATTTTGCGGCGGAAAGTCACGTCGACCGCTCGATTGAAGACCCCGAACTTTTCCTGCGCACAAATATTATCGGCACGAGTGTTTTGCTCGACGCCTGCAGAAAATTTGGGATTAAACGTTTTCATCAAGTTTCAACCGACGAAGTTTACGGCGACTTGCCGCTCGACCGCCCCGATTTATTTTTCACGGAGACGACGAACTTACACACGTCCAGCCCGTATTCTGCCAGCAAGGCGGCCGCCGATTTGCTCGTCCAAGCTTATCAGCGCACGTACAAAATACCCGCGACAATCAGCCGCTGCTCCAACAATTACGGTCCCTTCCACTTCCCCGAAAAATTGATTCCACTGATGATTATCAACGCGCTCCACAATAAAAAGTTGCCCGTCTACGGCAAGGGCATTAACGTCCGCGATTGGCTTTTCGTCGAAGATCACTGCGCGGCGATTGATTTGATAATTCGGCGTGGCACGGTTGGCGAAGTCTACAATATCGGCGGGCATAACGAGCGCACAAATATCGACGTGGTCAAGACGATTTTAAAAATTTTGGGCAAGAGCGAGGATTTAATTGAGTTCGTCACCGACCGCAAAGGACACGACCAACGCTACGCAATCGACCCGACGAAAATTTCTAACGAGCTGGGTTGGACGCCGCAGACGAAATTTGACGACGGCATAAAGAAAACTGTCGCGTGGTATTTAGAAAATCGCGCGTGGTGGGAAAAAATTATCAGCGGCGAGTACAAAAATTATTATTCAAAGATGTACGACAATCGCTGAGGAGAATTTGTTATGCCGAAGGAAGCAGAACTTAAACGCGAATTCCAAAAAGCCGGTTGCTACAAAGAGAGCGAGGGCGGCAACCACGAATGGTGGTTCAGCCCGATAACCGGCGAAAGATTTCAAATGGGACGCCACAATCAACAGGAAGTGCCTGTGGGAACGGAAAGAGTTCGTCGCAAGCAAGCGGGCGTTCCAAAAAAACGTTAAGGAGGAATTTTTATGAAGTACGTTTATCCCGCGATTTTCCGAAAAGATAAAGAGATGAAAGACACGTGGTGCGTTGAATTTCCTGATGTCGCGGGAGCGGCAACTTATGGTTATTCGCTTTACGAGGCGTTGGAAATGGCGGAGGACGCGCTTAACGGAATTATGGTAATGTGGGAAGATTTTAAAGCGGGCAAGTCTAATCTTCCCATGAATAACAGAATCGTCGAGCCGACGCCGATTGAACAGGTCAAAGCCGAGCCTGACGAATTTTCGACGAGCGCATTTGTCACGCTGATAAAAGCTGACACCGACGCCTATAGGAAAATGCTTGCGGAAATGGAAAAAGCCAAAGCCGAAAAGTTGACGACTTCAACGAGCGGCGCGGCATGAAAAAATTTTTGCGCGGCGGCTACACGACGGGAGCCTGCGCGGCGGCGGGTGTCAAGGCGGCGTTGATTTTCATGACGACGGGCGCGAATGTCGACGGCGTGGAGATTATCGCGTTGGACGGGACGCCGCTAAAAATTCCGATTAAAAATGTTGAAAAAATTTCCGGCGGCGTTCGAGTTGAGGTCATAAAATTTTCGGGCGACGACCCCGACATCACAAACGGCGCATCTGTTTTCACGACGGTGCGAAAAATTTTCGGCGGCGAAATTATTTTTAAGGCGGGCATTGGCGTTGGAAAGATAACCAAGGCGGGACTTCAACTGCCCGTCGGCGAGCCTGCGATTAATCCCGGTCCGCGCAGGCTGATTCAAAACGTCGCGGCGGAATTTGAAATCGGCGGGCTTGAAGTTGAAATTTCAATTCCCGACGGCGTGGAGCTGGCTAAAAAAACTTTGAATCCGATTCTGGGCGTCGAGGGCGGCTTGTCGATAATCGGCTCAACGGGAGTTTTGCGCCCAATGAGCGAGGAGGCTTTTAAAAATTCGCTCGTGCCCCAAATCGACGTGGCTAAGGCGGCGGGCTTCGACGAATTAATTTTCGTGCCGGGGAAAATCGGTGAGACAATCGCAAAGAAACTCGGCTTCCCTGACGGCGCGATAATTCAAACGAGCAATTTTATCGGCTTCATGCTGGAGGCGGCGGCTGAACGCGACATAAAAAAAATAATTCTGTGCGGGCACCTCGGCAAGCTGATTAAAGTTGCGGCGGGAATTTTCCACACGCACAATCGCGTTGCTGACGCCAGATCGGAAACTTTAGCGGCATATTCTGCGGCGGAAGGGCTTAAATCTTCTGAAGTTCAAAAAATCCTCGACGCCAACACTACTGAAGACGCCGCGCAGATTATTTCGGCGAACGGGCTGGAGCGCGTCTATAAAAAAATTGCGGCACGGGCAAGCCGCCGCGCTGAACGTTACGTTTTCGGCAAGTTCAAAGTCAATACGATTCTCGTCGACTACGCCGGAAATATTTTGGGTTCTAACAGATAAATAAATTAAAATTGCGGAGAAAAATTTTCACCGCGCTTTTTTTGTGGTATAATCAATTTCGGGGTGATCTATATGATTAAAAAAATTTTAGCTTTAGTCGTACTCGTACTCGGAATGGCAGCGGCTTTGGTCGCCTACAGCATGGTTGGCTCCGTCCCCGACGCCACAGGCGCAGTAACGGGATATAAGCAACAACTAATGGCAACTACAAAAGCCGTCGTCGGACCGGTCTTGAAAAAGGTGGGCTTCGACGTTGAAAAGACCGATATGCAAGATATGAATGTCGTTGAAAAGCAACTGGAAAATGCTGCCGAAAAAGTCAACGCGGCGGCAAATGCGCTTTCTAAGTAAATTTCTTTTGGAGGTTATTCTGGTGAAAATTTTATTCGTGTGCAGTGGAAATACAGGGCGTTCGCCGATGGCGCAATTCGTCATGCAAAAGTTGATTGATGACGCGGGCTTGAGTGGAAAAATTTCTGTGGCGAGTGCCGCAAGCAAACCGACGGAAGGCGGGAAATTGCACGAAGGCATTGCCGCCAAACTCCGCGAAGAAAATATTCCTTACGGAGAGCACACGGCGCGGCAAATCACTCCTGCTGATTACGCCGAAAATAATTTAATCATTTGCATGGACGCGGGCAATGTTGAGCAGGTCAAGGCGATTGTCGGCGGCGACCCTGACGAGAAAATTTCAATGATCCTCGACAAAGATATTCCCTGGGATAAAACCGGCTTCGCGACGACTTACGCTGACATTCTGCGCGGCTGCCAAGCTCTGTTAAAAAAGTTGCGCATGTGAAGTCACGGGCTGTTGGGAAAGGTTATTCGTAATTAAAAAAT
This sequence comes from Selenomonadaceae bacterium, assembly GCA_017529935.1. GTDB lineage: Bacteria > Bacillota > Negativicutes > Selenomonadales > Selenomonadaceae > Quinella. Next base: position 4,392 of record JAFXNB010000163.1, read on the forward strand.
CGGCGCGGAGGGTTTAATCTCTCGCACCGATTTTAATTTTTATGCTACGTTATTCGGTTAAAGAAGTCATGCGTTCGAGCGGCGTGCTCAAGTCCATGTGCCCCGATAAAGTTTCGATTTCTTTGCCGTCGACCAAAAATTTCACGCGCTTGACTTCGGGGAAATTCGTCAGCGTGTCGACTATCGAGCCGATGAAAAATTCTTCGCCCGTCGAGCCGCCGACAAAACCTTTTAAAATGCTCCCGTCAAAATCGACCGTCGCCAGCCCGTCTCTAACCGTGATGCTCTTAATCGCCGCCTTCTTCGGGAAAATCGTCGTCAAGTTTTCCTCCTCAGGCTCCTCGCGCAACGCTTCAACGGCGGCGGTGTACTTGTCAACCGAATCGTCGACGAGAATTTCGCGTTCGACTTCGACAAGTTTCATGCCCGAATCATCGGGATAATAAACTTTAACCTTAATCGCGCGCTCGGTCTTTTCATTGCGGGCGGGCTTATTCTCGGTAGGTTTAACGGTGTCTCTAGGTTCGGGCGCAGATTTCGGCGATTCAGGTTTGTTTTCGGGCTTAACGTCGGGCTTCGTCTGCGCGGGTTTGGCGGGCGGAGCGTCGGGCGGGTTTTCGGTCGGGGGCTGTTCACAACCCGCAGTAAACAAAAGCAGCGCGAGCATTGCCGGCACTAAAATTTTCTTCACGATTAATCAAATCCTCCTTGATTGAAATAGCGATTGACGGCGTTTGTGATTGCCTGCGCAAGCTTCTGCTGATAATCTTCGCTTGCCAATAATTTTTCTTCACGCGGATTGGTGATAAAGCCCAGCTCAATCAGCGACGCGGGGCATTTTGAATGGGTCATGACATAAAATCTTGCCGCCTTGACGCCGCGATTGCTCAAGCCGCCGAGCCGTTCAAGTTCCTCGTTTAAAAGTCGGGCGAGGCGTGCACCTTTGACGGCGGTCGGCGCGTGGTAAGTTTCCATGCCGTTAGCCTTGCCGTTCGAGAAGGCGTTGCAGTGGACGCTGATAAACAGTGCGGCGTTGGGCGGAGCTTTGTCGACACGCGCTTGAAGTTCCGTAGAATCGGGGACGCCCGGCGCGGCAACATCAACGTCGGTCGTGCGCGTCATGACAACTTGATAGCCCGCCGCGTCCAAAAGTCTTTGCGCCTTAAGCGAAACAGCCAAGGCAACAGATTTTTCCGTGACGCCCGTCGGACCGATTGCGCCCGCGTCGGAGCCTCCGTGACCTGGGTCAAGGACAATAATTCTGCCGTTGCCGCTAAAATCTTCCGTCGACCGTTCGTCACGTGCGGGAGATTTTTTCACGTCGACGATAATGCGCGCGTCCTTTTTCTCGGCGCGGTTAGCGGGTTCAAAGTCAATCGTCGCGTCGCCGCTGCTCACCGCCGATTTGAAATTGATTCGTATGCTCGTGTGCCGTTTAGCGGTTTCGTTGACGGAAATTTTTTCAATGAAACTTTTCGCGCCCGATTGAATTTGAATGCCGGAGACGCGACTGACTCTGCCGGGCAAGGCGTTGTCCAAGTCAAGCTTCATGCCCGCCGCCGAAAATTCGGAGGAAACGTCGCTTGTGTCGAGTCGCCCGTCACGATAGGAAATTTCAATCCGCACGGTCTCCCTGTCCAAGTCGTAGGCGTTTATGCCGGTGAGTTCGGCGGGTTTGGCTTGAGCCGTCGACGCCAACGCTAGCACGAACAGCAGACTGAAACACGTTAAAAATTTTTTTAGCAAATTAACTCCTCATTCCTCCAAATTTTTCCGAAGCTCCTGCGCCTCGTCCAGTGCCGCTTGAGTTTTCTCTTGCGCACGGGAAATTTTTATCGTGAGATATTCGCCCTCGCCGGCGTCTTCTGACAAAAAATCTGCCGGCAAAGTGAATTCGCGGAATTCGTCGTCCTCCTCCTCAAGCAAAAAAACTGCCGTCGCTGAACCGTCTTCCAATTCCTCGATTCTGTCAAGGTACGCGCTGATTTCCTTTTCCTCGTTCATGATGATCAATCCTCCTTCTTAGACGCGATTATTTCTTTAGGCGAGCTTTCTTTCCAGCCAGCCAACTATCAACCCAATCCGTGTTGATTTCAGGCTTAACAGAAAACTTTTTGCCGTCGCTGGTAATTGTGATTGCGCCGTTCATTAGCGTGCAGAAAATATTTTTAGTTTTAATGCCCGCCGCCATGTAAGTTTCAAGCGGCTTAATGTGCGGGTGCCCGTTGTAGGGATTTTCGGCGGTGCTTTCGTCGCCCGCGCTGATTAAAACCATGCTCGGATTAACCGCCGCAACAAATTCTTTGGTTGACGAGGTGGCCGAGCCGTGGTGCCCGCTCTTTAGCACGTCGCATTTCAAATCCGCAGGGCTGTTATTCGCCACAATTTTCAATTCGGATTCCTTTTCGCAATCGCCCGTAAACATCATGGAAAAATCTTTGTAAATCAATTTGCCGACCATGCTACCGTTGTTAATTTGGTATTCTTTATCTTTTTTATCTATAGGTCTGCTATTCACCGTCGCAACGAAATCTGAAGTCGGCCAGAAGACTTTAAACTTGACGCCGCCGCCGAAATCCAACGTGTCGCCGCTCTTCAAGCTCCGGAGCGGAATGCCTTTTTCTTTGGCACTCTTAATGTAACTCCGATAAATCCCGCTGGTATAGACAACGCCGTTATCGTAAACTTCGCCGACGGAAACTTTTTCAAGGTAAGGATACTCGGCAATTCTTTTTGCGCTCGGATTGACTACCAAATTTGAGCAGCCGATGTGGTCGCCGTGCGGGTGCGTTAAAATCAACTTGTCAATTCTCGTGACGGAAAATTTTTCCAGCTCGCTGACGAAGCGGGGAATTTCGGTGACGTTCGCCGCGTCGATTAATATCGTCTGGTTTTTCGTGCGAATCAAAATCGAGTCGCCCTGCCCGATATTCAGCATGGAAATTTTCAAATCAGCGTCGTGAACTTCCCCGATAATCGCGGCGTGTCCATTGCAACCGCCAAGGACGAATACCGCCGCCAAGATCATCATTAAGAAAATTTTTTTGTAAGTTTTCATTTCTTTTTATCCTTCTGCTTTTTCTTTATCCACTTGTCAACCCAATCCTCGTTGTTTTCGGGCTGAACGGAAAAATTTTTGCCGTCGCTGGTAATCGTGATTGTGCCGTTCCAGCGCGTGCACAAAATATTTTTTTCGTCAATACCTTGCGCTAAATAATTTTCGAGCGGCTCAAGGTGCGGGTGCCCGTAAGTGTTGCGGCGTTCTTCGTCGGGTCCGCAGGAAATTAAAACGTAACTCGGATTGACCGCCGCGATAAAATCTTTCGTCGACGCGGTGTAACTGCCGTGGTGCCCGCTCTTTAGCACGTCGCATTTTAAATCCTTAGTCTTATTATTCGCTAAGAGTGACGCTTCAACTTCTTTTTCGGCGTCGCCCGTGAATAGCATGGAAAATTTTTTGTAGGTGAGCTTTCCGACGACGGATTCATTGTTCGGGTCGGATTTTTGCCCGCCGTTGACAGCGTCGACAAGTTCGGGCGTCGGGTAAAGCACATTGAACTTGACGGAGTTGCCGAAGTCCAACGTGTCGCCGACTTTCAACGCTTTGTAAGTTGTGCCCTTCGCGTCGATTGCCTTCATGTAACTTTTATACAGCGGCGAACTTGCGGAGATTCCGTTGTCATAAACTTCAGCGACGGAAATTTTTTCTAGATACGGATTCGCGCTGAGTTCCTTTTTGCTCGGATTGATTAAAGCTTTCGCGCTGCCGATGTGGTCGGCGTGCGGGTGCGTTAAAATCAGCTTATCAATCTTCGTGACGGCAAGTTTCTCCAGCTCTTTTACAAGTAAATCGCGCTCGTCGGTGTCGCTCGTGTCAACTAAAATCGTCTGCTTGCCCGTCTGAATTAAAATCGCGTCGCCCTGCCCGACGTTCAGCATGGAAATTTTCAAGTTGCCCTTAACGTCCTGCGCGGCTTCGGCTTGAGTGTCCTCCTTAGCCGTGGCTTGCGGTTCGTCTTTGGATTCTTCCTTGCCTTGACTGCCACAACCGCTCAAAATAAACGTCGCCAGCATCAGCACCGCCAAAAAAATTTTTTTCATTGAATCACCCTTCCTTTTCTTTCTTGTAGATGATATAAAGCCGAATCAGCTTCGTCACTCCCCAAACCGCGAACGACGCGGTATAAACTTTGTCGAGCGTCGAAAGATTATCGTAATCAAAGTGAGTGAACAAAAACACCGCCGCCAATATAATCAATCCGTCGAATTTGTCAAATGTTTTTTTCAATAACTCAAGCATAATTTTCTCCTCCTTTCTGTGCGAGATTATATCATGTTTCTTTCAGGTTTGACAAAGACTTTTTACACAGAATAAAAAAAATTATCGCCCGAAATTTCCGAGCGATAACTCAATCATTTTTCTGCCCGTGACTTCATAACAACAACTTCGGCGGATAATAAGCTCCGCATTCCCAGAGCCACGAAAAAAATTTCAGCGGCTCTTTTTTTTGTTGCACGAAACGCCGCAAGGTTGTAAAATTTCGGCGTAAAGATTTTTGAGTGGAGTGTTGAATTATGCACAGTTTTGAATATCATTGCCCGACGGAAATAATTTTCGGACGCGGCGCGGAAAATAGCGTTGCGGAAAAAATCCGCAAGTACGGCGGCTCGCGCGTGCTGATTCTCTACGGCGGGGGAAGTGCCGTTAAAAGCGGGCTTATCGGGAAAATCGAAGGGCTTCTCGGCGACTTTGAAGTAAAAACTTTGGGTGGCGTCAAACCGAATCCGCGCTTGAGTTTTGCAAGGCAAGCAGTTCGCGCGGCGATTGATTCAGAAATAGATTTCGTGCTGGCGGTGGGCGGCGGCAGTGTGATTGACACGGCTAAGGCGGTCGCATTCGGCGTAGCGAATCCCGACGTTGACATTTGGGAACATTGGACAGGCAAAGTTAAATTAAAAAAATCCTTGCCCGTTGGAGCGGTGTTGACGATAGCGGCGGCGGGCAGTGAAACTTCTGATTCAGCCGTTTTGACTGACGAGGAGAGCGGACTTAAACGCGGCACAATCACTCCGCGTCCCGTGTTTGCGATTATGAATCCCGAATTCGCGCTGACGGTTCCGCACTACCCGTTGATTTGCGGTATCGCCGACATCATCATGCACACGCTAGAAAGATATTTCAGCAAGATTGAGGGCAACGAGTTCACGGACATGGTTGCCGAGTCGCTGATTAAAAATGTGATGGCGCAGTCGAAAAATCTTTTGAAGAATCCGCAGGACTTGCACGCCATGAGCGAGATAATGTGGTGCGGTTCGGTGTCGCATACGGGCTTCACGGGACTTGGACGCGACAGAGATTTTTCCGCGCACAAACTTGGTCACGACCTCAGCGGGCGTTACGACGTGATTCACGGCGCGAGCTTGACGACGGTCTGGGCTTCGTGGGCGCGAACTGTCTACACCGTCAAGCCCGAACGCTTCGCCAATTTTGCGGAAAAAGTTTTCGGCATCACGGACGGCACGATTGACGAGCGCGCCCGCGCAGGTATCGACGCCATGGAAAATTATTTCCGCGAGCTGGGCACGCCGACGAATTTTTCAGAGCTGGGAATTGGCGTTCAGAGCGAGGACGAATTGAATTTGCTGGCGGATATGGTTACGTCGAACGGCACCAAGAAAGTTGCGACGTTCCAGCCGCTCGACAAAGCTTTGGTTTTGGAAATTTATCGCAAGGCGAATCATTGAGGAAAAAATCATGAAAATTTCGGGCGATGCTCTTGACAGGGCGCGGCGTGTTAAGCTTATAATATTCGATGTGGACGGTGTCTTGACGGACGGCGGAATTTACCACGGCGCGAACGGCGAACTTTTCAAGGCGTTTCATTGCCGCGACGGCTTCGGGATAACGCTTGCGCATTCATGCGGGCTGAAGACGGCGATAATCACGGGGCGGACTTCGGACATGACTACTTGGCGCGCCGCCGAGTTGAATATTTCCGCCGTCATGCAGGGGCAAATGAACAAGCGCGACGCTTATAAAAAAATCAAGGCGCAATTCAACTTGACGGACGCGGAGATTTGTTACGTTGCTGATGACGTGATTGACTTGCCGGTTTTTGTTCAAGTCGGTTTTAGGGCGGCGGTAGGCGATGCGTCGGCGGAGGTTATCGAACGGGCGCATTTCGTAGCAAGCAATTTCGGCGGGCGCGGCGCGGTTCGAGAGATTATAGAATTTATTTTGAAGGCTAAAGGATTTTGGCAAGAGATTATCGAACGGTATACTTCACCTGAATTCGACGACAAAGAATTAACCGCGCTCAATCAATGAGGAGAAATTTAATGATTGAAATTTCCAATTTACGCAAATACACACACAAAGGCTTGACACGTCTGGAGGCGGATATAAATTTTACGGACGTGGAATCTCCTTACGCAGAAAAGACGATTTATTTCGAGGTTGACGCAACTTACGGCGACATGCTCGCTGACGATACCTACGACGCTTTTGTGCTCGTGCCGCTGTATTTGGCGATGTATCATAAGCAAGACCTGCACATCTGCGGCAACATATCCAAAAAGCTTTATCAAAATATCAAGTGGTACATTCCGAAAATTTTTTGCGACTTCTCCGATGCTCTTTCGCCCGTGAAATTTATTGTTGACGGTTTTAGTCCGCCCAAGCCGAAAGGAAATTTAATCGGCGCGGGAATTTCTTGCGGTGCGGATTCTCTCTCGACTATTTACGATCATTTCATCAATGAGACCGACCCCGGCTATCGAATCAACGCCCTGTTTCTGTTCAACAGCGGCACTCATGGCAACTTTGAAGATCCTTCCACGCAAAAATTCTTTCAGGCTCGCTACAACAGAAACATTAACGCCGCTGACGAACTCGGCTTGCCCGTTTATACAGTCACCTGCAACCTGCACGCCTTCACGCACAAAATTGCCGGAATGAAATCCGAGTATTTGGCTAAATTTCCGTTCCTTGCCGGAGCGAAGGCCGGCTATTTGGGTATTTATTCTTGCATCTTCAGCTTGCAGAATTCGATTCGCCGATATTACTTTTCAAACGGTTTGAGCTACGAACAAATCAAAAAATTCTCAACCTACTATCACGATTATGATATGCTTGGTTTCTGTGAACTTTATCTTGTGCCGTTGATTCAGACGGAGCGGCTGGAGTTGATTATCGACGGTTGCCAATATCGGCGCGTGGACAAACTGAAAAAAATCGCTGATTGGGGCATCGCGCAGAAATATTTAAACGTTTGCCTTGACAAAACAAGTGACGCCTCGAACTGCAGCGTTTGTCCGAAATGTTTGATGACGTTGCTGACGTTGGAAATTTTAGGAAAGCTCGACGAATTTTCTGAAGTCTTCGACTTGACTGAGTATCGCCGAGTGTCGTCTGCTTATAAGCTTCGTTGTCTGAAAGATTACGGCAAAAATCCCTTTGAGACGGAGAACATCGACTTTGCCCGTGAAAATAATTTCCCTATGCCGACTATGATAAAAATTAATTTCGGAGGAAAAAATGCTTTATAAAACGCTGATGATGATGAGCAGAATAATCCGGCTCTTGCCCTACGACGTGCTGTTAGCGTTTGGGTGGCTGTTCGGGCATTTGTATTATCTGCTGGTCAAAAAGCAGCGGGAACGGGCAGTCGCGCAGATGATGCCCGCGCTGAACGTTTCGGAGGCGGAGGCGCGAAAACTCGTTCGCAAGTCGTTTATAAATTTGGCGCGCAACATGCTGGATATACTTTACATGCCCAACCTTAACGAAAAAAATTTGTCGGAGTACATAGAGATTGACCACCTGGAACGCATGCGGACGGCTCTATTGGGCGGGCAAGGCGTCGTTGTCTTGACGGGGCATATCGGCACGTGGGAATGGCTGAGCGCGGCTTTTTCTCTGAACGGAATGCCCGTCACCGCGATAGCCAAACTTCAGCCCAACGCGGAATATTCGCGGGCACTGGACGATTTGCGGGCGACGATTCACGTTGAAATTTTTAATCGCGGAACAAATGAACTGCGGGCGGCGGGTCGTGCACTCAAGGAAGGAAAAATTTTGGGCTTCCTAGCCGACCAAGACGCCGGTCCGGGCGGAGCTTTTATAAATTTTTTGGGCAAGACGGCTTCGACGCCGCTGGGACCTGCTGTTTTCTCAAGGCGTTTCGGGGCACCGGTTTTGCCGGCGTTTATCCTTCGCAAGGAGGACGGGCGGCACCTTGTAAAAATCGGGGAAATCATGCACTTCGAGGACACGGGCGACACCGACGCTGACTTGTTGCGCTTTACGGAGAAGATGACTAAAATTTTGGAGCAGACTATTCGAGAAAATCCGACGCAGTGGCTGTGGTTTCAAAAACGTTGGAACACGCCGCCGGAAATGCAAAATAAAAATAAGCACCATACGGTTAAGGTGCGCAGAAAGTCTAAAGAGGAAACGACATGAGCACACGAGGAAAGATTTTAGCGGGAGTGGCAGTAATTTTTTTTGTGTGCTTGATTGTGTGGGTGGTGCGGACGACGCCGACTGAACCGCCGCCGATGGAAAAATTCGAGCCGCCAACCGTCATGGAATACGAGGGCAACACCCTGACCGAAGAAAAGGACGGCAAAATAATTTGGGAGCTGACCTGCGACAAAATGCGCGTCGATTCGATAACGCAAGACATGGAGCTAACGAACGTTCAAGGGAAATTTTACGACGAGGAAACAACTTGGGAGCTGACGGCGCAGCGCGGCATTTACGACAGAACGGACAAAGTTATCTATGTCGAGGGCGATGTTTTCATTCGGGACAATGAAGGCTCGGAACTGCGCAGCGAGGAATTGAGCTGGCTAACCGAAAAGGAAACGTTGACTGCGACGGGCGAGGTTCGCATTACAAAAGATGACGGCGCAAAGCTCAACAGTGACGAATTAATTTGGTTTTCAAAGGAAGAGAGAATCACCGCGACAGGCAATGTTTACGTGATAAACGACGACGGCGCGAAACTTTTAAGCGACAAGTTGGAATGGTTCATTAGCGAGGAAAAAGTTATCGCGACGGGCAACGTAAAAATTGCCAAGGAAGACATGCGCGCCTTCGGAGATCTTGCCTATTCCGATAACGGCTTTAAACATTTCGGGCTGATGGGTCATGCCAGAATTTTAAAGGGCGTCAAAGAGGATGATGAGTCGATGAAATTTTAGGGAGATGTTTTATGAAAATTGAAGTTCAAAGAACCTTTTTTGTTAATGGTATGCCGGTTACTTTCCAAGAAAAAATAAACGTTATTCCGGAATATTATGAGTTACTTCGCGAGCGGCTTAAGATTAAAAGAGTTCTCGGCAAAAATTTTGTTCGCGTCGGTAGACCGAGTGACGGCGGCTATGTCATGGTCGACAACTTTGATACTTCGGGTAGCGGCATTGCCTATTCTTTTGGAATAAGTAATGATGCTTCATGGGATTGGGAAATGACGTGGCGAAACTATAATATTTTCATGTACGACCCGACGGTTGACACATTGCCAGCGGAGAGCGATAAATTTCATTTCTTCAAGGAGGGCGTTTTTGGCGTTGAAGTTCCAGAAAAATCTATGCACACGCTGGATTATTTCATAAAGCGCAACGGGCACGAAAACAAATCGAACATGATTTTAAAAATGGACGTGGAAGGCGCGGAGTGGAGTTTCCTTTCCACCGTCACCTCCGAGACGTTAAGCAAATTCGACCAAATACTTTTTGAATTCCACGACTTGACGGAGCCAAAAGATCAAAGCGTAATGAATGCGACGCTGGCTTGCATAAGTAAAATAAATCGGACGCATTCGCTGGCTCACTTGCATGGAAACAGTTGCGGTGTTTCTTTAATCTTGGACGATAAAATTTTATTCCCTGACGCACTAGAATTGACTTACGTTAAGACTTCAAATTATGAACTTGTCGACGACGAAGATATTTATCTGCCGATTTCTCTTGACCGACCATGCAACAACTATAATGAAATTCCTTTGGGCTATTGGAATAAAAAATTTAATTGTGTCAGATGAGGTTTTGATATGACTAAGCTAAAAAAAATCTGCGCGGGTTGCGCGGCGATGATGTTGATAAGTTCGGCGGCTCTGGCTGCTGATAAGGACGACTTGCCCTCCGAGGTGAACGCCGACGCAATCGAATACGACATGAACACCGGCGTTGTCGCGGCGGAAGGAAACGTCCTTTTAAAGCACGGCACGACCAAAGCGACGGGACTCCACGCGCTTTATAACGTGAACACACAGGAAGCGCACCTTATCGGCAACGTGATTGTCGTTGATGAGGACATGCGCATAACTTGCGGGGCGTTGATGAGCAACGGGCAAGGGCACATGGTTGCGGACGAAAATGTTATCGCTACACAGACTGTCGCGCCCAATGAAAAATATCCCCAAGGCGACGTGCGCACTTTCACGGGTGAGCACATTGACTTTTTCCCCGACGACAGAAAACACGTCCTTATCCCGACGGGCGGCATTGCAAGGAGCGAGGTTGAAGGAACTTTCACGGCGGACAAATTGGAAGGCTGGATAGACGACGAACGCTATATCGGCACGGGCAATGCACACCTTATCAGCCCCGCGCGGAATTTGGAGGCGGGCGGCGACCAAGTTGACTACGACGGCAAAAAGGACGGCAAAGCGGTCGTCAGCGGAAATGCCTGGGCGATTCAGGACAACAACACCATTCGCGGTAACCGCTTGACGGTTTATCTTGCTGATGACGGAACTTTGAAAGCTGAACCGCGCGTTCAAATGCCTAACGATTTTGGCAAAGCTTTCGAGCCGAAATCCGAACCCGCGCAGGCTGAAGAAAAATCTGCTGATGAAACTGTCGTAATTAATCCCGACGAGGCGACGAAAGATGAATCTTGAGGCGCGTGATTTAGTCAAGGCGTTCAAAGGGCGCACCGTCGTCAACAAAGTTTCGCTAAGAGTTGAGACGGGCGAAATCGTCGGCTTGCTCGGACCGAACGGCGCGGGCAAGACAACTTCCTTTTACATGATGGTTGGCTTGGAAAAACCCGACGCGGGCGAAGTTTTTATAAACGACGTGGACATTTCCAAATTCCCGATGTACAAGCGCGCGGAGCTGGGGATAAGTTATCTTACGCAGGAGGCGTCAATTTTCCGCAAGCTGACCGTCGCCGAAAATATCATGGCGATACTTGAAACGTTGCACTTGACAAAGGAAGAACGCCGCAAGAAACTTAACGAACTTTTGCGCGAATTCAGCATCCGCCACGTCGAGAAACGCAAGGGCACAGAACTTTCCGGCGGCGAACGGCGGCGCGTGGAGATTGCCCGCTGTCTTGCTTTGGAGCCGAAATTTATTTTGCTTGACGAACCTTTCGCCGGTGTCGACCCGCTGGCAGTCGCTGATATTCAAGAAATTATCAAATACCTGCGCAAGCGCGGCATGGGAATTTTAATCACCGACCACAACGTCCGCGAAACATTGCACATCGTCGACCGCGCCTATATCCTCAACGAAGGAAAAATTTTGCTGGAAGGATCCGCTAACGAAATTGCCAACAGCGATATTGCTAAAAAATTTTATCTCGGCAGTAACTTCACGCTCTAAATCGGGGGTTTTTGAATGCGCTTTAGGATACTTGACAGATACATTTTTCAAGAAGTTGTCTTCGCGTTTATGTTTGCGATTTGCGCGTTTACGGCGGTTTTTATCGGTTCGGGCACGCTCTTTAGAATTGCGCGCTACATAACCGACTACGGCGCGAGCCTCTCCTCCGTGGTGAAAATTTTTATCTACGGCTTGCCGAATATCATCATGTGGACGTTTCCAATGTCAATGTTGCTGGCGACGCTTTTGACGTTCGGGAAATTGTCGAGTTCGAGCGAAATCACCGCGATGAAGTCTTGCGGGATAAGTTTCAGCCGAATTGCCGCGCCCGCGATTTTTTTGGGCGTTGTCGTCACGATTACCGCGATTCTCTTTAATGAACACGTCGTACCTTGGGCGAACACCGCCTATAACAACGTCGTCTACTACGAGATTCAGGGCAACACCGAGCTGAAATCGCAAGACCACATTATTGTTAAGGAACTTGCGGGCGAGCGAATGGAGCGGCTGATTTACGCCCGCGAATACAAAGCGCAGAATGAAACTTTGGAAGGCGTGACGATGCAAGTTTTCAGCGAGGACGGCAAAGTTACGCACGTGGAGAACGCGACCTATGCCGAATGGAAAAACGAGGAATGGATTATGCATGACGGCATGATTTACGATTTGGCGGACGAACAGCGCACGCACACGATGAAATTCGACCGCCAGATTTTGCCCGTCAAGGCAAGCCCGCGCCAAATCGTTCGCGAACAGAAAAAGCCCGTAGAACTTACAATGAGCGAGCTAAAGGCGCAAATCGAAATCATGAAGGCGCAATACGCCAACACTAGCAAACTTGAAACGGAACTTTATCAGCGAATTACGGTGCCAATGGCAAGTTTAATCTTCGCGCTGATTGGCGTGCCGCTCGGACTTCAACCGACAAGAACTCCGTCTTCGGTGGGCTTCGCGCTCAGTGTCGTGATAATTTTCTTTTACTACGCGATAATGACACTCGCCAACGCAATCGCCCGCAGCGGAGCAATCCCGCCAATGTACGCCGTCTGGTTGCCAAACGTCGTCGGCTTAATCGCGGGCGTCATCTTAATTTATCGGGCGTCGAGGTAGCTGGCATGAGAAAATTTTCTGTCGAGGCGGATATTGAGCGCGTCAAAAATCTCTACAAGTTTGAAGACGATGCGCGCAACAAGGGTTTTGATTTAATCGCGGGCGTGGACGAGGCGGGGCGCGGCTCACTGGTCGGACCTGTCGTCGTGGCGGCGGTTATCCTGCCCGAAAATTTATATCTTGAGCGGCTTGACGATTCCAAAAAACTTTCCGCCAAAGTTCGCGAAATTCTCTACGAAAAAATTATTTTGGCGGCGATAAGTTTTTCCTGCGTCGAAGTTCCCGTCGAAGAAATTGACAGTCTGAACGTCTACCAAGCGACGCTGGAGGGCATGAAACGCGCCGTCGCTAGCTTGAATGTTCAGCCCGATTTTGTCCTTACCGACGCCATGAAAGTTGACTTCGGCGAAAAAATTCCGTCGCTGTCGATTATCCACGGCGATGCGCTCAGTGCTTCGATTGCCGCCGCGTCGATTATCGCCAAAGTCACGCGCGACCACCTCGCCGATAAATGGGCGATTGCTTATCCCGAATACGGCTTCGAGCACAATCGCGGCTACGGAACGGCGCAACACCTTGCCGCCATAGAAAAGCACGGCTTTTGCGCGATTCACCGCCGCTCTTTTAATCCCGTTAAAAGTCTTGTTGGAGGGACGATTAATGCAAAACTTCTTTGAACGAATCACTTGGCAAGGAATATTCGCCGCCTATTTGGCGATATTTTTTTTGCGCAACTTGCTAATGCCGAATGTCGCGGACGATTATTCCTACAAATTTATTTGGGACGGCGCGGGCAAAGGAAATTTAATCAACGGCATTGACCCGACGCGCCTGCAACCCGTGGAGTCAATCGGCGATATTTTTTATTCGCAATGGCAGCATTATTTTGCGTGGGGCGGGCGAACGGTCGCGCATGTTCTCGCACAATTTTTTGTGTGGCAAGAAAAAATTTTCTTCGACGTGGCAAATGTCTTTGTGTTCGCGGCGTTGGTGATTTTGCTGTTCAAAGTCGGGACGGGCTTATCGTTGCGCGAAATGAACAAAAGTTATCTGCTGCTGATTTTGGCGGGAATTTATTTCTGTGCGCCGTCGCTGATAATCACGACGGTTTGGCTGACGGGCACCTGCAATTATCTTTGGATGTGCACGCTGGAACTTTTATTTTTGTTGCCGTTCGCCGAAGCCTATCGCCGAAAAAAATTCCTAATTCCTAATTTCTACTTCCTAATTGCAGTTTTGGCGGGCTGGTCGATTGAACCGGGCGCGGCAGTCACAATTTTTGTAACGTTTATGTTCGTCGTGCACTTCCGCCGCGAAAAAAATCTTCAGCCGTGGATGAAATTCGGATTTATATTTTTGCTCGTCGGCTTCGCGATTTTAATGTTCGCGCCAGGGAATTTGCACCGCGCGGACTTGATAAGCGACCACCTGCCGCCTTCCAAATTGCAAATGCTTTACACAAATTTTGTCGGAGGATTCTTGCCGGTCTTCCTGCGAGAAATAATTTTGTTCGTGCCGATAATTTTTTACTTCGCCAAAGCAAAAACTTCGCCGGAAACTACGAAATTTATCTTGACGTTCGCGGCGGCGTCGATTTTAAGTTTGCTGGTGATGATGTGCGCACCGATGTTCCCCGAACGCGCGGGCTTCCCGTCGACGATATTTTTATTAGTCGCGTCGCTCGCCGCGTTGAAAGAAATTTTGCCGCTC
>JAFXNB010000164.1 GCA_017529935.1 Selenomonadaceae bacterium
GTTGCCCGCGCCGGCTTTTATCGTAACTTTGGAACTCTCATCAGTTTCAATGAGGTCGCTACCGCTCGTGCCGTTAATTTTGGTTTTGCTTTTGTCGTTGTAGATAACATTAAAACTTTCGACATCGGAGACCGAAGCGACTGTATTAATCGGATTGTTCCAATATTGCTTGAGGACAATGGAGCCGCCGTTGCTCATATTGAGTGTAGTATCTCCGTTTTCGGGATTGATAACCGAATCGCTGATTGTAAGTTTGCCGAGGACGAGCGTGTTCGACAACCTAAAGCCTTCGATTGTGTCGTTGCCGCCGCTGTAGACGTAAGCCATTGCCTCGCCCCAGCTGTTAATAGAATCGTCGCCTTTGCCGCCGGCGATTGTCACGTTGTTGCCGCCATTGTGGATTGTGTCCGCGTTGGCAGTGCCCGTGATTTTAACGTCGTCCTTGTCGTTGTTGCGCGTAGCCATTAAATCATCTCCCCATAAAATTTTTCAGCCAAGCCGCCGCTGAAGATTTTCTAAAAGTTCGCCGCGCAGATTGTCATCGGAAATTTTTTCTATGACGGGATTGAACGCCGCCTCCACGATTAAACGTTCCGCTTCCGATTTGTCAAGCCCGCGGCTCATCAGATAAAAAATTTTCTCCTTGTCGAGCCGCCCGATACTCACGGCGTGATGTCCGTCGACTTCGTCTTCGGCGGCAAGCATAAGCGGCACCGAACGATTGCGCGTGCCCGAAGAAAGAATTATCACTTCCTCCAGTTCGCGCCCCGTGGAGCCTTTTGCGCCCCGTTGAAAATCCAGCGTCCCGCGAAAAATTTTGTCGCTGTGTTCGGTGAGTGCGCCGCGTACATTCATCGTCGCTTGCGTCCGCTTGCCGTGCTGGCGAATCACGTAGTTAAAATCCAATTTGCGTTTGCCGTCGCCGAAATAAACAGCGTCCAAATCAGCCGCCGAATCGTCGCCGCGCAAGTCAATCTCCACGTCCGCAGAAAAATTGCCGCGTCCCAAATCCGCCGATATAAATTCCACCCGCGCATTTTCTCCGACAGAAATTTTTATCTTCCGCGCAACATTTCCCTCCGCAAGATTAACTTCAGCAAAAGTTTTCGTCTCGCCGTCGCCCACGTCAAAAAATTTTTCTTCAACCTGCGCGGCGGTCTTTAGTTCGTTGACGCCGAGCCAACGCCACGTATTGAGCGGAATTTCTCCCAAAATTTTTTCGTCCAAGATTTTCCCTCCAAAAAAATTAGGAACGAAGATAATTCCTCATTCCTAATTCCTAATTCCTAATTGCTTTTAAAACGCGGGAACGATTGCGCCCTTGTACTTCTCCTCGATAAACTTTTTAATCTTGTCGGATTGGAGAGTGTTCACAAGGGTTTTAATATCGTCGCGGTTCTCGTCGCCGTCGCGCACGGCAATGATATTGACGTAGGGCGAAGTTTTATCCTCAATAAAGAGCGCGTCCTTCATGGGGTTGAGGTCGGCGTTCATGGCAAAGTTCGTGTTGATAATCGAAATGTCCACGTCCTCCAAAGTGCGCGGGAGCTGCGCGGCTTCGACTTCCTGAATCACCAAGTTTTTCGGATTCTCGACGATGTCTTGAACGGTAGCCATTTCGTTTACGCCGTCTTTGAGCTTGAGCAGTTCAGCCTTCTGCAAAAGAAGCAGAGCGCGTCCGCCGTTTGTCGGGTCGTTGGGGATTGAAACCGCCGCGCCGTCCGCCAGTTCCTTCAAGTCCTTAATTTTCTTGGAGTAAATGCCCATCGGCTCGATATGTATGCCGCCGGCGTTTTTGAGCTTAACGTCTTTGTGCTCCTTGATGAAATCGTTCAGATACGGCTCGTGCTGGAAAAAGTTCGCGTCAAGTTCCTTGTCGTTGAGCGCGATGTTCGGTTGCACGTAGTCATTGAACTCGACAATTTCAAGCGTGATTCCCTTTTCCTTGAGGTCGGATTTAATCTCCGCCAACAATTCAGCATGCGGCACGGGCGTCGCGCCGATTTTCAGCGTGACTTCCTTAGCGGCAGATTTATCGTCGGCTTTTTGAGCGGGCTGGTCTCCGCCGCCGCAACCCGTCAATAAAAGTGTCGCCGCCAAAGTCAGCGCGGCAAAAAATTTTCCTCGCATAAAAATTTCCTCCTTTAAATTATTACGCCGCGAATTATATCAAACAGAAAAAAATTGTCCACAAAAATTTTGCGCCCGTTGCCAAAAGCCGCGCCGTGATTTAAAATTGTTAAAAACTTTGGAGGCTAAACGTGATGACGGACGTTGAAAAACTTGCAAAAATTTTATCGCAAAGTTCAAGCGCGGTGTTCTTCGGCGGCGCGGGCATGTCCACCGAGTCAGGCATTCCCGATTTCCGTAGCGCGAACGGCATTTACAATCAAAAACTCAATCAGACTTTTTCGCCCGAAGAAATGGCGTCGCATAGTTTTTTCCTGCGCCACCCCGAAGAATTTTTTGCCTTTTATCGTGCGCGTTTTGTTTATCTCGACGCCGCGCCCAACGCCGGTCACATTGCGCTTGCCGAGCTGGAACGTCGCGGAACTTTAAGCGCGGTCGTCACGCAGAATATTGACGGGCTTCATCAAATCGCCGGCTCCAAGGTCGTCTACGAACTGCACGGCTCGATTCGGCGGAGCTATTGCGTCAAGTGCGGCGCGAAGTACGGCGTTGAATTCGTCATGGAAAATATCCCCGTGCCCCATTGCGTCAAGTGCGGCGGCATTGTCAAGCCCGATGTCGTCCTCTACGGCGAGCAACTCGACAATGAAACCGTTTCCAATTCGATTCAGGCGATTGCGGCGGCGGACACGCTCATTGTCGGCGGCACGAGTTTAATCGTCTATCCTGCGGCGGGGTTGATTGATTACTTTCGCGGGCGGCATTTGATTCTGATAAATAAAACAGCCACGCACGCCGATGCCGACGCCGAACTTGTCATTCGCGAAAATATCGGCGCGACACTTTCTAAGGCGGTCGCTCTTTTGAGCTGAAGGAGGATTTCTTTTGAGTTTTAAACGCTTGATGCGGACGATGGACTCTTCGCGCTCGTTCATTTTATTTGCGGCGTTCGCGTTTTTCTTCTTCGTGAGAACGACTTTGTGTCCCCTGAGCCATGACGACTACGGCTACGCATTTATCTGGGACGGGGCGCACGGCGGCAATTTGGAGGCAATGCAATTCGGCTCGCCCGAAATTGAACACCGCGACCGAATTGAATCTATCGCCGATATTTTTAAATCGCTGACGTCGCATTATTTTGATTGGGGCGGAAGAATTTTTGCCCATGCCTTCGTGCAATTTTTTATTTGGATTGGCAAGCCCTACTTCGACATTGCCAACACGATAATTTTTATCTTCCTCGTGCTGACGATAATCAACTTGGCGAACACGTGGCTAAAAATTTCGCGGACGGCTCTGGTGTGGATTTTCTTCACAATGTTCTTTTTAATGGCGTCGTCGCTGATGAGTATTTTTTGGCTGACGGGTTCTTGCAACTACATGTGGATGACGTTCTTCCAATTATTTTTCCTGACGCCGTATGTTAAAGCGTTGCGTTCGCACGAGGCGGCGAATTCCGCGTTAAACGTCGTGCTGATGATTATTCTGGGACTTTGCGCGGGCTGGTCGAATGAGGCGGGCGCGTTGGCGACGGTCTGCTTGACGTTCTTTTTGCTTGTCATGTGCAAGTTGCAAGGCGTCTTCCGTCCGTGGATGCTCGCGGGATTCGTGGCGGTAAGTGTCGGCTGTGCGTTCATGTTGCTTGCGCCGGGGAATTTCGTTCGCATGGAATTTGCGCACCCGAATTTTTCCTACTCGAAAGAATTATTTTTATCGCACATGTCGAACGGATTCTTGCGCGTCGTGGCGGCGGATTTTATCGCGCTGATTCCGCTGTTTATCTACTTCGCGCGGCGCACTCCGGCTAAAATAAACATGACGGAAATTTTAATGTTAGCGTTCACGGCGACGGGCTTTTTAGTTCCGATTGCGCTACTTTTCTCGCCCGAATACAACGCGCGCATTTCGATAACGTCGCTGTCATTTATTTTGGTTGCGTCAAGTTCGGCGATTTTGGAATTGGAGCGGCAGAATTTAAAAGCGGGCTTACTTTTGCCGAAAAAATTTCTGCGCGGCGTGTCGCTTCTTATAACGATAAGTTTCGTTTCCTACTTCGCCACGCTGATTTACGTCGACATTTCCATATTCAACGCGGCGCGGCGGCAAGTTCGTTATATCCAGCGCAACGCCGACCTTGACCCGATTCCGATGCCGCGCATGCAAATCCGTCACCGCTTTGAAAGTATTCACGGCGACAGGAGCGCGGCAGAGGAGCTTGATTACTTCGCGGGCATTGAGCCGAAACTCAACAGCTGCCGCAATTCTTGCGTCGCCCAATATTACGGCGTCAAGCATGTTATCGCCGTCGTCGAATAAATTTTTACGGAGGTTTTCAAAATGGCTGACTGTATTTTTTGCAAGATAGCGGCGGGCGAAATTCCCGCGCAGAAAGTTTTCGAGGACGACAGCGTTGTCGCCTTCAAAGATTTGTCGCCCAAAGCTCCCGTGCACGTGCTGATTGTCCCGAAGAAACATATTCAGAGCGTCGCGCATTTCGAGGCGGAGGATAAAGAACTTGCCGCGCACATTTTCGTTGACGTGGTGCCCAAGCTCGCCGCCGAATTGGGAGTTGACGCTGGCGGCTTCCGAATTGTCATGAACACGGGCGACGACGGCGGGCAGACCGTCCACCATTTGCACGTTCATTTACTCGGCGGCAGGAAGATGACTTGGCCGCCCGGCTGAAAAATTTTTCGCAAAAAAAAAAATAAGCCCCGCCACAAACTCGGTGGGGCTTTCGCTTAAGATGATTGCGCGTCGAAAAATTTTCTAAGGGCTTCGGCGGCGGCGCGATTCATGCTCGGCACGGCGGAAAGTTCTTCGACCGTTGCCGATTTTATTTTGCCAATCGTCCCGAACGCCTTAAAAAGTTCAGTGCGCCGCTTGACGCCGATACCCGCCACGTTGTCCAGCTCCGATTTCAAGTTGCGTTTGCGCCGGAGTTTTCTGTGATAAGTTATGGCGAAGCGATGAGCCTCGTCGCGAATCCGTTGCATGAGCTTAAGGGCTTGGCTGTCGCGCGGCAATTCGACGGGGATTGAGGAGCCTTCGACGAAAATCAATTCAAATTGCTTGGCGAGACCGACGACGGGCACTTGATGACCTGCGCCGCGAATAATTTCCAGCGCAGAATTTAATTGCCCCAAGCCGCCGTCAATGACGATTAAATCGGGCAAATCGTCCGCAGAACCGTAGCGGCGGCTCGTGACTTCGCGCATGGATAAAAAATCGTCGGGCTTGCCCTCGGTCGTGCGGATTTTATAGCGGCGATAATTTTTTTTATCGGGTGCGCCGTCCTTAAACACGACCATCGACGCGACAGTTTCCGCGCCCTGTATGTGCGATATGTCGAAGCACTCCATGCGCCTGGGCAAGTGCGGCAACTTCAAAAAATTTTTCAGCTCCTCGACTGCGCCGACCGTTTGAGCGTCTTTGAATTGCCGCCGCGCAGATTCTTCCGATAAAAATTTTTCCGCGTTTTGATTCGCCATGTCGACTAGCGAACGTTTCACGCCGCGTTTCGGTTCGATTAATTTCGCGCCGAGCCATTCGCCCAAAATTTTCAAATCCTCTTCGGGCAACGCGACGGGCAATAAAATTTCTGTCGCCGAAATTTGCGCCCGCGAATAATATTGCTTGATAAATTCCGTGACGGCTTGCGCGTCCGTTTCGTCCGCCGCGCCGCTCAATAAAAAATTTTCGCGCCCCGTAACTTTTCCGTCGCGAATAAAAAAAATTTGTGCGCAAGTTTCTCCGTTAAGCCGCGCCAACCCGATAGCGTCGGCGTCGCCCGTGTCGCTGACGATTTTTTGTTTCTCCGTGACTTTACGAATCGCCGCCAAAATATCTCGGAGCCGCGCCGCCAATTCAAAGTTCAAAGTTTGCGCCGCCTCGTTCATCTGCGCGGTAAGGGTGCGTTCAATCTGCGCGGTGCGTCCCTCCAAAAATTTCTCCGCCGCCTTGACAATCTGCAGATAATCTTTACAGGAAATTTTTTCTGCACACGGCGCGAGACACCGTTTGATATGAAACTCCAGACACGGACGCTTAGCGAAAGTTTTGCAGGTGCGCAACGGAAAAATTTTTCGCAGGAGCTGGAGAGTTTCCTTGACGGCAAGCCCGCTCGTGTACGGTCCGAAGTAGCGCGAACCGTCGTGAATAATTCGCCGCGTCAAAATAATTCGCGGGAAATCTTCGGCAGTCAAGCGCAGGTACGGATAACTTTTGTCGTCCTTTAGGCTGATGTTGTAGCGCGGGCGGTGCTTTTTAATCAAGTTGCATTCCAGAATCAAAGCTTCGACCTCGCTCGCCGTGATAATCGTCTCGAAATCGGCGATTTTGGCGACCATGGCTTTAACTTTTGCGCCGTGATTTTTGTTGGCTTGAAAATATTGGCGGACGCGATTTTTCAGCACACGCGCCTTGCCGACGTAAATAATTTTGCCGCGCGCGTCCTTCATCAGGTAAACGCCGGGCGCGTCGGGCAGAGTTTTCAATTTTTCTTGAAGAATATCCATAGTTAATTCCTATCGTAATCGCCGCGCGTCGGGCAAAAATTTTTAAGTTGCCAATTTGCATTTCCGTCGCCGCTGTTATATCATAAGTCAAATTAATCGAGCGGGTGATTTTTTTGGTTTACCTTTTGAAATTCGGAGCAAGTTGGATTCTGCCGCCGGGAATTTTTATAATTTTGTTGCTGGGCTTAGTCGTTAAGCTCTTCAAAATCAACAGGAAACTCTCCGTCGCCGTCTTAGCCGGCACGCTGATTTTCTACCTGCTGTGCACTAGTTTGGTCGCGGAAAGATTTATGGGTTGGTTGGAAGAAATGCACACGCCGCCCGCGCAGGTCGAAACTTCGGGCGCAGATGTGATAGTTTTACTCGGCGGCGGCGCGATAAGTCAAGTGCCCGATGTCGACGGCGTCGGAGCACTGTGCGCCAGCCCCGCCAACAGACTTTTAACGGCGGTTCGGTTGCAAAAAATGTTAAACGTGCCAATTTTGGTGACCGGCGGACAAGTCTACTCCGATTCGGGCGCGGAGGCGGAAATTTCTGCCAGAGTTTTAAAATCGTTGGGCGTGCCCGAAGATAAAATCTTAACCGAGACAAAAAGCGTCAACACCGCGCAGAACGCCCGCTACTCCGCAAAAATCCTGCGCGATAACAATTTCAGCAAGCCGCTCCTCGTGACTAGTGCCTTTCACATGAACCGCGCCATGCTCAATTTCAACTTGCAACGCTTCAAGCCGGTAGCTTACCCAACAGATTTCACCGTCGCGCACAATCCGACTTTCCACTATACAAAGTTGCGCCCGCAAGCTGAGGCTCTGCTCTTGAACGTGACGGTTATGCAGGAGTTGTTGCGCACTTGTGTCACGGAGGTTTTTGGAATATGAAAAAGTTTTTACTGATATTGGCGGCGACGATTTTTTTTAGCAGTTCAATCTGCGCGGCAGAAAATTTAAAGTTTATCGACGCGATGGACGACACGGGCTACTACTACGACGCCGACAGCGTGCAAACCGAAAACGAAAATGTTTTCCGCGTGGAGATGGCGGTTATCAAGGCTAGTTTGAACCGCATGTATACCTACGACGTGCTGATAACTCACACGAGCCGCACCTACGAAATTTTATCGTCGAAGATTCTCTCCTACGATACGCGCGCCGTCCTAGAAACAAATAATTCGCGCCGCCCGCCGCAACGATACTCCCCAAAATCCGAAATGGGGCAAATGGTTCAGCTGATTCTTTACGGCGATTAAATCAATCGAAAATTTCACACGCGCTAAAGAAAATTGGAATTTCCCGCGCCGCGCTAGTCTCGCTGTCCGAGGCGT
Source organism: Selenomonadaceae bacterium (assembly GCA_017529935.1). Taxonomy (GTDB): domain Bacteria; phylum Bacillota; class Negativicutes; order Selenomonadales; family Selenomonadaceae; genus Quinella. The sequence continues at coordinate 7,969 of JAFXNB010000164.1, forward strand.
GCACGGCGTTTTTAGTTTTGTCGGCGGCGTAGAGTTTGCGAACGGTACCTTCGGCGGCTTCAGCGGGATTGGTTGCGCCGTTCAGTTCGCGAACTTTTTTAATCACGTCGTCGCCGCTCAAAACTACAGCCATAATCGGCGCACTCGTCATGAATTCGACCAGCGCGGGATAATACGGGCGACCGATGTGCTCGACGTAGTGTTTGGCGGCGAGTTCGGGCGTCATCTTCATGACTTTAGCCGCGACAATTTTAAAGCCGGCGTCCTCGTAAATTTTGAGAATGTCGCCCGCGTGATTCTTCCCGAAAGCGTCGGGCTTGATGAGTACCAAAGTTTTTTCCATAAAAATTTCCTCCTAAAAATTTTTCTCTGTGATAAAATTGCGTCGGGAGTTGAAATTTATGTTTGACAATTTTATCGTGGCAGTGAGCGCGATCGTCCCGATGTTTTGCTTAATGGCAATCGGCGCGTTCGTCAAATTTCAAAAGTGGCTGACGGACGAAGAACTCAATCACATGAACCGCATGGTTTTCCGCGTGTTTTTCTGTTGCATGATGTTTTACTCGATCTACACGACGGAACTTGCGACGAGTTTCCGCCCAAAGCTGATGCTGTTCGGGGCGTGCGGCGTGCTGATAATTTTTTTCCTACTGATGCTAATTATCCCACGAATCGAAAAGGATAACAAGCGGCGCGGCGTCCTCGTGCAGGCGATTTTCCGGAGCAATTTTGTTTTAATGGGCGTGCCGATTGTCGCGAACATTTTCGGCGACGAAAACATTGCCGTTTCGACGATGATGATTGCGGTTATCGTGCCGATTTACAATATCTTAGCGGTCTTCGCGCTGGAAACATTTCGCGGCGGAAAATTCGCGCTCTTGCCGATTTTAAAGGGCGTCTTCAAAAACCCGATGATTTTGGGCGCAATCGCGGGCGCAACACTTTTAATTTTTGGCGTGGAAGTTCCAAAGCCCGTCCTAAAACCAATCGGACAAATTTCGGCGGCGACCACGCCCGTTGCGCTGATAATTTTGGGCGCGTCGTTCAAATTCGGCTCAACTCACATGCACCGCAAGCAACTGCTCGGCGCGGTCTTCGGACGATTAATTTTAGTTCCCGCAATAGTATTGTCGACGGCGGCATTTGTCTTCGGCTTCAGGGGAATTGAATTCGTGACGCTCGTAGCAATCTTCGCGGCACCGTGCGCAGTCGTGTCGTTCGCCATGGCTCAGCAAATGGGCGGCGATTCGGAGCTTGCGGCAAATTGCGTGGTGTTCACGTCGGGCTTGTCGTGCTTTACGATGTTTTGCTGGATTTTGCTGTTCAAGACGCTGGGAGTGTTTTGATTGGAAAAAAATTTTAATCGAACAAACTAAGCTGAACGGGCTTAGAAAAATTTTTCGGCGGCTTGGAGATTTTCGGCGATTTGAAAATTTTGGGCGGCGGAGCAATTTTCGCTTGCCGCTGAAATTTCCCAGCTACTCTCCGCGCCAGCTCGTCGCAACGCTCGTTGAAGTAATTGCCTGCGTGACCTTTGACCCAATTAAATTTCACGGCGCGAGCAGAAATTAATTCGTCCAATTTTAACCACAAATCTTGATTGAGCACGGGGCTTTTCGTCGCGGTTTTCCAGCCGTTGCGCTTCCACTTGACAAGCCAGCCGTTCGTGAAGGCATTCTTCAAATAGCTGCTGTCCGTGAACAGTTCGACACTCGCGCCCGCCGAAATTTTTTCCAAGGCACGAATCGCCGCCGTCAACTCCATGCGATTGTTTGTCGTGTGTTCCGCGCCGCCGCAAATTTCCTCGCGGCGATTATTTTCGTCGACGATAACCGCCGCCCAACCGCCCGCGCCAGGATTGCCCAAGCACGAGCCGTCCGTGTGAATTTGAATCATCTTTTATCCTCCAAAAAAAATTCTATCGGTTATGTCTCTAGGTAGCGTTTGAAATTTATCACGGATTCGCCGCCTTGTCAAAGCTCAAGGCAATCGAATAAACCGCTGACGAAGGCAACTTGTAAAGCTGAAATCTTTCTGATACAATACCGCCAATGCTACCACTCTCGTGACAGCATAACTTTGAACGAGAGGAGGTGATACAAATGCTGGACTTGCTCGTTAATCTGGCGATTGGCGTGGTGTCGGGCGTTATCGGCGCGTACATCTACGACCGCTGGATCAAGTAGCAGATTGTTCGTTCTTGGTGCCCCTGACAATCGGTTTCATCAACTGGTTAGGCAAAACGAAGCCCCCGTCGGTTCATCACTCCGGCGGGGGTTTTTCTTCGTTTGTGATACATATGCTGGACTTCTTGCTATGATTGTTTTCCAAATAGCGTTTAAAATTTATCACAGATTTGCTACGTTGTCAACGCCCAAGGCAATCGAATAACCCGCTGACAAAGGCAACTTGTAAAGCTGAAATCTTTCTGATACAATATCGCCAATGCCACCCCTTACGGTAGTTGCATTAATCCAACACGGAAGGAGGTGATAGCGATGGCGATGGTTTTCGTATCGCTTGTTGTCGGAGTCGTGTCGAGTATTATCGGCAACTACATCTACGACAAGTACATTAAATAACGTGGCAGGTTCACACTAGTTGCCCCTGACAATCGCAACTCCCAGCGGTTAGGCAAAACGAAGCCCCCGTGCAGTTCTCCCAGTTCTGCGCGGGGGTTGTTCTTCGTTTGTGATAGCAATGGTTAATGTTTTCGTATCTTTAATTGCCGCTTAAAATTTATCACAGATTCGCCGCGTTGTCAACGCCCAAGGCAATCGAATAACCCGCTGACAAGGGCAACTTGTAAAGCTGAAATTTTTTTGATACAATATCGCCAATGCCACCCCTTACGGTAGTTGCATTAATCCAACACGGAAGGAGGTGATAGATATGATGACTATCCTCATATCGATTGTCGTCGGTGTCGCGTCGAGTATTATCGGCAACTACATCTACGACAAGTACATTAAATAAGTGGCAGGTTCACACTAGTTGCCCCTGACAATCGGATTCGCTAACCGGTTAGGCAAAACGAAGCCCCCGTGCAGTTCGCTAAGTTGCGCGGGGGTTTTTCTTCGTTTGTGATAGACACGATTTCCGTCCTCATATCGTTGTATCTTTAATGCCGCTTAAATTTATCACAGATTCGCCGCGTTGTCAACGCCCAACTAAAACGAAGCCCCCGTGCAGGTCACCATCCCGCGCGGGGGTTTTTCTTCGTTTGTGATAGACACGATTTCCATCCTCATATCGTTGTATCTTTAATGCCGTTTGAAATTTACCACAAATTCGCCGCGCTGTCAATGCCCAACAAAACGAAGCCCGCGCTGTTCTCGTGGCGATTGAAATTTATCACAGATTCGCCGCGCCGTCAACGCTCCGGACAACCGAAAAGCCCGCCGACCGTAGCCGACGAGCTTTGTTGAATTCGTGTCCTATGCCGAAATGTCTATCCCTGAACTGCCGGAAGACGCAATCCCTGTGTCTCCGCTTACCTTAAAAGGTTGAGCACCGAATAAGCATTTTGGTTGTATTGCGAGAGGATAAGTTGCGCCGATTGCTCATAGACGCTGTTTCTGACGAACTTGGTCATTTCACTGGCGGTGTTCGCCTTAGTGTATTCGTCATACGCGTCCCACATGGCAGCAGAATCCGCCGCAAGACCGTCGGCAATGTAACCGAGCGCACTCGCAGTAGCACCCGCCGTGCCCTGAGCTGTAGCTATAGAGGTAATCTTAGTATCAATCGCACTCAGCGTAGTGGAAGAAAGCTTGCTGACACCACCACCAAAATTAGTAGTCACAGTCTGAGAGCCTTTTATGCCGAGCGTGAAACTAGCTGAACTCCACCACATGTCCTTACTGCCGAACTTTGCCTTAGACATATCATCCAAGCGATTGTTAAGTGCCGTCATCTCCGCACTCAGTGCGGTATTTGAAGAGCCGTCAGCGGTTGCGTCCTTTTGTAAAGTAGCGATCTCTCTCATCCTGTAGAGAATATCGAGAGCACTGCCATACGCACTGTCAGCCGCTTTACCCCAAGCCGCAGCGTTCTGGGCGTTCTGGGCGGCGGCGTCAGCAGCAGACGCATTTCCCTTCAGGTGTCCGGCAGTAACGATACCTGCGGGGTCATCGGCACCGCTATTGATTCTTATGCCGCTGGAAAGTCTTGCAACGCTGGTCGCTGCGTTGTTGCCGTGGCGACGAATAAACTTGCTGGCATTAATTGCTGCATAATCGCCATTACTTGATACCATCATGATAAATTCCTCCTTGACACTGTTACAGAAAATATTTGTCCTGTAGGCAACGGCTTCCGTTCCGTCGCTGAATCGAATCGACTGCAACCGTCGCCGAAAGATGATTCTCACTATGTAAAACCTATGGAAAATGTATCAGAAAATCGCCCCGTTGTCAACTGTTTTTTAGCGTCATTTAAACAAGATAGCATAGAGCACGCCGAGAGTAATGCTGACCGCCGACATGCCAATTCCGAGGCTTGAAATTGTTGCGATTTGCCCGTGCCTAGAGAAAGCATCGACTTTATCGACAAGGCGGTCAATTTTGTCGTCCTGCTTGTCCATGCGGGCATCGATTCTGTCCATGCGGGCGTTGAGTTTTTCTTCCAATCTGTCCATGCGCCTATTCAAATCGCGTTGCCCTTCCTTAAGGTCGCGGAGTTGCGCTAAGATTAGCTCGTTAATCGAGACGGTCATTGCCGGTCGCTCTCCTTAGCGTCATTTAAACAAGATAGCATAGAGCACGCCGAGCGTAATGCTGACCGCCGACATGCCGATTCCGAGGCTTGAAATTGTTGCGATTTGCCCGTGTCTAGAGAAAGCATCGACTTTATCAACAAGGCGATCAATTTTATCGTCCTGCTTGTCCATGCGGGCATCGATTCTGTCCATGCGAGCGTTAAATTCTTTACGCGTGTCGTTAAGTTTTTCTTCCAACCTATCCATGCGCGTATCGATTCTGTCCATGCGCTTATTCAAGTCGCGTTGCCCTTCCTTAAGGTCGCGAAGTTGCGCTAAGATTAGTTCGTTAATAGAGATAGTCATTGCCGGTCGCTCTTCTTGTATTCCTGCCATGACGAATTCCTCCCTTGATTTAAAATCTGTCGACGTTGTATTTCGTGACGGCTTCGACGGGCGATTTAACCGAATTCATCGGGCAACACACTTGACAGCCGCGAAAATCGTCGTGCAAAATTCTGTAGCGGGCGGAGGCGTACTCGAACGAATTTAAAATTTTTTCCCAGTCAACGAATTCTTTGCCGGCGGCGTCGCGTTCAATAAAATTTTTTATGTTCAAAGTCGGCTCGAACCAGCCGCAAAAGTCCAATCTGCCGTCGGGATACAAATCAATTTCATTCCACGGCGCAAAACAAATTTCTCTGTCCGTTTCCTGCTTCAAATGCAACGACGGCGATATATCATCGACCAAAGCCAGCTCCTTTTTCCCGCAGGCGCGCCGAATTTCGTTGCGTCTTTTGAATTCGCCGAGGATTGAACGCCCCTCCGCCAGCTTTAAAATCTTCGCGTACTTTTTATTCAGCTCGTCAATCGGGATTGCTTCCACTTCCTGCTGGAGGGCGGCGGCTTCGCCCGTGGGCATCCACAAGCGGAAGTAAATGATAATTTTTTCGGCAAGCCCGCGCTCCAATTCCATCATCGTCTTCATTGCAGGGCGCGAAATTTCCGGATTGGTAAAAAATTCGTCGCTCATGTTGTTTTCCGTGTAATCGAAGAAAAAAACGATAAAGCCCGCGTGCAATTCCAACGACAGCTCCACAAAATTTAAAATGTCGTCGGCGTTGTCCTTGTTTATCACCATCGACAAATCGGGCGCGAAGCAAAGTTTGTCCGCCGCCTCCAACTTAGCGAGATAATTCTTTATGTTGCGAATCATAATCGGGAAAATTTTTTTAGCGGTGGCGGAGTCGTCCAAATCCCAGCAACCTTTAGCGAAAACTTCCGCGTTCGAGGCGTTGATTGAGAAATGCGCCTTGAAAAGATTCTGCGCGGCGAGTTCTTGAAATTTTTCGTTGAAGGCAATGCCGTTCGATTCAGTCATCAACGTTATCTGCGGAAAATTTTCGCTCATGAACTTCATATAATTATAACTTTCCTTCGCGAAGAAGGCATCGCCGCCGGTGATTAAAACCACGCCGATTTTGTCGTAAATCGGTCGGCAAAGTTCGTAATACCAGCTGGGAATCATGGCGTGGGTCGCCTCGTCGCCGAAGCCGCAGCGCACGCCGCAATATCGGCATTTGGCGTTGCAAGCGTTGGTTATTCTGATTCTAAGCAGTCCGTCCTTGAGCTCGGTTTTACAATCGGGGTGCCGCGCCAAAATTTCAGGCAGAACGCTTTCAATTTCTGCGCGGTAACGATTTTCCTTGAAGCCGAACTTTTCAAAGTGCACGAGCGGATTTATCGTCACGTCGGGATTTTTTTTCTGATAATCGGTCGTCGAAAAGAACGCGGAAGGATTTTTGCCCTCGCGCCAGCCGATTTGTAAGTAATGATTCGCCGCGTCGAGATATTTCCCGAAGCCGTAAGTTTTGCAGTACCATTCGCCGTCGAAGAGCAACGAGTTTCGGATAATTTGCTTATCCTCCTCCGAAATTTGCGGCGGCGCAGATTTTTTTGTCCTGTTGAAGAGTTTATCCAAAATTTTCATTTCAATCACCCGCCGCGAATATACAAAAGTTTTATTGCAATGTCAATTTTCGGAAACTATAATGATTGCAACGAATGGAGGAATTTTTTTGAACGACAAGATTAGAAATTTTTCAATCATCGCGCACATCGACCACGGCAAATCGACTTTAGCCGACAGATTGATTGAAATGACCGGCACAGTCGAAAAGCGCGAGATGAGCGAGCAATTTTTGGACAACATGGAGCTGGAACGCGAACGCGGCATCACGATTAAGGCGCAGACCGTCAGATTAAAGTACACCGCCCGCGACGGACAAATTTATCAGCTGAATTTAATCGATACGCCCGGGCACGTCGACTTTACTTACGAAGTTTCAAGAAGTTTAGCCGCGTGCGAAGGTGCATTGCTCGTCGTGGACGCAACTCAGGGCGTCGAGGCTCAAACTCTGTCGAATGTCTACCTTGCGCTTGAACATGACTTGGAAATTGTCCCCGTCATCAACAAAATTGATTTGCCAAGCGCAGATATCGAACGCTCCCGCGCCGAAATTGAAGAGGCAATCGGTCTTGACGCTTCAGATGCCGTAAAATGCTCCGCGAAGACCGGCGAGGGCGTCGACGAAATTTTGGAGGCGATTGTCAACAGAATTCCGCCGCCCGAAGGTGACAGCTCCAAACCTTTGCAAGCGTTGATTTTCGATTCCTATTTCGATTCGTACAAAGGAGCGGTTGCTCACGTGCGGATTTTCGACGGAAAAGTTAGGAAAGGCGACCGCTTGAAACTTTTGGCGACGGGCAAGGAGTTCGAGGCTACGGAAATTGGAATTTTCGCGCCGAACATGACGGAATTAACCGAATTGCACGCGGGAGAAGTCGGTTATATTTGCGGAAGTTTAAAAGATGTGCGCGACGTGCGTGTTGGAGACACCGTGACGACTTCAAAAAACCCTGCGCGGGCGTTGGCGGGCTATCGTGCGCCGGTGCCCATGGTTTTTTGCGGACTTTATCCAACTGACAGCGTTGACTACGATAATTTAAAGGATGCGCTGGAAAAACTTCAGCTAAACGACGCCGCGCTTGTTTATGAGCCGGAAACTTCTGCCGCGCTGGGATTCGGCTTCCGTTGCGGCTTTTTGGGGCTGTTGCACATGGATGTTATCCAAGAACGGCTGGAGCGCGAGTATAAATTAAAAATCGTAACCACTGCGCCCAGCGTCGTCTACAAAATTCACAAGACTAACGGCGAAATTTTTAAAATCGACAACCCCGCCGCCCTGCCGCCCACGACTGAAATTAATTTTATCGAAGAACCGGTAGTAAAGGCGACTATCATTGTTCCGAGCGATTATATCGGCGCGGTCATGGAACTTTGCCGCGAAAAACGCGGAATTTACAAGAGTATGGACTATATTGACAAGACACGCGTCATGATTGTCTACGAAATGCCGCTCAACGAAATTATTTACGACTTTTTCGACAAGCTCAAGTCGATGACGCGCGGTTATGCCAGTTTGGACTACGAAATTTCCGATTATAAACAATCCGATTTGGTGAAACTCGATATTCTTTTGAACGGCGATTTGATTGACGCGCTAAGCTCCATTGTTCACCGCACACGCGCCGCTAAAATCGGCAGAATTCTCGCTTTGAAGTTGAAACGCATTATTCCCGAACAACTTTTTGATATTCCGGTTCAAGCGGCTATCGGCGGCAGAATTATCGCCCGCGAAACCGTAAAAGCTCGCCGCAAAGATGTTTTAGCGAAATGTTACGGCGGCGACGTTTCTCGCAAGCGAAAACTCCTTGAAAAGCAAAAAGCCGGCAAAAAACGCATGAAAGCCGTCGGCAGTGTCGAATTGCCGCAAGAAGCTTTTATGGCTGTGCTGACTGTCGGCGACGAAGATTAACGAAACTTAATTTGACACGGCGGCGGGCGTGATATAAAATTCTGCGCGGAAAAATAAGCTCGTACTGTTCGCAGACGAGACTTGGAGGTTTCGCCAATGAAAAAATTTAATACTGATGCCGAAAAGTTCAGCTTGGTTAGGCGCGAGGCAATTTATACGGGACTTGCGCTTGTCGGGCTGATTATTTTTTGGCTAATCGCGGGTTTCGGCACGGCAAGCAGTGAAATTAAAATTTTTCATCTGCCGCTGTGGGCTGTGCTCGGTACTGTCGGCGTTTGGCTCGTCGCAATCGTTATCAGCGCGATTTTGAGCAAAATTTTGTTCAAGGACGCGGATTTGGGCGGTGATGACGATGACTAACGGGAATTTGTCCGCTTTACTGCCGCTGGTAATTTTTATGGCGTTCATGGTCGCGATTAGTATCTTTGTGCGCCATAAACAAGCGGAGAAAAATTTTGTAAGCAACTATTTTATCGGAAATCGGCAACTCGGCGGCTTCGTGCTGGCTATGACGACCGTTGCAACGTACAGCTCCGTTTCAAGCTTCGTCGGCGGACCAGGAATGGCTTTTCAAGTCGGCTTCGGCTGGATTTATATGGCGGTCGTTCAAGTCACGGCGATTTTTTTGGTGCTGGGCATCTTCGGCAAGCGCGTCGCCCTTTTAGCGCGAAAATTAAACGCCGTAACCGTCGTTGACATAATCCGCGCACGTTTTCAATCTGATTTTCTTGCGGCGGTCGCGGCGTTCGTTATCGTTTTATTTTTTTGCGGAACTATGACGGCGCAATTTGTCGGCGGCGCAAAATTATTTTCTGCCGTCACGGGCTACAGTTACGAGGCGGGATTGATTTTATTTGGCTTGACGGTCGTTATTTATACATCGATTGGCGGATTTCGCGCGGTTGCGTTGACTGATACCTGTTGCGCGCTGATTATGATGATTGGAATCGTTTTATTGCTAAATTATGTCCTAAAAGCCGGCGGCGGCTACGAAAATATCATGACTCGCCTTGAAATTAACAATCCCGAGCTGTTTGAGCCGTTCAGTTTCGGAAATATGCCGTGGACAATTTACTTTACGCAGTGGCTTTTGGTCGGAATTTGTACAATCGCCCTGCCGCAGTCGGTTGTTCGCGGAATCAGCTACAAAAATACTGCGGGACTTCATCAAGCAATGCTGATTGGCACTGTCGTCGTCGGTTTTATGAATATCGGGATAAATTTCACGGGAATTTTGGCGCACGGAGTGTTGACGGGCACGGCGGCGGATTATGGCGGCGTCGATAATGTAATTCCAACGACGATTGTACGCGCAATGCCGCCCGAATTGGTAGGTTTAGCGATTATCGGACCTCTTGCCGCTTCAATCTCGACAATTTCCGGACTTTTAATCGTTGCGTCCAGCTCAATCATCAAAGACGTTTATTTACATTGGGCGGAGAAAAAAAATCACGCCGTGACGCCCGCGCGAGTAAAATTTTTGTCAATTTCGGCGACTGCGATAATCGGCGGGGCAGTTTTCGTTATCGCACTGACTCCGCCGAGTTTAATCTGGCTGATAAACATGTTCGCGTTCGGCGGACTGGAAACGGCGTTTTTCTGGACGCTTTTACTTGGTTTGTTCTGGAAACGGGCAAATAAATTGGGTGCAATGCTCTCTATGACGGGCGACACGATAATTTATTGCGCGACACAGGCGGCTGGCTTCAAAATCCTAAATCTGCACCAAATCACAATCGGGATAACGTGTTCGTTGATTTTTTTCCTAATCGGCTCGTATTTCGGCAAAAAATCGGACGACGCGACACTGAAAATCTTCTTCCCGACAAAATAACAACAAAAAAATCCGCTACAACGAATAATAATTCGCCACGGCGGATTTTTTTTTATTTTTTTTCGTCGTCAGCCTTAAAATTTATCTGCCCATTGCTTTAAGGCACTCGGCACGATTATTTTTTGCTAGCGTAAAATTCGGATTGATTTCGAGAACCTTATCAAAATCTTTTAAAGCTTGCTGATACTTTTTCAAGCAATAATAAGCCCAACCTCGATTGTTATACGCCAAAGCAAAATTCGGATTGAGTTCGATAGCCTTGTTATAGTCGGAAATCGCACGCTCGTATTGCTTTAAATCGTTATAGGCGACGCCGCGATTGGTGTACGCCAACTCATCATTCGGATTGAGTTCGATAGCCTTGTTAAAATCAGAAATAGCCCGCTCGTATTGTTTTTGCTTAGCATAAGCGATGCCGCGATTGGTGTACGCCTCCGCAAAATTCGGATTGAGTTGAATCGCCTTGTTAAAGTCGGAAATCGCCCGCTTGGATTGGTTTTGATTAGCATAAGCGATACCGCGATTGTAGTACGCCTTAAAATAATTCGGATTGAGTTCAATCGACTTGTTAAAGTCTTGAATCGCACGCTCGTATTGCTTTAAATCGTTATAGGCGACGCCGCGATTGTTGTACGCTTCAAAATAATTCGGATTGAGTTCAATAGCCTTGTTAAAGTCGGAAATCGCCCGCTTGGATTGTCCTAAATCAGAATAAGCGAGTCCGCGATTGTTGTACGCTTCAAAATAATTCGGATTGAGTTGAATCGCCTTGTTGTAATCGGAAATCGCACGCTCGTATTGTTTTAAATTAGAATAAGAGTTGCCGCGATTGTTGTACGCCTGATAAAGATTCGGATTGAGTTCGATAGCTTTGGAATAGTCAGAAATAGCCCGCTCGTATTGCTTTAAATCGTTATAGGCGACGCCGCGATTGGTGTACGCCTCAAAATAATTCTGTTTAAGTTCGATTGCTTCATTGTAAAGTTTAATCGCTCCATGATAATCTTTGGCGTAATTAAGTTTCAAACCTTCTTCATTCTTCTGATTCGCCAAAAAATCGCGGTCGACCTGTTCCATTTGCTTAATAATGCGGTCTTTGTCGGCTTGAGACGTGGCGCGCTTGTATTGTTCCTTTAAATCCTCGAATTCTTTATCGTTTTTGGCAATGGCGTCCTGCAAGCTGTCGTTTTGCTGAATTATTGTAACTTTTTCCTTTTCGTCGCGCTTAATAAATTCGTAAAAGCCTTCTGGGTCGATACTCGCCTTTAATTTGGCGACAACAACAACAGCCGTCGTGCGTTCAGTGATTTTTTGCGTGATTGTTTCGTATTTAACGTCGGAAATCTCGATAATGTTGTTCGTGACGGCGGAAATAGCGTCATCAACGAGTTCTGAAGCTATGGAACGCGATTCAGCCTTCCAATAAATGCCGGCTTGTTTCTGCGCGTCGAGTTTTGCGCGTTCGAGGGCACGTTCTTTTACTTTAGGCATGGTAGTGAACTCGCCCATCTCGCATTCGCCGTATCCGTCGAAAATTTTGACAGCGGCACCGACAATCGCGGCACTGAGCGCGAAAATCACGATTAGAAACGCCGTTAAGGCTCGTCGAACAAATTTTTTCATAAAAATCCCTCCCCGCGAAGATTTTTCTACATAATGAGCAATTTTCCTGCGCTGAAACAAGAAAATCCGCTCTGAAAACAAATTTTGGGCGTTTGAAGTCGATTTGGAGCGTTTGAAAGTGTTTTGAGCTGAATTTTTTGGTTTGAAAGGCGATTTTTTGGCGCGATTTACGTTTTCCAAAATATTGGAATTTGTGTCGCGTGATAATGCGGGTTTTTCGGGGGGTACAAAAATCGGGGGTAATTTTGAGCTACGATTTACGTTTTCCAAAATATTGGAATTTGTAAAACGGGCAAAAAAAAAGTCCGCCGAAGCGGATTTTAAAATTTTAGTTCTTGTCAGCCGCCGTAGCAAAAAATTTCCCGCGAAGAAAATTTTCGCCACGCCGGAAATTATTCCCCTTTGCGGTCGTTAATCAGCTGTTCGAGTAATTTTACAACCTCTTCGATGTCAATTTCAATCGTCACGAACGATTTCACGTTAATGCCGTCGCCGCCGTCTTCCATGGCAAATTTCGTTTCAATCACGCGAAAAATTCCCTCGCTGACGGTTATAATCTCTTCGCTGTCGAGTTCGTGGTCAATCATAACCGATATTTTTTTGACGTAGACGCTGACTTTTTCGAGGACGTCGCGCTGCGCTGAAAGTTCCGCCTGATTTTTGGCGAAGTCAATCGTTTCGTCAGTCATAAAATATTCGCCGACGCCCTCATAAGATTTAATTTCGGCGTAGGTCGTCGCTGAAGTCAAAAAAATCATCGCGATAACCAAAAATGCCGTTTGACGAAAAATTTTTCCCCACAACATATCAATCACTCCTAAAAAATTTCCCCACCGAAGTTGGCGGGGATTTTTGTTGCGAAAAGTTTTTTACAGAACGATTTCTTCCTTGACGAAAAGTTTTTTGAACAAATCGATGAAATTTTTGCACGCCGTCGAGAGCGTTTGATTTTTTCGCCAAGCAACGACGGTGTGCGTTGTCATTTCCGGTTCGACGATTCGTTTGTAGACCAAATTGCCGTCGGTTAGGAGCCGCTTGCTTGAAACGGGAATCATCGCCGCGCCGAGATTCATTTTAACCATCAACAAATCCTGAACGATGCTATCCGAGACGCAAATTATCTGCGGATCGAAGTCAAGCCGCTTGCACGCCGCGATAAAGTTTGATTTCCAACGCAACGGGATAATCAGCGGCTGATTTTTAAGTTCTTCAAGCTTAATTGTCCTGTCGTCCTTGCCGCAAACGTTTTGCGAATTCATGACCATGACGAGCGGCTCATTGGGCAGGACGAGCAGTTCATAATTCAAATTATCGACCTGCGTGCGCGTGATTGCGATTTCAATCAATCGGCTGTCGAGGAGTTCAATAATTCGCGCGCCTTCCGCCTCCCAAATCTCAAACATGACGTCGGGATAAATTTTGCGGAAGCGGGCAATTAAATCGGGCAGAATCATCGCGCCGGAAGTCGTGATTGTCCCGATACGAACGGTGCCCTTGGTGCCGGAGCCGATTTCCGTAATTTCGCGGACGGTACCATCGACCATGCCCAAAATACTTTCGACGCGGCTATAGAGGACTTGCCCCGCCTCCGTCAGCCGAATTCGACGTGAACCGCGCTCAAAAAGTTTCACGTGCAAATTTTCTTCGAGGTGCTTCATTTGGCGGCTAAGTGCCGGCTGAGCGATTCCCAATCTTTGCGCCGCGTGGCTGATATTTCCTTCCTCAACGATAGCGAAAAACGCCCGCATGTCCTTAATCCCTATACCTTGTGCCATTTTCGTTAAGTCATCTCCATAAATTTTTTTTCAAGTCATGCACTTCAAAAGTTGCAAATATTATAGCACAGTTTAAAGCAATGTGGTATAGTTTTAATAAGAAATTTGTAAAGGAGAATTAGCTATGCTGGAGGAGTTAAAAAAAGAAGTTTATGCGGCGAACATGGAGTTGCCGAAGCGGGGACTGGTAACTTACACGTGGGGAAATGTGAGCGGCATAGATCGTGCGAGCGGACTTTTCGTCATAAAACCTAGTGGAGTTGCTTATGAGTTACTGAAACCGGAAGATTTAGTTGTAATGGACTTGGCAGGCAACAAGGTTGAAGGAAAATTGAAACCGTCTTCCGACACCGAGACGCACCGCGCGATTTATAATGCCTTCCCCACAGTCGGCGGGATAGCGCACACGCACAGCACCTACGCGGTCAGTTGGGCGCAAGCGGGCAGAGATATTCCGGCTTATGGCACGACGCACGCCGATTATTTTTACGGCGATATTCCGTGCACGCGTTCACTGACTGAGGAAGAAATCGAGGAAGCCTACGAGCTGAACACGGGCAAAGTCATCGTTGAAACTTTCGAGAGGCGCAAAATAAATCCCGTCTACATTCCGGCGGTTATCTGCGCTTACCATGGACCGTTCACGTGGGGCAAAAACGCGGCTCAGGCGGTTTATCATTCAGTCGTTTTGGAGGAAATTGCGCGGATGGCGACGCTCACCGAAATTAACAATCCCAAAGTGACGGGCGCACCGCAACACGTATTGGATAAACATTTCATGCGCAAACACGGTCCGAAAGCTTATTATGGGCAATAAACTTGACATTCATTAAAGTGCTTTGTATTATATCAGAAAATTTTCAGGAGGTATTAACTCGTTGGAGAAGGAATTTTACGTTTGCGAGATCGACGAAAAAATTTTCGCGCGGATAGACGGCAAGTCCTACAAAAAAAACTGCCCATTGCAATTAAGTGAGTTACGTTATCTGCATGTTTTGCACAGAAATTTGAGCGGCGAAACTCTGGAAGGCGAATTGATTTGCAACGAGCGAATTGCCGGGCCGCTGACAGAAATTTTCAGGAAACTTTACGCGGAGAATTATCCGATAGAAAAAATTCGGCTGATTGACGAATACGACGCCGACGACGAACTTTCTATGCGGGATAATAATTCTTCGTGTTTTAATTTCCGCTACGTCTCCTTCACGGACAGAATTTCGTTGCACGGCTACGGTATGGCGGTCGACATAAATCCGCTTTATAATCCGTACATAAAAGAAGTTGACGGGAAAAAAATAATCGCGCCGGACAATTCCGCCGACTATGAAGACCGCACGAAAAATTTTCCGTACAAAATAACGGAGGACGATTTATGTTGCAGACTTTTCGCGGCGCACGGCTTTTTATGGGGCGGGAAGGATTTACCCGGCGAAAAAGATTACCAGCACTTTTTTATTGAAGAGGGGATTGTAAGATGAAAAAATTTTTAGTGGCGGCTATGCTGCTCGTGACGATGATTTTCGCGGGCTGTGGCGGCTCTGATTCTGCGGGCGGCGACAAAAAATTGAGCGTCATGCTCGGTTCAAATGTCGTTTCACTCGACAGCGCACAGGCAACCGACGTGGCGTCGTTTGAAGTTATCGCCGATTGTATTGACGGCTTGATGCAACTGGACGCAGACGGCAAAGCGATTCCCGCGCTGGCTGAAAGTTATGACGTATCGGCGGACGGCAAAACTTACACTTTCCACTTGCGTGCCGTAGGAGTAGGTCTGACCCTCATCGAAAAGGATGGGACCGCTGGTCATCACTTCCCAGTCGCGTTCGAAGACGACGGTGGAGTCGAAAGCGGCGACTTGGA
>JAFXNB010000165.1 GCA_017529935.1 Selenomonadaceae bacterium
AATTGGCGGGCTGGGTTTCACGTCGGCGCGACCACGGCGGCTCGATTTTCGTCGACATGCGCGATAGGAGCGGCATTGTTCAGATTGTCTTCGACGGCTCGACGGCAGGGCTTGACTTCGCAAAAGCTGAAACGCTCCGCAATGAATTTGTTATCGGCGTGCGCGGCAAAGTTCGTGCCCGCTCTGAAGATACAATCAACCCGAAGATGGCGACCGGCGAAATTGAAATTCTCGTCGAAGAGTTGCGCGTCCTCAACAGGGCGAAGACTCCGCCGTTTTACATTCAAGACGGCGTGGACGTGGATGAAATGGTTCGTCTGCGCTATCGCTATTTGGATTTGCGCCGCCCCGAAATGCAGAAAAATATCATGTTGCGCCACCGCGTGACAAAAATCATGCGCGACTATCTCGACGAGAACGGCTTCCTTGAAATTGAAACGCCGATGCTCTGCCGTTCGACGCCGGAAGGTGCCCGCGACTTTTTAGTACCGAGCCGCTTAAATCCGGGGCAATTCTACGCTCTGCCGCAATCGCCGCAAATTTTCAAGCAACTGCTCATGGTCTCCGGCTTTGAAAAATATTTCCAGATTGTGCGCTGTTTCCGCGACGAAGATTTACGCGCCGACCGTCAGCCCGAATTCACGCAACTCGACATTGAAACTTCTTTCCTTAACCAAGACCAAATCTTGACGATTATGGAAGGCTTGATTAAGAAAATTTTTGAGACGACGCTCGACGTGAAAGTTGAAATTCCGTTCAAGCGCATGAGCTGGGACGAGGCGATGACGCGCTTTGGCACTGATAAGCCCGATTTGCGCTTCGGCATGGAGCTGCAGGACATTTCCGAATTCGTCAAAGGCTCCGACTTTAAAGTTTTCAACAGCGTGCTGGAAAAGAACGGGCAGATTAAAGTTATCCGCGTCGACGATTACGCAAACATTCCGCGCCGCGAACTTGACGGGCTTGTCGAATACGTCAAAATTTACGGCGCGAAGGGTCTGGCGTGGATTCAATACACGGAGGAGGGCGTCAAGTCTCCATTCAAGAAATTTTACAGCGACGAAACTTTTGAGCAAATTAAACAGGCGACGGGTTGCAAGACGGGCGATTTACTTTTGGTCGTCGGCGATAAACCGTCAGTCGTGGCGCAGGCTCTCGGCGAGTTGCGCTTGGAAATGGGACGCCGCAGAAATTTAATCGACGCGGACAAGCTGTGTTTCCTGTGGATTGTCGATTTCCCGATGTTTGAATACGTCGAGGAGGATAAACGCTACAAGGCAATGCACCACCCGTTCACCGCGCCGCGCGAGGAAGATATTGACTTGCTGTTGACCGCGCCCGAAAAAGTTAAGGCGAACGCTTACGACATAGTTTTAAACGGCGTGGAAGTCGGCGGCGGCTCCTTGAGAATTTATCAGCGCGATGTTCAGGAAAAAGTTTTCGCGGCAATCGGCTTGACGCAAGAGGAAGCGCAAGCGAAATTCGGCTTTTTGATGGACGCGTTCGAGTACGGCACGCCCCCGCACGGCGGCATTGCCTTTGGCTTGGATAGATTGGTTATGTTAATGGCGAAGCGCAAATCAATCCGCGACGTGATTGCCTTCCCGAAGACTCAAAGCGCGGTTGACCCGATGAGCCACGCGCCCAGCGAAGTCGACGATAAGCAACTGCGCGAGCTTTACATAAAAACCGCCGTCAAGAAAAAATAATTTCGGGCGTTTATTTTTCTTGAATATTGCGGCGCAACTGTGGTATTATTCGCAACAAGGAGGTTGATTGATATGGTTAAATACGAAGTGAAGATGACGAGCATAGGCAAGGACGCGGCGACTTACCTTGAGAGCAACAGCAGCTTCATTCTGATTGACGAGAAAATTCGCCCCGCGCTGAAAGACATGGTCGTCGAGCACACCGTCGGCGAACTGGCAGCGGATATCGTCGCCGGCGATAAACTCAAGGTCGGCAAGAGCGAATTCGATGTCGTCAAGGTCGGCGACGCCGTCAATAAAAATCTGCGCGAGGAAGGTCACTGCACGATCGTCGTCAACGGCGAGGCCATGATGCCCGGTCAAATCGCCGTCCAAGGTGTCCGCCCGCCGCGTCTTCGTTTCGGCAACGAGATTAAATTTTACACCGAGGAATAATTTCTGTCCTTAAACGATTTAACAAAAAGCCTCTTGAAAATCTAAAGGGGCTTTAATTTTTTTGCGATATAAATTTTGCCAAGCGCGATTGTGTGCTATAATCAAAAAAATTTTTACGGGAGATGAGAATATGACATTAAAGAAAATATTTATAGCGGTGTTAATGAGCGCGACAATTTTTTTCGGCGGCGGCGAAGCTGAAGCCACGGATTATTACAGCGCGATTTATCAGACAGTTAATCGCTACAATGGAAACGAGGTCGAATGCGATTGGATAACGCGGGCGATTCTCTATGCGTCTTCGGAATATCAAGTTGACCCGATTTTAATTACGTCGATTATGGAGGCGGAAAGCGAATTCAATTTCCACGCAATAAGTCCGGTCGGAGCAGTCGGTCTTATGCAACTTATGCCGTCGACGGCGGCGGGCTTGGGCGTCAATCCGCATAACCCGCTGGAAAATATTATCGGCGGCACGATTTACATTAAAAATCAGCTCGGACGTTTCAAAGATTGGGGAGCCTATTCCGTCACGGACGCAGTTGCCGCTTACAATGCTGGACCTGGCGCGGTCGAGAAGCACGGCGGCGTTCCGAATTATTCCGAAACTGTTCATTACGTCATCAAGGTCGCCAACAACTACAAAAATCTTTTAAACTTGATTCAGTCTTGAAAGGAAAAAATTTTCGGCGGCAGAATATCCCATTGATAATTATATTCGGAAGGAATGAAAAATTTTTATGGACAACGTTGTAAAAATCGGACTGTTGGGCGCGGGCACAATCGGCGGCTCCGTCATCGAAGTTTTGCAAAATAATCGCGACATAATCACTCAGCGGGCGAACACCGCCATTGACATTAAAAAAATTCTCGTCTTGCCGCGCGAAATTCCCGCCCTTGAGGAGCGCGGACTTCCCGCCACGAACAATTACGACGAAATTTTGAACGACCCCGAAATTAAAATTGTCGTCGAGCTGATGGGCGGCGTCAAACCCGCGAAAGATTTTATTCTGCAGGCAATGGCGCACGGCAAGCACGTCGTCACCGCCAACAAAGATGTCGTCGCGCAATTCGGGCATGAACTCTTTGACGCGGCGGCGGCTCATCAAATTGATTTTCTGTTCGAGGCGGCGGTCGGCGGAGCAATTCCGATTATCATGCCGCTCAAACGTTCCCTTACCGCCAACAAAATCACGGAAGTTTTGGGCATCGTCAACGGCACGACAAATTACATGCTGACGAAAATGAGCGACAGCGGAGCCGATTACGATACTGTTTTAAAGGAAGCGCAAGCCCACGGCTACGCCGAAGCGAATCCCGCCGCCGATGTCGAGGGCAAGGACGCCGCCCGCAAAATCGCTATCCTTGCGTCGATTGCGTTCAATTCTCGCGTGAAATTCGAGGACGTGTCAGTCGAGGGCATTACGCATATCACGCCCGAAGATATTTCCTACGCAAAAGATTTAAATTATGTCGTCAAGTTGCTGGCGGTCGGGCGCGACACGGAGCTTGGCGTCGACGTTCGAGTTAATCCCGTACTCCTGCCCGCAACTCATCCACTCGCGGCGGTTAGTGGCGTCATGAACGCGGTTTTCGTGCGCGGC
>JAFXNB010000166.1 GCA_017529935.1 Selenomonadaceae bacterium
AACACCGGCACCAGCGTCGTGAAATGATAATCGGCGATTTCGGGGCGGGCAGAACTTACTGCGGCTATCAAACTCGATTTGCCGACGCTGGGATAGCCGACAAGCCCCACGTCCGCCAAAAGTTTCAGCTCCAATAAAAGTTCGCGACTTTCGCCAGGTTCGCCGTATTCCGCAAAAGTTGGAGCACGCCGCGACGATGACTTGAATTTTGCATTGCCGCGACCGCCTCGCCCGCCCTTAGCGACAATCGCTCGCTGTCCGAGTCGCGTCAAGTCCGCTAAAATTTCGCCGGTCTCCGCGTCCTTAACGAGCGTGCCCTGCGGAACTTTTATAACACAATCCTCCGCGCCGCGCCCAAATTGCTTTTTAACGTCGCCCGCGCCGCCATTGCCAGCCGTGAACTTGCGATTGAAGCGAAAATTTAACAGCGTGTTGACGTTTTCGTCGACTTCAAGAACAATATCGCCGCCCTTGCCGCCGTCGCCGCCGTCAGGTCCGCCTTTTGGTACAAATTTTTCGCGGCGAAAGGAAGATTTGCCGTTTCCGCCGTCGCCAGCACGAACAAAAATTTTTCCTCTGTCTATAAATTGCATTTTGCCTTCCTCGAATCACTCGGCGATAATTTTCATCGTCGGAAACAGCAAAACATCGCGAATCGACGGAGAATCAGTCAAAATCATTACCAATCGGTCGACTCCGATACCTAATCCGCCTGTCGGAGGCATTCCGAACTCTAAAGCGCGAATAAAATCTTCGTCCATGACGTGAGCTTCTTCGTCGCCCGCCTCGCGCTGCTTAATTTGCTCTTCAAAGCGATTTTTCTGGTCTATCGGGTCGTTTAGCTCCGTAAATCCGTTTGCAAGCTCCCTTCCGTAAACAAAAAACTCAAATCTGTCAGTTACGCGCGGATCATCGAAATTTTTCTTCGCTAAAGGCGAAATTTCCGTCGGATGGTGCGTGATAAACACCGGTTGAATCAAATCGTCCTCAACTTTCGCCTCAAAAGCCGCATTTAGTATTCCGCCGATACCAAAACGCTTTTCGTAAGCCACTCCGATTGAATCTGCCATAGCTCGCGCCTCTTCAACCGTCGCGCAAGACAAAAAATCTTTGCCGGTCTTATTTTTAACGGCATCATTCATTGAAAGTTGCGGAGTATTCGCCAAATCAAGCTCGACGCCCTGATAAGTGACTTTTGTCGTGCCGTTGACCGCCTCCGCCGCCGCGCAGACGATTCCGCGCGTGATTTCAATCAAATCGCGGTAATCGCCGTAAGCTTGATAAATTTCGACGCTCGTAAATTCGGGATTGTGGCGCACGTCCATGCCCTCGTTGCGAAAAACGCGCCCCATTTCGTAAACGCGCTCAAATCCGCCGACAATCAAGCGTTTCAAGTTCAATTCCGTTGCAATTCTTAAATAAAGGTCGGTGTCAAGGGCGTTGTGGTGCGTTATGAACGGTTTTGCAGCCGCGCCGCCCGCTATCGTCGACAAAACAGGCGTTGCAACCTCCAAAAAGTCCCGCTCGTCCAAATATTTGCGAATCGACTTGATAACTTTGTTGCGCTTGATAAAAGTTTCGCGAACTTCGGGATTCATAATCAAATCCAAGTAGCGTTGACGATAACGAATCTCCACGTCCTTTAATCCGTGAAATTTTTCCGGCAACGGGCGCAAAGACTTAGCCAACAAATTAAAATCTTCGACGCGAACGGTAAGCTCGCCGCGTTTTGTCTTGAAAACTTGCCCGCGCAACCCGATTATGTCGCCGATGTCCAAAAGTTTGAACTCGGAATATTTTTGTTCGCCCAGAACGTCCAATTTGAAATAAATTTGAATCGAACCGCTCTTGTCGGCAATCGTCGCGAAACTTGCTTTGCCGTGACCGCGAATCGCCATCAATCTGCCCGCGATTGAAACTTCGCCAGCGTCAGTTTCGCCTTCAATGTCGCCGAACTCCGCGCGAACGTCCGCCGCGTGATGAGTTACCTCGTAACGCGCTCCGAACGGCTCAACGCCCTTTTCGACGAAACTTTGAAGTTTCTCGCGCCGAATCTTTATCAATTCGTTTTCGTCGGTCGTCTGCTGCTGAATATTTTTCGCCATATAAAAAACCTCCTTAATTTGCGGGCATTGTATCAGAAAAATTTTCATTACTCAACCTGCGCGGGCATTCGCCAACATTTAATTAACGAAGATAGAAAATTTTCATAGAATCCATAACGAAAAGGAATTTTAGACGTTTAAAGGATTGAAAACAGAAAGGAGCCGGATATTATTTCAAACAGAGAAGAAAACCTAAATAAAATCAATGATGAGTATGGTAGCTAGAATCAACCGCCGCAAGGTTACCCACAACAGCCTAATTGGAATGTTCCTCCGCAAATGAAGAATCAATAGAATCCGTTTAGTTCATGTCAAATGCGGCAAACGGTCATAATCATTAAAAAAGCCCTTCGGCGACCGCGTCGGAGGGTTTTTTTTCGCTCGTTTTACAAATTCCATGTACGTGGAAAATGTAAATCATACTTCCAAATCAGCCCCGATTTTGGAGGGTATCAAAAAACCCGCATAATGGCGCGACACAAATTCCATGTACATGGAAAATGTAAAATGAACCTTTTCAAGACGTGTTTTTATGCTATAATCACTCTCGGAGGTGTTTTAAAATGGTTTTCGATGAAATTCGCACTCTCAGAACGATAAACGAGGCTCCAAACGACTTTACGATTAAAATTTTCTTCTATCTCGCTATCAATCAGCCTCAAGACGGCATCAGAGGTTACAAAATCGAAAAATCCCAGCTCCAATACGATTTGAAGCTCGGTAAGTCTACTTTTTTCAATTCTTTGCGCTGGTTGAAGAAAAATCTCGTCGTAAATGAGTTAAAATTGGTTTTGGAGTCCGATTTCATGGTTAATCCCTACATCGTCATGAATAATGGCGACCGCGATGCCCGAATTGACGAATGGCGGCGCAGAATTAATCTTGAAGACGACAAAATCAAGAAGAATCGCGAACGTAGACGCCGTGAACAGCTAAAACAGCAAAATAAGTAAAAAAAAATCGCCCCGACAAGTCGTCAGGGCTTTTTTTTTATTCTTCTACTAATCTAACCTTGATTTTCTTCCATAAATCTTTTTTGTCGCGCAGACGTTTAAATTTCTTAAATTCTTCGTGTGTAATCTCCGGAATATCGCTCAAATCAATGTCTTCATCGCGTATACTTTCCAATTTTTCCAATCTTTCCTTCTGTTCGGGCGTCATTTCCGGTATTTGTCCCCTAATTAAAATCAAACTGCCCATAATAATCATTCCTTTCTTGTTTACTTGCAAATCGAGCCGATATTATACGATTTACTTCGCCACGTTCAGTATAAATCACGGCTAAAACTTTTTTTACCATTCCAACGGCTTTTATTCTGTTTTCGTCAACGCTATGCTCATCATCTTCATAATATAAAGCATTATCGTCAAAAAATACTAATACCGCGTCTTCAAAATAAATCCCGTGCTTTTTAACATTAATTTCTGCTTTTTCGTCGTCCCACTCGAATTTTAAACTGTCAACTTCAAATTCTCCCATTTGAACCACCTCGCGATTGATTATATCAGAAAAAAATCGCCCCGACAAGTCATCAGGGCTTTTTTTTGTCAATTTTTCGTTCGCGATAGG
Source organism: Selenomonadaceae bacterium (assembly GCA_017529935.1). Classification (GTDB taxonomy): domain Bacteria; phylum Bacillota; class Negativicutes; order Selenomonadales; family Selenomonadaceae; genus Quinella. The sequence goes on from JAFXNB010000166.1 coordinate 3,676, forward strand.
TCATATAAATCGCAATCGCGCACTATTATACCGACTACGCCCGCAATATTTACGATAAATATGGTTGAAGCTATAATTAAGCCGATTGAATCCAGAGAAAAGCCTAATTGCATTAATAAAAGCGTCATCGTTGCTATTATCGGACCATTTCCGCGCGGTGTAGCGATTGCAAACTGCACCGACAAGAACGCGGCGATTATTAATTGCAAAATTGTCATTTCGACGCCAGAAAAATCCGCCGCAAAGAATGTTTAGCTCATTATTGCGATTGCCATCGCTATCGGACATAGCGAGTTTGATAACATTATATAAAAATCGCATAAATTTTCATTGATGACTAATTTTTGCTTGCAAATTTCAAGATTTTTTGGAATAGACGCGGTTGAGCTACCTGTTGTGAATGTAATTAGGCACGCCGGATATATTTTTCGCAGAAAATCCGAGATTTTTACGCCGTGTTTTATTGACATTTTCAAAAGCATTGTCACTGACACGATTATAAACGATAAATAATTTGATAAAATGATTTTCCATATCGAAAAGAATTGGTCGAATGAATAAACTAGTAAAATTTTTACTATGCTCAAAAAAATTATCGCCGGAATTAATTTCATGACTATCGAAATCATTTTGAAGACGATTTGCTTACTCTCGACAATTATTTTTTTAAAATTAGTGACGCTATCGCCTAAAATAGTTACGCAAACGCCTGTTAATAACGCTAAAACTACAATTTGCAGGATATTTCCCTTTGAAAACGGCTCGATAATGTTTTGTGGCACGATTGACAGCAGTAAATCAAAAATTTTCGCTGTTTCATCAGAGTCTGCCGATAAAATTTGCCCGTCAAAGCTGAATTTCACTACCGGAAAAAACATTTCGCTAACTAAAATCGTCACGACCATTATAAACAGTAAAATCTTTGCGAATCTAATCAAAACTGTAGTTCCGATTGTGTTTAGTGTCACCATATTTTCCATTGCGCAGATACTCGCCACTACCGAAATAAAAACAAACGGGATATTTACCGCGATAATTGCTCCTAAAAGCGTATTTAATACCGGAGTGATGACATTTACTATTATATTTTGCGTTTCTGGCGAAAAATTTTCGGCAATAATAGCAAAAATAATCGCAAGCAATATTGCAATCGTGCTTGATCCGCCATGAATCTTTAAATTTTTAATTTCCAGTGGTAAAAAAGCTCGAATTTCATTAAAACCGCCCTCATAACGATAAATTAACTTAGCTCTTTCGTAATTTAAAAGGTCGTTCATAATACTTTCTGAAAAAATTGAGTCTTCGTCATCTTCAAGCGGATTTAATGGTTTTCCTTTGATTTTTATCGATATACGCGGCGTTCCGAACCATTTCCGAGTTATAAAAGTAAATTCTTGTTCTTCGCCGAACGTTTCTTGATAACGAAGCAATGATTCTTCTATCAAAACGCAAATTTTGAGCTTGTCTTTATGCGTCGCGTTCGTTGAATCAAAAAATTTCTCGATTTCCTCCATGATGTGCGCTATATTTTGGTTGCTAAGTTTCAAAAAAATCACCTCAAAGCCATTTTAGAAAAAAAAAATCGCCCCGACAAGTTGTCAGGGCTTTTTTTATTCCAAATCAAGATATTTAGTAGTAATGTTGCGTTTAACTGCTATTTTTATATAGCGAAAATCCGATAAATCGCGATCGCCGATTATTATATTGTTATCCTTCATGAATGTTTGCAAATTTTCAATGTCACTCGACGAAATATCACTGCGCGGATTCTTTAAAGTGATTGTGCGCGTGTCGCCGTCCAAAAATACGCATTCAATATTCAAAGCCGACGACGTTTTAATTATATCAGCCATTATATCACGCTCTCTTTCGTGATTTTAGTTACTCCGACGTATGAATCAGTCGTCAACGCCACCAACATTTGCGCGAACTGCCGCAATTTTTCGTTTGTCGCCTGCGGATTAATGTAAGTTATATTTGTCGTATTTTTTTTGGCGTATGTCGTTGTCGTGTCGATTTCTATGCTCACTTTAGACACTATAAATTACCTCCTCTTCAATGCAGACGATTTTTGCGCTTTCAATTTTAACAACCGGCTCGCCGTCATCACTTATGAACGTTTGATAAAAATTCGCATACTCGTTATTGGCATTTGCGTTTATCGCCTGAATTTTTGACTTAACTGCGGACAAATCTGCACTTGCGACGTTTTCTAAGGTAATATTTCGCGTTGAATCATCATTAAAAAGCAAAGTGACGACTACATTATTGGTTAGCGACGACATTTTGATTCACCGTCCTTACTACGTCTTCCGGATCGTATTTATTTTGAAAATTTGCGATAGAAAGGAGCTGATTGACGCCGCCGATTATAATATTTGCGTCCGATTGTTGCGCGTCGACGCCGTGAATTGTAAAACTCTTGTTATATTCCCCAAAATGGCTCAAAGTAACCTTGCCGACCTTATCAGTTGTGAATTCGTAAGTCATATTCATCACCTCGCCGCTATTTTACTTGACACCGCAAAAAAAATCAACTAAAATTTGTAACGAAATCGAATTTGAAACGTATAAGCTACAGAAAACGATTTGGAGGTTGATATTATGGCAACACGCGAAGAAAACTTGAAGAAAATCAATGAGGAACTCGAAAAACTCGACGACGAGGAACTTGACAAGGTCGCCGGCGGTGTTATTCCGATATTTGCTTCTTATAATATTATCGAGCCTAATGACACGCAGAATCAACCGCCTCAATCTTATAGAGTTTTTAAGTAAGATAACTAAAAAATCCTGTCGGCAAGCAAAAAAAGCCCTTCGGCGCACGGTCGGAGGGTTTTTCGTTGACTGCGGAAAATTTTTTTGCTAAAATGTGTAACGAAATCGGATTTTGAACGTATAAGCTTTAGAAAACGATTTGGAGGCTGATAATATGGCTGAAAAAGAAAAATTCGCGGACGAAATGCTCATTGACGACGAACTCGAACAAATGGCGGGCGGTTCATTTCGTGTTAGCGAAGATAATGCCAAAAAAGCAGGAATTTATCTGCTCAAAGAGGACGGAACGCCCGGTGAATGGGGCAATTTGTGGAATACCGGCGACTATTATTTCGGAGAAGAAAAAATTACACAATCCGCTGCAAGATGTATAGTAACATTTTACAATTCCAAGGGTCGCAGATCGTACAACTCTACAGAAGCCGTAAATTACTGCAAAAATCATAAGGGTTATGTCAAGCGCCTTCCCTGATGAAAAGAAAATTTCTGACGAAATCATCACCGACAACAAACTCAAACAGGTCGCAGACATCATTGACTATCAAAAAAGCCCTTCGGCGGTCGCGTCGGGGGGTTTTTCATTGACTGCGGAAAATTTTTCTGCTAAAATGTGTAACGAAATCGGATTTTTAACGTATAAGCTGTATAAAACGAATTGGAGGTTGATATTATGGCAACACGCGAAGAAAACTTGAAGAAAATCAATGAGGAACTCGAAAAACTCGACGATGAGCAGCTCGAAAAGATTGCAGGCGGTAGACGGATGTACATTGACGACTCTGTCACGGAAAAAGACTTAAATACTATCAAAGATTCAATAAAAGTATTTAGAGTTCCGTAAAATTGATTAAAGCAAGCAAAAAAGCCCTTCGGCGGTCGCGTCGGGGGGTTTTTCATTGACTGCGGAAAATTTTTTTGATAAAATGTGTAACGAAATCGGAATTTGAACGTATAAGCTACAGAAAACAAAAAATCCGCAAGGGATAAGCTGAATTTACAGCACAGCCGAATAAATTTCTAAACATTTCAAAGGAGACTGATAAAAATGGCAACACGTGAGGAAAACTTGAAGAAAATCAATGACGAACTGGAAAAGTTTAGCGATGAGGAACTCGAAAAGGTCGCGGGCGGATTTTATGCTCGTTATAACGGCTACGAATTTTATGCTCGTTCTAACGTGGACGATGTTAAACCTGACGTAAATATTGCGAATCAAAATCGGATAATTCATGTTACGGCATGAGCAAAGTCGGATAATTCATGTTAGGTAAACGTGAAAAAAAGCTAAAAAAATCCCTTCGGCGGACTGTCGGAGGGTTTTTTCGTTGACGGAGGAGAATTTTTTTGCTAAAATTCGATTGGAGGCTGATAAAAATGCTAACGATAGAAGAAATCAGAAATACCGTAGAAAAAATAGCACCGAAGTATAAAATAAAAAAAGTAACGTTATTTGGTTCGCGAGCGACGAAAAATTATCGAGAAAACAGCGATGTAGATTTGATAGTAGAATTTGAAACGAAAATAATATCATTATTTAAATTGGCAGGGTTAATGAATGAATTAGAAGAAAAATTCGGCGTAGGAGTAGATATAATCCACGGACCGCTAGAAAAAGATAGTATGTTGGAAATAAAAAAGGAGATAACGATATATGCAGCATAAAGAACGAATAGCATTAGAAAAAATCATCTCTGAAATAGATTTAGCATTAAAATTCGTAGAAAATATGACTTCGGAAGATTTTTTATCAGATGAAAGAACAAAAAGGGCAGTAGGAATGACGGCAATAAATATAGGAGAGCTAACAAAGCATTTAACAATGGAATTTAGGGAAGAATATCCGCAAGTTGAATGGAAAAATGCGGCGCGATTCAGAGATATAGTAGCGCACAAGTACAAAACATTGAATATGTTAGATGTATACGAAACAATAACAAAAGATTTTCCGGAAATGAAACTGCAGATAGAAAAAATTCTTGAATAGCTAATAAAAAGCCCTTCCGCGCACGGTCGGAGGGTTTTTTGTTTGCAAAAAAAAATTTCCCGCCGCATTGACGGGAAAAATTGTTTTTACGCTCAAAAAATATCTGCAAGGACAATAGTTTGGTCGCGATTTGCACCGACGCTGACAATTCCGAGCGAAATTCCGGTAACTTCAGCCATACGCTCCAAATATTTGCGTGCATTGGCGGGCAAGTCTTCATAGCGGCGAATTTTGCTAATATCTGTCTTCCAACCGGCAAAAGTTTCGTAAACTGGCTCAACTTGCGCCAAAACTTTTAACGAGGCGGGAATTTCATTGATAATTTCGCCGTTGATTTTGTAAGCGGTGCACATTTTAATTTCGTCGAAGCTATCGAGAATATCGAGGCGCGTGACCGCCATAAAATCGGTTCCGGAGAGTTTTCCGGCGTATTTTACGACGCAAGCGTCAAGCCAACCGGTTCTGCGCGGTCTTCCGGTGACAGTTCCGAATTCGTGACCTGCATTGCGGAGTTTTTCGCCGATTTCGTTGAGTTGTTCGGTAGGAAAAGGACCTTCGCCGACGCGAGTGCAATAAGCTTTGACGACGCCGACGACTTTATCAATTTTTTTGGGAGAAATGCCCGCACCGATACCGACGCCGCCCGAAATCGGGTGACTTGACGTTACATAGGGATAAGTTCCGTAATCTATGTCAAGCATAGTGGCCTGCGCGCCCTCGAAGAGGATTTTTTTGCCGGAATCGACTTGATCGTTAAGCAAAGTAATTGTATCGCAGACAAACGGGCGAATTTTATCGGCGTAGGCTTGATATTCGCGAATAATTTCATTTTCGTCAAGCGGAGCGTGATTATAAACGTTTTGCAGAATCAAATTTTTAATTTTGAGCACGTCGCGAACTTTTTTGGCAAATTCCTCGCGATCAATCAAATCACAAACGCGAATTCCGATTCTGTCAGCCTTATCGATATAACAAGGACCGATTCCGCGTTTGGTCGTGCCGATTTTGTTTGAGCCGCGCAGATTTTCGCCTAATTCGTCGATAATTTTATGCCAAGGCATGACGACATGTGCGCGATTGGAAATTTTGATGTTTGAAGTGTCGATTCCGCGTTTTTGCATGTTTTCGAGCTCTTCAAGCAAACATTGCGGGTCTAAAACGACGCCATTGCCGATAACGCAGGTCGTACCCTTATACAAAATGCCCGACGGCAGAAGACGGAGCTTATATTCTTCGCCGCCGACGGAAACTGTGTGACCGGCATTGGAGCCGCCCTGAAATCTGACAACCGTGTCAGCCTGTTGCGCCAAGTAGTCGACGATTTTGCCTTTGCCCTCGTCGCCCCACTGCGCACCGCTTATTACCACCGTTGACATTTTGCGAATCACTCCTTAGCGATTTTCATTAACGTATTTGCGCATGAATTTAATAGTGTTGTCGCTGATGACGTTGTCTTTTTTCTCGTAATTGATAATGCGGAAGAGCATTCCGACGCGTTCGATAATGGGTTTATTGCGCGTGCGGAAAGTTTCGCCGTTAATCGTGAGGTCAACGCTGTCAACCGAGCGCATACGGTAGGAAACGCCCAGCAAATCTCTGCCTTCTGTCCCGTCGGGCAACAATTCTTTGATGATGTAGCGATATTCCATGTCGCCGACGGCGGTCGTCCACGTCAATTCGCGGTTCAAAGCTTGGTGCGTCAATACGCCGATGTACTCGCGAATAATTTCATGAGTCCTCGTATTCATAATGATACATCCTGTTGAATTTTTTTATCTTTAAATTCAATCTCCGCCGCCATTTGTTCGCGGTAGGAAATTAATTTTTTAGCAAGCGTGTCGTCTTGGAGCGCAAGAATTTCCACGGCGAAGAGCGCGGCATTTTTCGCGCCGTTTACAGCCATTGTCGCCACGGGAACTCCGCCCGGCATTTGTACTGTACTGAGCAACGCATCCAGACCTTTGAACGGTTCGGAATTAATCGGGACGCCGATAACGGGCTTAGTCGTCAAACTCGCAACGACGCCCGCCAAATGAGCCGCCATGCCCGCCGCCGCGATAAAAATCTGCGCGTCGGAATTTTTAACGAAGTCGTGAACTTTTTGCGGTGTGCGGTGCGCCGAGGTAACTGTCAGCTCCACGTCCACGGAAAAATTTTTCAGCACGTCGGCTGCCGCCTTCATGACGCCCCAATCGCTGTCGCTGCCCATGATTATTGCAACTTTCATTGTAATTTCCTTCCTACTTTATCTTGACCGCAACTTGATGAAAATTCGTGCGGGCAATGTATTCAAACTCAAAATTTTTCTCCGCAACAAGCTCCATGAAAGCTTTGTATTCGCCCTGTTGCCAGCCGGGATAATTAAAATATTCGTCGAACGCGATGACCGTGCCCGAAACAATTTGATTCTTAAGGTTGTCGAAAATTGTTTTCGTCGAGGAGTAAAGGTCGCAGTCCACGTGAATGAACGCGCACGGCTCGGGGTGAGCTTTAACAAAGTCAGGCAACGTATCCTCAAACCAGCCTTTGACAAGCCGAACATTTTTATTGACGCGCGGCAAATTTCCGCCCGCATTGAAGTCACCTTTTCTTGAATCATACCGCCAATCTTCCGGTAAGCCCTCGAAGGCGTCAAAGCCGTAAATAATTTTGTTGGGCAAAACAGACGAGATAAAATTTATACTTTCACCTTGAAAGACACCAAACTCTAAATAACCACCCGATACATTTGCTTTATCGAGAACGTAGCGGAAATAATCATTTCGATTACCGAAAGAAATAACCTTAGGCATTTTCTCAATTATAAATTCGGCGGACTGCGCGGCGGTCACTCGCGTCAAATGAATTTTTAAATCGTCGTGAAGATTACCGCCGCCAAAATATCCGATTGCCTGATGCAAACTTTTTTGCTGATTGGCAAGCTCCTTGCCGATAGAAATAACCTGCTCGAATAAAATTTTGTTCTGCTTAACAAGCTCGTTGTGGAGGGCGATGTTTTCGTTGCGTAGCTCGTCAATCTCCTTGCGCAGGGTTTGAATTTCGTTTTCTGTCGTGTTCAAGTCAAATTCTCCTTTAAAGGTCTCCGCGCTCAATCGCCCGCCGCGCTTCGTTTAAGTTCGGATAAATCGCCGCGCAAAGTTTTTTTATTTCTTCCGTCGGCTGAACGGTGTCGGGAATCATGACAGCAACGCTGCCAGCCGCCGCCGCGCTCCGAATGCCGTTGAAGCTGTCCTCAAAAATATAGCAATCGCCGGACGGGAGGTTTAATTCCTTGGCGGCAAGCAGAAAAATATCGGGCGCAGGCTTACTGTTGACAACCAAATCGCCGCCCACGAAAACTTCAAAGTAGCCGCGCAGATTTGCACGCGTCAAATTTTTTTCGATGACCGCAACGGGAGCAGAACTCGCCACAGCCATTTTAACGCCAGCCGCTTTGAAGAAGTCCAAAATTTCTTCGACGCCCGCCATCAGCTCCAAATTTTTTTCGGAGGCGGCACGAACTTCAACCAGCACGCGGTCAAGGTAAGCCACCGCGTCGATGTTCGGATAGAATCTTTTGATGACGCGATAAGAAGCCTCGCCGAGATTTGAGCCGCTAATCGCCGTCGGCAAGTCGAAATTTTTTTCCTCGCCAAATTCTTCTGCAACGTCAAGCCACGCCCGCCGATAAAGTTTTTCCGTGTCGAAGAGCGTGCCGTCCATGTCGAAAATTGCGCCGCGTTTCATAAACAAGTCACCTCGAATGAATAATAACAAATTCTATTTTGCGCTGTCAATCAAGAAAAATTTTTCTGTTTTGGGCGCGAAGTGATATTTGCAATTCTGAAAATTTGTGCTATCATTGGCAGGGAAATTTTTTCAGCGAAAGATTCGGCAGGAGGGGATTCGGATATGCTAAAAAGTATCGCAGTAATGACCAGCGGCGGCGACAGCCCCGGTATGAACGCGGCAGTTCGTGCAGTCACGCGTACGGCACTCCACCACGGTGTCAGGGTTTGGGGTATTCGCGGCGGCTATCACGG
>JAFXNB010000018.1 GCA_017529935.1 Selenomonadaceae bacterium
ACATGGTTCTCCCTTTCTTTCACTAGAAAGTGTTCAAAGAAATTTCCTTCTATCTTAATTTGTATTTGTGTACTACTTTCTCTTTGCTTGTCCAAAGAGAAAGTAGCAAAGAGAAAAGACCCCTCGCGGGGGCGTTAGGTTTTCATCTTCTAAACTATTTCGCCTCACTCAATCCTCATGCCGCGCTGGAAAACATCCATGTTTTCGCGCGCGGCGGCGGTCGACGTCCTGTCGACCGCAGGTTTCGTTGTGCTGACGTGTCGTCTCAAACCGTGCGTGTAGTCAAATCTCCGCCGCGCTCCGTATTCCAACGTCATTTCTATCTGTCCGGCTATCTCGTCCCGACGTAAATCGTATTGCGTCCCTTGCAACCGCGCCGGGCTTCCGTCGTCCAGTTTTATCGCTTTGATGAAGTGTAATTCGTTGTTTATCGCACTCAGCCACGCTCGCCGCTCCCTAACTTTCGGCGCGAATAAATGCAACCGCACCTTCGCCGTGTAAAATACTGCCGCGTTCAACTGCCGCGCCGTCCGCACTTCTTCCACGCTGAAATAGATTGCTGGCGTCTCTCTGCGCGGCTCGAATATTTCTCCAAAGTCCGTCACCCCGATTATCACCGCGTCCAGCTCCAACGCCCAACTCTCTAAGCCCTCGATTATGTCCGGCGCGACTGTTCTTGCGCTCGGGAATTCATAAATCGCGAACGTGACTGCCATGCCGATTATCAGCGGCGTCAGCTCGCTTGCCGGTTCCTCGAATAGCTCCGTTCGTTGCCACTTCAATAAAAATATTTCCTCGCCGCGAAAAAATACGCCCTCTAAACTCGACCGCAACTTTTTTTCTATCGGTTCAGGTTTAGTTTCCTGCGAACAGATTATTTCCGCCGTCAACAAGCCGCTCACGCCGTGCACCGCGTCCGTGAATTTCTCCGCGCTCAATATTATCTGCGGATAATTTTTTTCCAACGCCACGTCATCGGCGGCTTTCTGATAATAAATCCGTTCGCCGACTTCCCCGCGCAGTTGCTCAAGGAGTCTCGTCCTGATTAGCTCCATAAATATTCTCCAAATCCGGCGACGACATTATTTCCCAATGACCAGCCGCCACGTCCGCCGCGCCGATTTTTAAATAATTCACCGCTGTGCTCGCGCTTAGAAATAAAACCGTCAACAAATCTTTCTGCGCCCGCACGACTAGACCGTTCTTGGGCGCGTCCCAACTTTCGCCCTTCACGCGGATAAAATCGCACCGGTGCAGGACTTCCAAATTAAAAACGACGCTTTCAGCGAGCGTCATCAATTCTTCCATATTCTCACCTCAAATCCCCGCGAACAACGCCGCTATCGGCGGTCGCGCTTTATTTTCTATCGGCTCCTTCATCGGACGCCGCGCCATTTTGCGCGTCCCGTGTTCCAAAAATTGATAGTAAAACATTTTCGATTTGATTTCCAAAGTGATTCTGAGTCCGCGTCCGGAGCCGTTCGGAACTGCTAATTTTCTCTGCGACCAGTTGCGCCGTAAATTGCCTTTGTCGGGCGCGGGCGGCTGACCCGGTGCGCTTGCCACGTGCCGACCGTAAACTCTGCCCGTTCCGTCGTGGCTTAGCACTTCCATCGCCGTATTTCTTAAAATGTTTAAGCCGCGTTCGGAGGCGGAAAGTGCCGCTTGATTAATCGACAAGACCAGCTCCGTTACGGCGATTTCTAATTCTTGTGCCGCGCTCATAAGTCGTGCCTTTCTTGACAATAATAAAGGTGCCAGCCGCCCAAAGTAGGTTCGACGTGCTGAATTAAAAAGATACGTGCGCCGCCGATAAGACGGTCGCCGATGTTGGCAGATTTTTCTCCGCCGTGTTGAATTAAAACGACGTCGACGGCATGTTTTAAAGCGCGCCACTTTTCGACTTCGTGGGGGTGGAGCGTGTCGATGGCGGCGAATAAAAAGCCGTTGTCTTTGAACTCGACAGTAACCCGCCCGCTTGAATCTGCGCGGCTGACTTTGCTTTGAACTAAGAAACGCTCGAAGGCGTGGCGCGGTCTAAGATACATAATCGAACATTCCCCTCGTGAAGATGGCGGACGGGGCGTTCCTGCCGGCGAACCCGAACGCTTGAGTAACAGTCTCCTTTTCCTCCAATTCAGCTTTTAAATCGTCACGGAGCTTGCGCCAGTTGGCAACGCGGTCGGAAAGGTCGAATTCGGCTTCGTGAATTTTGGTATCGACTTCATAGCTGAACCTAAAAAGCAAACTTTCGACGAGACGGAGAGCGGCGCGTTTGAAGGTGGCGTTGTTGAGCGCGGCGCAGATTTCCTCGTCGGAAAGGTAGAAAGAATCGGGCAGGCAATCGCCGAGATAGAAGCGCATTTGATTGAGCGCGCCGTCGTTGATTAAGTTAGGATTGTACGAATACATAAAAAACCTCCGATAAAACAACCGTACTTGCGGCCGCCATGGATGGCGGCCGTCGCGTTGCGCGAAAACAGGGATGTTTTCAAGCAACGCACGAAGAGCACGGGTAGCGAAAAGGTGTGAACGCTGAAAACTTAACGCCCCCGCGAGGTGCCCTTTCTTTCGCTTCCTTTCTTTGGGCATGCAAAGAAAGGAAGTTTATAAAAAAAAAATTAAAGTAAGAGGAGAATTCTTTGGTAACTTTCTAGTTAAAGAAAGTCACACACAGTCCGTTAGATAGACCGCCAAATCCTGCGACGTAATGCGCATGTCGTAGGCGATAAGCCCGCTAAGGAACGTCGTATAGGAGCCGGGTTCACCCTCGAATTCCTCGACGGCGATATAGTCGTTGCCGCTGATTTGGTAGGTGAACATGTAGCCCGCGCTGGGCGTGTCGACGGCGGCGGCTTCGGGCGTGTAAAGTAAAAGTGCACCTTTCGGGTCGCAGACGAATTCCATTTGGTCAGCCGCGCCAACGCCCGCACGATTAACCGTAGAATCAAGCACGACGACACTATCCACGCCGAAAATCGCCGCTAAACATTGCTCGTTGACGACCGCCGGCGCGCTGTTCGTGCCCGTGTATTTAATCCGCTCTTTGATAGCCGCGTTGCTGCGAAGTGCCGCGTAAGTTTCCGTGCCGAGTGCTAATTTGTTCGGGCGACGGCGTCCGTTGCGGCGAATTTCCATGCTCAAATAATCCATAATCTCCGCCGGGTCGTTCGCGCCGCTGAATTTGGCGAACTTCTTATTAGCCTTGTTCGTCGACGCCGCGCCTTGCCATTCGTTATTCCACACGCCCGCTTTGAAAAATTTCTCCGCGAACTCAATTTCCTGATGAAGCGCGATTTGTTCCGTCAAAGTCTTAGTGCGTGCACGTTTCATATCGAACGCCGACGCCCGCTCATAGGGCAGGGCAATCAATCTGTCCATGCCGATTTTTTCTTGATAAATTTCGCACGTGTAGCTCTGCGTGTCCAAGCCGAAGACCGCCGGCGCAACCGTCCCATACGGCGGCTTTTTACGCATGTTATCCCGCGCTAAGTCGCCCTTGCGGAAAATGTAAAACTTGCCCGCCGGTAACGTCACGGGGCAAATCGGGAACAATCGCCGCGCCGCAAATTGCGGTTCCTCGTAGTAGGCGATTGACAAATTCGTCAGCATGGCGTCCGGCTTCCACGCTTGCAACGCCTTTTTAACTTCCACGTCTTTTATCGTCATCGTAATCACCCCTTAACGCCAGCATTTATAATTTGCACGTGAGGAGCTTCGCCCGCCCGCGCAGATTCCAACGCCCGCGCGAAAATGAAATCGCCTTCCTGCGCTTTGACTGCCACGCCGCCGCCCGCCGGTGCCAGCAAATCGCCGCTTTCGACGTCCTCGCCGACTATCCAAAGTCCAACGCCCGTCAGCAACACGTTAGCATCTTCGCCCGCCGCGCAGGGTTCAGTTTCGCCGCTGAGAATGCCAATCGGGATAGTGCCCGCGCCCGCCACGGCGACGCCGTTCGCGCCCAAAACCACCGCATGAAACGCGCCGTTCAAATCGTCGGCCGCCGCGAACACGTGGTAGGGGCTAGTTGAGCTGCTTTCATAAATGAACATGATTTTTTTCCTCCAAAGTTTGATATGCCTTATCGAGTGCCCAACGCTCGCTTAAGTTCTCCGCTTTTTGAATCTGCGCGGCTAACTTTTTAACGTCGTCGTCGCCGCCTTGAGTGCCGCTCTTACCCAGCTCCTCGAAGGTGCCCGCCTTTTTATGAAGTTCAAGCGCGGTGTCGAATTTCTGAATTAGGGCGTTGTAAGCGTCGGGGTCGGCGTTTTTAATTTTTTTGAGTTGGGGCGCGAGTTCCTCCGCCTTTTCGCCCAAAATTTCGTAACGTTTTGCGACTTGAAGGAACTCGGCGTCCTCGAACTTTTGAATCTGGGCGGCGAGCTTATCGCTCAACCGTTTTAAAATGGTGTTAGCGTCGTCGTCGTTGCGCTTAGTCAACAGGATTTTGGCCTCGGGATTAGCACCGTTGTCGACGAGCGACACCTCCTGTATCTCCAAATTTTTCAACTCACTCATAAGGAAGACCTCCAAAAAAAAAATAAAATATAACCGCCACCGTGCTTGCGGCCGCCATGGATGGCGGCCGTCCGCCGCGCGCGAAAACAGGGATGTTTTCCAGCGCGGCATGAGGAGCACGGGTAGCGCGAATGCAGGAGAGCGAAAACTCAACGCCCCTGCGAGGTGCCCTTTCTTTCGCTTCCTTTCTTTGGGCATGCAAAGAAAGGAAGTTTATCAGACAAAAAAAACTAATTAAAACGTGACGGGTTCTTTGCGCCCTTCCTTGGGATAAGAAAGGGCTACTCCGTCGAAGCAACGCCGCCGATTGAGAACATTTTATATTCCCCGTTCTTGACGCGCTGCCACGTTTCGGCGTCGGTGACTTTGAAGCCAACCCACCACTTGCCGATATGCTCGTCCGCCACGCCCAAAAGAGCCGTCTTCTCTTTGGTGACGAAAAAACTTTCAATCAGGCGCGCCACGTGAAAACGCCGGTGCATTTCGCCGCCGGAGCCGTCATCTAAGACGAAATTATAAGCCGCGCGTTCCAAAGTGTCGGCGTCAATCGTGTCGCCTTGGCTATCGGTAATTTCAGCCGCGCTGGCGAACCCGAACACTTGAAACTTGTCGTCGACCTTAATAATCGTAGCCATGATTAAATCTCCTCGACGTCGACCAGTTCATAGGCGTCGCCGAATTTGTTAATCGTCAGCTTGACCACGCGGCGCAGCGGCGGGTGCACGATTAATTTCTGCTCGGCGAGGAAGATGTAATTGGTGCCTTTGACTTGCTGCTTGCCCACGCACATCAGCGGCTTGTAGCTCGCGCCGACTAATTGATCGACGCCCGAACCGCTCCACGCGCTGGCGAAGTCCTGCGGCATTGAAGTTAAACCCGTGAATTGTTCCAGTTGAATTTTTCCAAACATGATTTTTGCCTCCTAAATTTTTCTATCAAAAAAGCTCCTGCGCCCGCGCAGAAGCCGCTTCGTCTATTCTCTTTTCGGCTATCTCGAAAAAGTTTTGTTCCTTCTCGAAGCCGATAAATTTTCTGCCGGTGTTCACACACGCCACGCCCGTCGAACCGGAGCCCATTGTCGCGTCTAAAACCAATTCGCCCGCGTTCGTGTACGTCTTGATTAAATACTCCAAAAGTTTTTGTGGCTTCTGTGTTGGGTGCCAACGTGGTGATTCATGTCCTTGAACAGGATTAAATTTTTGAACGTCACGCGGATAATAATGTTCACCGTCTTGCTCGTAATGTTTATCCGCTTCTGTAGAGTAAAGATGATTATGAGGCAAGCCGGAAGGGATTGTTTTTTTGAAAGCCTTGCCCTTCGTGAATTGCGGATTGTATGTCGGCAGAGCTTGATAGAAGACTAAAATATTTTCGTGGCAACGGAGCGGCATTTTTTTTGAATTAAAAAATCCGACGCCCAAAGATTTTTCCCAAATCCATTCATAACGAAACATCTTGCGGTTGCTCATAATCAATTCGGCACCGAACGGCATTTGGGAAAATAAAACAATCGCGGCGTTGCGTTTCGTCACGCGCTTGAATTGTTCCCACATCGGCTCGAAAGGTATTCGCACGTCGAACGCGCAATCGGTTATCCCGTAAGGCAAATCTGTGAGAATCATGTCAACGCTTCCGCCGGGGATTTCTTTCATCAGCTCCAAACAATCGCCTTGCTTAATCATTGCTCCTCCTTAGCCAAGCCATATTTCTCGCCGATAGCTTGCATTCGCCGCGCAAATTCTGCGTGCACTTCTTTAAACGCCGCTCGATTGCGCTCGTCGTCTATTCTGTATTCTTCGCCCCATTTTTTTTGCTGCTCGTCAATTATTCTGTCCGTTTCGTCGTTTAGCCATTGCAAAGTTTTTTTTATCTCTGATTGAGCCGCAGTCATCTTTCGCGCCTCCAATAGCCCACTCCTTCAATCAACGCTTTTAGCATGATTGTATAGTGATAATCCTCAAAATCAAGTCCTAAGGAATAAATTTCAGTTAAGTTGTATTTTGCTAATGCATTATCTTGCGCGTTGCGGTTCAATTCATAAATAAATTTTTCGTCAACACCGCGCAAGCGGGCAAGTTTGAAGTCCGTGAGAAGTTTAAAATCATCGTCGCTAAAAGTATGTTCGTTTTCAAGCGCAAGCGGCGGGTGATTGTGCGTTATGTGTGAACTTTCGAGCTGCATTTTTTCAAAATACCTTTTCGGAATACCGTGCAAATCGCCGTTGCAATGATAAATTTCACCCGTTCGAGTGATAATTATAGCGTGCTCAACGGGCGCGGTCACTATCTGTTTTTCGTAACGCTCAAGCGTCTTTTGAATCAATGCAGGCGTCATATTTTCAAGTTTCCCAATTAATTTGGGCGGACTGCCTTCGGTCGTCGTCGAATCAATATTGCCCGCTGACAAACCGCGCGGCTTTTTATCTTCGCCACCGCCGACCAGCTCCCGATATACACCGACCGCAAACGCGATTAGTTCCGGCAGTCGTTATTCGTAAATTTCAATTTCTGAAGCGATGTCGTTTAGAGACTTGCCAGCGAACAGTTTTATCTGCATAACCTCTTCAAGCCTCGCCGTTAAATATTCGCCGCCAAACCACATTGCGATTTCGTTTTTTGTTATAGGGTCGACGCCGCAATTTTTCCCGTCATAGTCAAACAACACGTGAGAATTCATTTTTTCAATTTGTTCTTTCAGCTCGGTTGCTGTCATAAAATATCCCCGTTCCTTTCGCGTTCGTAATCGTAAATCTCGCGGCTCTTCCTTGATTGTATTCCTTTTTTGTCCGGAGTAAGAACATAATCGTGCGCGTGTTCGCCTTGGGTGCCATATTTGCTTTCCGCCACGTTGCCGTGGTCGTTATTGCTGATTTGAAGATATTGGTTGCCGTTTTCATCATAAAAATTTCTAGTGATTCCGCCTTTTTTATTTACTATTTCTGTTACGGCATAAGGAGCGGCGTGCAACAAGGTGCGTGTGACACGAATTATTCCATGGGGCAAATCATGATGACTGAAACGTTCTTTATTCTCTTCGTAAGTGCCAAAGCGTTGCAAATCGAAATCTGCTTCGGCGCGGGGCGGCGGTTCTTTATTCGGCTCCGGTCGCTTATTGCCGCTAATTATTTCCCGATACATTATCGTACACCGACAGCGCGGATGGAGCGGCGGAATTTGAACGCCCGATTCATCAGTCCTGCCAACGACGGAGTCTTTTAATTCCATACACCGAGAGCAGACGCGATTTGTGCCCGCCGTCCGCCAGACCATTTCACAGTGCGGCATAAGCTTGCCATTAATCGCGCGAGTAACTCCCTCGTGTGCGCCGCGATTGTAGGCAAAGGCAAGTTCCGTGTGGACGATGGTCTCTGCGCGGCGGGCGTGTTGTTGAAGGGAATATTTTAGCGCGGCTTTATCTGCGCGGGCACGAGCCGCCTCCGTGCTCAAGCCGCCGTCCACGTAGCGATTATAAATTTTGCGGCGGTAGTTGTCGACGGCGGAAACTTGGCGAGCGTTTAGTCCGATAAGCGGGCGGATTTGCCGTGCCATGGAGCGCGGTTGCATTAAACGTTCTTGCCAGATTAAAAGGATGTTGGCGATAGCGCGGCGCGATTCTGCACTAAGCTGACCGACTAATTCTGCGCCGTGATTTTTAATCCACAGCTTGACCAGCTCGTCGCTGTCGGAGATGATGATTTTGTTGGCAGTGGATTTTTTGGCGGCGGCGATTGCGGCGGCGAGCATGGCGGGCGCGAGTTTTTCGTTGACGAGCGCGGAATATTTTTCTTGCCAATTAATGAAGTCGTTGAGGCGACCGGCGGCGATTAATTCTTCCAGCTCGGCGTAACTGATTTCCGACCAGCTAAGCGCCTCGCGCGTCACGACTTGCACTAATTCATCCGCGCCGCGCAGATATTCCTCCAATGCCGTTAGAACCTGCGCGGGCTGTCTCTTTTTTATCACGAACATTAATAATCGTCCTTTTCGAGCCGCGCAGGCAAGCCCGCTTGAGCACGCAAATAATCTTCCAAAGTGTCGTCGGCGTTTATCAAGCCCAACTCCGCGCACGTCTTGAGGTAGCCGCCCAATTTGTCCAAGTCAACCGTCTCAATGTCGCCGTGAATGAGCTGAGGATACGCCGCGTTCAAGCCGTTTATGTCGACCAGCGCGGGAATCGCCTTCTGATTGAAAACCTCGCTGATTATGTCGAGGTAAGTGCCAATCGCCACCGCGAACAGCCGCGTTTTATCGGAACTCAACGCCCAAGAGCCGCTCTGTTCGTGACCGAGGAATAAAAAATCCGCCAGAACAGTCATAGCGATACGGCTGTCGTAGCGTTGAATGATGGTGTTGGTGTCGAATTGGCGACCGCCGCCGTTGCCTGAGCTTAGCAATTTCAATTCCCAACCGTAGGGCAGAACCAGACCTTCGAGGGCGTCGCGGCGGATGTTCTGCACAAAGTCGTTGCAAGTTTTTAATAAGTTGGCGTCGCTCCAGATGTCGAGACCTTCGGGCGCGATTAAAACCGGTAGACCAGCCAAGTCGCGTTCGATGCCGATTCCTTCCAGCTCCTGAATTCTTTTCTTGAAGAACCAATCGCGATAAGCGGTTCGGAGCACGCTGCGCCCTTCCGGATTGTCCTTGTGCGTCTCTGTCCTAAACAACAGGAATTTTTCGGCGGGGATAGTGATTTCGACGTAATCGGGCGGCGGTCTTTGCACGAAGGCGGTCAAATTGTCGTGCTCGTCGAATTCCCAATGCGATAAACTAGTCTGCGCCCTAATCGGCAACTTAGCCCAACCAATCAGCCCGTCATCGAAACGAGACTTCAAGCGCGGGTCTTTTTTATTGCCCATGCGCCGCTTGTAAACAATTTCGTGGAGGCTCCAGCCGTAGGTTAGGAAGCTAAGAATTTCGCTGATAGTGTCCTGCCACGGGATATTCAAATCGTCGAGGCAGCTCTGCACGAAGGCGGCGGCGTCTTTGTCTTGCTGACGACTTCCGCCCGGTTCCACGCGCCAATCGGCTTGGCGCACCAACATTTTTATCGCGTAGAGGATTGCGCCGACGGTGCTATCGTTCTCGCTCATCTCGCGATAGATTTTTATGCCACGTTCGCCGCGCAGGTCGGGTAAAAATTCCTCGGAGATGTAGCCGCCCCAACGATTCAGCCCGCTGCGTCCAACTTCTTTTTCCAAGTGGGAGTCTCCCCTTTCTTTCACTAGAAAGTGTTCAAAGAAATTGCCTCTTAATTTTAATGTTAATTGAACCTACTTTTTCTTTGCGTTTGAACCTACTTTTTCTTTGCTTGTCCAAAGAAAAAGTAGCAAAAAGAAAGGACACCTCGCGGGGGCGTTGGGCTTCAGTGCTCCAACGTTACAGCTACCCGCAATCGCTCGTGCGTTGCTTGAAAACATCCCTGTTTTCGCGCAACGCGACGGCCGCCATCCATGGCGGCCGCAAAGTACGATTAGTTTGGCAACTTAAATATGACGGCCGCAAAGTACGATTAGTTTGGCAACTTAAATATGACGGCCGCAAAGTACGATTAGTTTGGCAACTTAAATTAACCGTACTTGAGGCCGGCAGGACGCCGGCCTCGCCCGCGTTAAAAACATGGATGTTTTTATAGCGGGCACGGGGAGTTGCGGGTTGCGCGGACGTGTGAACGGGGCACGGCACCGACGCCCTTTCTTTTTGTAACTTTTTCTTTGGGCGAACAAAGAAAAAGTTTTTCAAACAAAAAATCCAAAATAGGAGGAGAATTCTTTGTACACTTTATTGTGAAAGAAAGTGCAATCACCGCCAATAGCTGCTCCCCGCTACGAAACTCGGCAACACTGCGCGGCTCCTAAGCGGCGCGAATGCCAATGCCAACGCGTCTGCTCTGTCCGGACTTCTGCCTAATCGCTTCTTGTACTGCGACTTCGGCTCCAAAATTATCCTGTCCGCGCTGTTCAATGTAAATCGCCGCGTGCTCAATTCCCCCGCTAAATTCTCGTCTCGCGGCAACGTTAATAATTTCTGCTCCAGCCGCTCCCGCAACGCAAACATCGCCTCTGAAATAAAATTTGAATATCTATTATCCCGCGACTTGCCCCCGTTGTGACACGCGATAACCTGCGCGGCGATCTGACGTTCCTTTATTACTTCCTTCAATCTATCTGTCACGCCCGCGCCCAAGCCGTCGTCGTCTATCCGCAACTCTGCGCGGCTCTTTTTATGCTTCGTCATCAGCTCGGTTAGCAAATGAATGATTCTGCCCGTCGTCGTCATCAAGTCCGCGTGCCGCCACGTTTTTATCGCTAAGCAGTCGTCGCCCAACCTGACCGCTACCGCCGTTAAGTCGTTGCCTTGCCGCGCCACGTCCACGCCCAAAATTAATTCGCCTTGCCGCGCAGGTTCGCGCATCATCGCCGCTTCTATTAATTCGAGTGGAATAACGCCGTCCGATTCAGACTTCGGGAATTCGCCCAGCACTCTAACCCGCACGACGTCGCTATCTTCGCCGTATTGCTTGATTAATCGTTTGCAATATTCGTCGGACACCCGCCCCGATTCCGCCGAAGATACTTTCATCGTTTGATAAAGTTCCCTGTCCTCGTGGAACGCGCGATAGAAAAAGCCGCTGTTGCGCGTCGGGTTCCCGCACATCAATAATTTGTTGTCCGTCCCCGTCAACGCGCCCTCGACCGCCTCGAAGATATCGTCGCCAATGCCCGACGCCTCGTCCAAGATGAATAACAAATGCTCCGCGTGAAAGCCTTGCAGATTTTCCGGTTTCGCCGCCGTTCGCGCCACTGCGTAATAATTCTCCGGTTCCGCCTTGAAGATCACTTTTGTCTTCTGCCACTCGAATAATTCCTCCAAAAGTTCCGAACGCTTCAGCCACTTGCTGATTTCCGCCATTAAAATATCGTAGAGCTGGCGGATTGTCGGCGCAGTCATCACCACTCGCGCGTTTGGTCTGGTAAATAAAAACCAAAGCACGCTCCACGCTTGCAAACAACTTTTCCCGACGCCGTGACCGGAACGAATTGCCAGCCGCGCAGATTTCGCCAAAGTGTTTAGGGCGTCGCGTTGCCAATCATCGGCTTGGGCTCGCAATATTTTCCGCACGAACTCGACCGGTTCCCCGCGCAGGTGCTTTAGGATTCGCTCCATATTTTTTCTAACGTCTGTTTGAAAGCCTCCGCGCCGCTCAATTTCACTTCGACCTGTTCACGATACGAGCCTTGTATTTTAAAGTACATGTCGAGCGCACGCAATCGGTCGGCTTCGCGAACGGGAACTTTTACTTTCTTCCCGCTCTGGGTCACGATTGTTTCTTTGACTTCGCCGCGCACCACGTCTGCTAAATGTTTTTGCGCCTCTTGAAGACTTAAAAGCCGCGTCAGCTCTAGCTTTTCCCGCCTTTCGGCGATTTCTTTATTAAGTTTTATTAAGTTTTGCGCTCCGATGACGGCGGCATGCGTGGCGGAATAACCTGCGCGGCGCGCCGCCTCACTCGCATTGCCCGTCGCCAAATATTCGTCTATGAAACGCTGTTGTCGCTCCGTCATGTTGACCTCCATAAAACGCGAAAGGAGCCTCCGCGTAAGGCTCCTTTATGAAGAGAGATATTTATAAATGAAATGCGCTGGAAATGGGCTGGAATGCTGCTGAGTTTATTATAATCAGCCGGTGCGCGTTGTCAAGCGTTCCATGGTGTTTCAGGGTGTTTCAAGCGTTCCAAAATTTCGTCGTGTATCCGAAATATACTGGTCAGCGAGTAATTTGTAACGCGGGCGATTTTCCGGAAGGAGAGGCAGTCAACGTAGCGCAGCAGAAGAATTTGTCGCGCGAGATTCGACAGCGGTGCCGACAAGATTTTTTCCGTCAGCTCGTCGCGGGCTTCGTCCAGTGCATCCCTCAATTTTGCTAAGATTTTTTCGCCATCCACTCGTTTGATTGCCAGCTCTTCCACCCGCGAATGAACTTTGAGACTGCGCGGCATATTTTTTAAGCGTGAAGTCAGCCCGCGCAGATAATCCAGTTCGGCTTCGGCGTCTTCCAGTTGTGCTTTGAGACGCCGCACTTCGCCCAGTTGCTCTGCCGTCATACGTTCTGCCCTCCTTTTTTTTCAATTAGGAATGTGGAATTAGGAATGTGGAATTAAAAGACGCAAATCAATTCCTAATTCCTAATTATCCAAAATTCCTAATTCTTAAGCAGCTCCCGATTGTCCGCTACATATTTTTCCGTTTCAGCGCGCAGCAGTTCGCTTGGTGTCAAGTCGTCCGCGTTCGCCAATTTTTGAAAATCCTGCGCTAGTGCCTCGTCTATGGCCGTGCTGATTGCCGTGCCCAACTCCGCCTTATTCGGCGGAACGTCTTTTATTTGCGCCAGCCGCGCCGCGTTCCGCTTTAAAAAGTCGTATGTCAGCTCCCGCAGCATGTCCGTCATCGAGCGTTTTTTTATTTTCGATAACCTTCTCATGTCCTCCGCCGTCGACACCGACACCCACGTTGATATTTTTTTGCTCGCCATAAATGCCTCCTAATCTACGGCGACCAGTATCACGACTGCCACATTCAAGCCGATCATCAAGCCGCGCAGGATATCCGGCACGTCCAGAATCAGCAGGTTGATTAGCGTCATCACCGTGATTACCGCCGCCATTATCGTCAACATTTTGTGTTCGTTCTCCATTACTTGCCCTCCATATTCGATGCCGTCAAGCCCCGCGCGAAGTCCCGTTTCCACGCTGACCATTCCATTTGGAACCACAGCTGCCTTGCATAACGCGCCGCATTCGCCCGACGTTGTCCCTCTCTGCAACATTCCTCACGCCCGCAATATTTTTGATTAGAACTCCACGGTTTGAATTCTCTTCCGCAAATCGCGCACTTCATCGCGCTCGCTCCCCTTTCTTTCACAATAAAGGTACCAAAGAACTTTCCTCTTTAATCTTAATTTGTATTTGTAAACTACTTTTTCTTTGCTCGCACAAAGAAAAAGTAGCAAAAAGAAAGTGCGCCTCGCAGGGGCGTTGGGCTTCAGTGTTCACACGTTTTCTCTACCCGTGCCGCTCATGCCGCGCTGGAAAACATCCCTGTTTTCGCGCGCGGCGGGAGCCGTCATCCATGACGGCTCCAAGCACGGTGGCGGTTATATCTGCACGTTCAGACCTTCACGATCTCCCCGTCTAATATCCCGTCGTAGTCGCTGAAGTTCGCCGCGAACACTCTATCCGTTCCCAGTCGCGCCACTTTGTCACCTTCGTAGACTTCCTTGCCTTTCACGTCCACCGCGATTAACTGTTCCGCGCTGCCCGCCTTGATAAAGACGACCCCTTGCGGCGTGTCCAGTGCCTCGTCCGTCCCGAACGGCTTACAGTAATAGCCGTATACCACTTTCCCGTTGTAGCTGTCCACGCCGCGAAATTTTATCGTCCTCATTTCAATTTCAATCCTTTCAGCTCAGGGGTCGCCGTCAACGCCGCGATATACTCTTGCTCCAATTCGTCGAGCAAAATGTCCCCCTCGTACACTTCCGCGCCGTTTTTGTCCACGCCCACCAGTTGCGCCAGCGTTCCTTTTTTTATCGCGAAGAACCGCATTTCCTTGATTAAGAAACCGTTCGAGTAGCCGCCCGTCAGCGTCTGCCCGCCCAACGTCTCCGCTCTGAATTTTATTTCCCTCATTTCAAGTGCATCCTCCCTACCGGCAACGTTATCAGTTCCGCCTGCGTCTCGTTTCCGAAGTCGTCCACCAACCAATCGCCCTCGTACACTTCCGCCCCGTCGGCATCTACGCCCACCAGCTGCGCTATCGTCTCGAAGTCCACCGCGTCGCAGAATTCGTCGAAGTCAAACGTCTCCGAATTGGCGAACGGTTCGCAGTAAATCTGCTTGCCCATCATTGTTTCACCGCAGAATTTAATCGTTTTCTTCACAATATCTCCTCCATTCGTCGTTAAGCAAGGAACGGAACCGCCGCCGGATATCCGCCCACACGTGCCGCTCATATTCGGCTTGTTTATAGGCGTAGTACTGCGCGGCGTCCGTCATATAAATCACCGTCGTGCCCTTGGGCAACTTCAACCGTTTGGGCGCTTTGATTTTGATTTTGCGCATATTCTCTCCTCCGTCAAAAAGGCCGGGGGAATTGCCGAGCAACTCCCCAGCCCAGCTTCTATCGTTTAACGCGCTGCCGGTTCCGTATTCCCCATCGTTACCGGCGGCATGCGTTCCACGTCGTGTCCGGCGTCCTTGAGCGTGCGATACAACAGGCCCCGCGCACGTTTTGCGTCCGCCTCGTTATCGAACTCGACGACTTCCACGACCTTGAACAGGTGCAGCTGGAATTTCTCCTCCGCCGTCTTGCCCGTCTTGATGATGTATTTCATTTTCCTCTCCCCGTTTCTTTACTCAATATAACTGCTTCCGCGCGACCGATAAGCCGCCCCATGTCCAGCGCGAACGCTACCACTTGCACCATGTCCTTCCCGCGCAGGATTTGTTTCAGCCGTTTAATGTTCGTGCCGCATTCCTTTTCTTCCCATTCGTCGTAGTGCGGCCAGTTCTCCTCCTCGAAGAATTCGAACAGCGTCGACCAGTGCTTTTCCTCCATGAAGGACATGTAGTGCTGTTTGACGTATTCGCCCGCGTCGTCCTCCACTGCCGCCGCCTCGTTGAGCAGCGCGTCGAATTGTTCAGAACTCAGCGGTACCAAAATATTCGCTCCCCTCTCTATAGCCCGCGAAATATTCCTTGTAGTCGTCCAGCTCCAACGCCCTCATCAGCGATTTATCAGCTATGCCAAAGAGCATTCCGATCTGCCGCGCAGAGCCGTTGACTGCCAGCTTCACTTCGTCCGAGCCGCCTTTGCCCAAAACGACCACCCCGCAATAGCCAGCCGCCGTCAGCTCCGCCAACATTTTTTCTGCCATTTCCTGCATTTCCATCTCTCCTTATTTGTCGTCAAACGCCTGCTTCATTCCACTTGCGTAACCATTCACGAAACTCGAATATTCCTTTTCGCTTTCAGATTTGTAGAACAGACTGTGCTCAGTGGTCGCGAAGCCGAGCAACCAGCCCACAAAATTTGCCTTGCCGCCCGTTGCACCCATGGGGAATTCTCTTTCCGTGCCCGCGATTACCACGTAGCTTTTGCCCGCCGCGTTCATTTTAGCTGCGGCTTCCTCGACCAGCTTGCGCGTTTCCGCATTTTCCATTTACTTCAACTCCACGACCAAATCGCTCAAGTACTCCTTGGCTTCCGTTTCGTCGGCGAATTCGTTCAAAAGCCACGTCCGCCCGTGCGTCAAGCTGTGCCCGTGCACCCGGTAAATTTCGCTGTCGAGCGTCTTGTTTATCGTGAATTCCTCGAACAAATCTGCACGCACGATGCGCAATTTCTCCGACGGATTCAACGCTTTCACTTCCAAAAATTTCATGTCGCTCTCCTCCTAGCTCCAAAATTCCTTTTCCTGTTCCGCCAACAATTCTGCCAGCAGACCTTCGCTCTTGCCGCGCAGACGCCGCAACGCTTGCACGCGCTTGCAAAGTTTCCTGTATCTGGCGAAGTCGTTCTGCGTCTGCGACCGTTCTTTACAAAGCCGCTCGATCTCCCTGTCCAGTTCGTCGATTAACGCCTCGCAACGCTCCACGCAATTTCCCACGCTCATTACTTGCCCTCCATCCAACGCGTCTCCTCTTCGTCCAGCCGCTTATAGAGCCGCCGCGCCGCATGCATCATGCCACGCAACCGCCGCGCACGACGATACACCACCGTATATTCCCAAAAGTCGTGCGTCTTCCGTTCCACCTCCGAGCGCGATTTGTCCAGCTCCTCAATCAGCGTTTCAATTTGCCGCAACAATTCCGCGCTCTTCATCACGCAATCGCTTATGTGCATTTCAATTTACCTCGCACGCCGCCACGAACGCCACCGCCGCTTCATAGAATTTTTCTTTGAACTCGGCGGGCAACAACTTCCCGAAGAGCCGCCAACGCCACCGCGAACCCCATTGATACAGCTCTCTTGCCTCGTCCGCGTCGAAGTGCCAAAGAGCTTGCGCAACGTGGTTTTCTTCCTCGCACGCCGCCACGAACGCCACCGCCGCCACGTACACTCCGCGCCGCCGTTCTTCCCAGAACGGTTCCAACGTCGCCTCCACTGCCTCGCGCACTTCTTCCGGCGCCCCGTACAGGATTTCCACCGGTTTGAACCCAAACCAATCTTCCAACGCGCGGTACAGTTTATCCGCTTGCAATTCCGAGAACTTCTTCATTACCAATTTCTCCCCTCATTATTTCTGCGCGGCGGCTGATACGTCGCGTTCGTGTCGCTTTCCGGGTCGTCGCTCATGGCTATGCACAGCCCGCCGATGTACGCGTATTTCAGCGCGGCAGTTTGCGCTTTCATTATCGACTTGTCGCCGCCGTCTTGCCCGCTACCCAAGCCGGTAAACGTCACAGTTTCGCCCGTCTCCGCCTCCGTGATTATCACCTTCGCACTAACGACGGCATGCTTTTCGGCGTTGCCTTTTGAAGTGGTCACGTCGCGCAGTTCAATCAGCGTCGATTCCACTTGCACGAACAAGCCCTGCTCCGTCATCGCCTCGTTAATTTTGGCGAACATGCCCGCCGCCGTCGTGTACTTGTACTTTTGAAAGCTGTTGTAGCCGTCCTGCGGCATGTACCGGCACGCCGCCATCACCGCCACTAATTTCTTCCCGATTGCCATTTCATTTCCCCGCATTCAACTTTTCAATCAGCTCGTCGAGCCACTTCTGCGCGGCTTCTTTCGTGCCGCATTCCGCCACGATGTAGCATTCCTGCTCGTCGTCGGTTATAACCGTCGTGTAGGCGTTGACTTTGCCGCCGTCGGTCGCA
>JAFXNB010000167.1 GCA_017529935.1 Selenomonadaceae bacterium
GAATCGCGCCGCCGTAGAGCAAAAGTTTTTCCGTGAGCGTCGTCTTGCCCGCGTCGGGGTGTGAAATTATCGCGAACGTCCGCCGCTTATTTATTTCTTCAGTCAGTGTCAAAGTTATTTGGCTCCTTTCAGTTTTCCCGCATTGTACACTAAAAATTTTTTTCGGGCAAAAAAAATCCCGACCGTAGCCGAGAAAATTTTTTGCTTTACACCTTAGCTGAAGAAGTCTAGCTTGTCCATTGAAAAGGCAATGTCGATTTGAAATTCTTCGCGCTGTACTTCTTGACCGCCGGCGTTGGCGATGACAAGATAATATTTTTCCGTGCTGTTGTATCTTTGCGCCCTTAAGTTAAAAGTGCGGCGGAAAGTGCGCTCCCGAATTTTCGGGCAAAAAAAATCCCGACCGTAGCCGAGAAAATTTTTTGCTTTACGCCTTAGCTGAAGAAGTCTAGCTCGTCCATTGAAAAGGCAATGTCGATTTGAAATTCTTCGCGCTGAACTTCTTGACCGCCGGCGTTGGCGATGACAAGATAATAGCTCTCCGTGCTGTTGTATCTTTGCGCCCTCAAGTTAAAGGTGCGGCGGAAAGTGCGCTCCCGAATATCGGCTTCGGTCTTGTCGGCGATAATTTTTTGCGTGTCGCTGACGTGAATCCCATTGCTGTTCACGAAGTACAAAAGATAAGTCGTTGCCCGCCGATTAACGCTGATTGCGTCCGCCTGATAAAAATTCAGCGCGAACATCATGTTGCTAATCTTTCGACCGGAAGAGTACAGGCAAATTTCCACGGGCTTTGTATCCTTGACTTGATTGCGCAGGAAATGATAATCGATTATCGGGACAACCAGCTCCTGCAGACTAATGCCGCCGTGAACAAATTTTGAGCCGCCGCCTTGCATTTTGATTCGGAGATTCTCGCGCGGAGTAAATGCCGCATATGGAGTTTTGTCGTCGAAAAATTTCACCGGCAACAGAAATTGCGGACGCGCTCCCTTCTGCAGGATTGCATAGCGTCGCCCAATTTCCACGTCTTGAGCACTCGCCTTGGTCTTGTCAACTTTATCGTCCTCGGTCAGCGGGCTGTGCGTGTACAGGAAGCCGTGGTCGGCGGTGATTAAAATATTCGTGCCGCCCCATTCTTTCGTGATGATTCGCACCATATTTTTCAGCTCGTCAATCGCCGTGTAGCACGCGCCGAAAACTGAACTTTCCACGTGCCCCGCCTTGTCAATCGTGTCGTGATAGATGTAAACGATTTCCATGCCCTTGACTTTGGCTTGACGCTCCGCGCGTTTCATGCCGATAATTTCTTCGTACTTCAGAGCCACGCTGGCAGGATTTTTACTTTTGAGAACTTTATCGCGGTTCGGAGCTTTGGTTGATTGTCCGTCCGCCAAAATGACAAGCTCGCCGCCCTGCAACTCGACACAAAGTTTATCGTGCGGTAAAAGTGCCGCCATGCCAAATTTGGTTATCGTCGGGAAAATTCCCTGCACCGCCTCCAATTTAACTTCCGCTTGAGTTTCCCGCTCCAGTTGCGCCTTCAAGGAAAATGCCACTTCATAGCGCAATGCGTCCGAAATTATCACGTAAATTTTGTTGGCGGGATTTGCTACATTGCGCCGATAAAAATTCAACTGATGATGAACGCCGCTGATACGTCCGCGCTCCCGCAAATCGTCCGCGCTGGCTGTCGTCCAATTTTCGCCCAGCTGGCGGAGGTACCAATTCTTATAAAGCCCCTCGACTTTCTCCGCAACGTGATTGAATAAATCGGAAAGCCGCGCGTGATAATTTGTAAGATTGTCGGCGTAATTCTTGTGAAACTCCCTGTAGTAGCTGTCCATTAAAAAATATTCCGTCGTGTATTCTTCCCAAACTTTTGACGGCTCCACCGTGTGAAAGCCGCCGGAGTGTTTCTTATAGAACGTCTGCATTCTCGCAACCTGCAGAATCCCTTCGTAATAATTCTTGAAGGCGTCGTACCAAATGCACGTGCGCCGTTTTTCTACAGTCTTTATAATTTCCGCCGCGTCGATTATGTGCGCGCTAATCTCCGTCATCAGCTTGACGAGGATAACTTCATCTGTGCACGGGAAAATTTCCGTCTCGACAAGGTCAGCTGTTTGCAAAGTCATGAATCGTTGCGCAAGATTTAATTTCTCCTCCACGTGCCCGGCTATCGTGCGCAAGTCGTCGGCTTTGTCGTGCAGCCAGTCGCTTATGAAGTCGTAGCAATAGGCTCGGTGCGCGTCGGAAATGTAATTATCCAGCCCGCCGAAAAAATTCGGATTCAGCGTGCGCGTGGCGGCAGTTAGCAATATGTGCGCCGCTAAGTCCTCAAGGTTCAAGTCCGCGTCCGAATAGCCGGTGCCCTGCGCTACCATCTGCCGAAACGCTCCGTCAACGCCGTAGTTCGCGAACTCTTGATAGACAGAATTTTTTTCCGCGCACAATACCGCCTTGATTATCGCGTTCGGTTTGGCTGACTTCAGCCCCGCCAGTGCCGCCATTATCGCCAGCTGCAACTGCGCCAACGTCTCCGGCTTCGTCTTCTGCGCCAAAATTTTGTTGCGCCGCGCCTGTGCTTTGAAAAATTTCCGATAAGCTTTCAAGCCCGCTCGGAGCGCGACCGTCCCCGATATGCCCAACTCCTCCTGCCACAGCGAAATTAAATCCGCGCGAAATTCCCTCGCGTAAAACGTCATGTCCAGTAGCCAGTTGTCCTCCTCCGTTTTATAGGCGAACGGCTGATAGACTAAAAAATTGCTCGCGGGTTCGTCCACTGTCAGCAACTTTTTCACGACGAAATTATTTTTGCCCGTCAGCTTCACGACTTTTGCGCCGTCAAGTTTTATCTCGTCTATCGCCTCCGCGAAGTCCTGCTCCTCGTCTACCCAAAAAATTATCCAACGCTTGTAGAAATCCGGCAACGGCTCCGCGAACTTGCGATTCAATTCCTGTACTAGCTTTTCGTAATCCATGCGTCACCCTCACTTGAGCTTGGCGAGCACCGCAGAAAATTTTTCGTAGTTGTGCTTGACGCCGTCATCTAAATCTATCGCGTTCATTTCGTCGGCTAGGTGATGAATTTTTTCTTCGTAAGCGCGAAGCTCCTCCGCCTGCCCCTGCAAATTCTCCAGCTCCTTGGAAAGTTTCACCCGCTTTGCTGTGCCCGCCGCCTCGATTCGTTTCTCCAAATCCTCGATCGCCATGCGATATTGCCGCTGCTGCTTGTGGACATATTCCGTGCGTATGCGCGCAATGCTGTCGTAGCGGTAGCGGTGCATATAAACCAGACATTTGAAGCCGTTCTTCTTGCCGCTGTCTAAGAGCCAATAAATCGGTCGCTTGCGATAAATCTTGACGTGGTCGGCGTAAAAGTCATTGATAAAATAATTGCGGATTGCCTCCCGCGCCGCGCCCGCCTTGCCCAGTGCCGCCGCTATCTGCCGCAAATTTTCTTCCAACGTCGCCGCACCCAGTGCCGCCGTCAAAAATTTTTCAACAAGATTGACGATGTCCTCCTCGAAATATTCCGCGTCGCTTATCGGTATGATTCCGTGCTTGACGGGTTGCAAGAGCGGATAATTTGCGCTATTCCACTCGCCGCCCGCGTAGATTAATCCGCCCGTGCCCAACGTGTAGCGTCCGAACAGGCAGCCCACCGCGTAGGAGAGGAAACTGCGCACTTCGCGTTGTAAATCTGCGCGGCGGACTGTTACGTCCTTATCGTCGACCTCTGCCGTCAGCTCCGCGCCTAAGCCGTAAAGCTCGATGAAAATTCGGTTAAGCTCCTCCTCGTTCGCCTTGAGTTTTTGGAATCGCTCCTCGGCTTCGTCCTGCCACGCCCCGAAAACTTTTTCTATCGTGACCGTGCCGCCCGCCGCCCGCGCAAATTTTATGAACGGGTGTTCTTGAAAGTCCCACGACGTTTCAAAGGCGTCCCAATCTGCCCGCGACAGCGAAATATTTTCCACCGCCAGCTCCTCGACACGCCGCTTGACAGTCGCGTCAATCAGCACGGGAACTTTTCCAATAGTTCCAACTTCAAAGTTAAGAGTCGATTTGATAAGCGAAATAAACATGTTGAAGACGCGCGAGTTCACAAACCCCAACAAATATTCAACGTGCCGGCAATTCGTAATGCCGCCGCCGCCGCCGCCGAATAGTTGATTATCAATATATCGACCTGTAAACGTTTGCGATGTCAACGCAGTGTATGTAATTGTTGGTTTGAAGTAGTATGCAAAATTCGCTCCGCTGGATTTTTTGAACGCACGAACCTCGTCACCATTTTCACCCCAATTAACGACATAATCTGTGTTGCCGTACCAGCGTCTGAATTCGCCGCCCTTCGCATATTTTTTCCACTTTTGGTCATATACCTCGAACCATAAACGTAAAAATCTATCTTTATCTCTGGTCTTTAATCCTTCAAAAATAATTGCATAATCGCTTAATTTTTTTGCCGTTCCAAACACTTGCATGATTCGTTCGCTGACCCAATAGGCGACCGGCGCGCCGGGAATTTTGGAGAAGTTGTCTTGCTGAGCGCAGTGCTCGCCTTTGCCGGAAAGAAATTCTTGCTCGCGGACGGCGGGTGATTTGACTTCGACTTGAGCGTCAAAGAGCCGGCGAAATTTTCCCGCGTAATTTTTGACGGAAATATTTTCGACAACGAAAGCGACCGTGCCGAAATCCGAGCCGAATATGCCGCGCCCGTTGTGCGTCATGTTGATGAAAATATTTTCGGCAAGGAGCTTGCGGCGGAGTTTTTCATAACTGCTGATAAACATCCAGACGGGAATGTTAATCATTGAATAGTAGCCGCCGCCGTTAGCGAAAGCTCTGCACCTTTCCATGAAGATGGTGCTTAAATCGCTTTTGCTGTCGGGGAAATTTTTTTTGACGTAGGCGGCGAGTTTGGAGCCCATGCCGCTACCGCCCATGTACGGCGGATTCGTCGCCACGACGTGATATTTCTGAGTCAAGGCAATCGCTTGGCGAACAAGATAAAGCCCGTCTTCCGCGAATTTTTTCTGCCACAAGTTGCCCGTGGTCAGCGCGGCAAGCAATTCCTCCTCCAACGCGCGATAATCCATGTCGGCGAGCTGAATAATCGAGCCGAATTCTTTGGCGTCGGTGAAGGCGGTCATCAAATAATCGAACGTCTCTTGGCTGTCCTTGGAAAGGTTTAAATAATCTTTGGCGTCGGTGCGCAGGTCGTTGCTCTCGTGAATGGCGAAGACGTGCGGAAAAACTTTGCGGGTAAAAAATCGGCGGTCGTATTTACTAGCCTTCATCATCACGGCGAAGTAGGCAAGTTGCGCGGCGCGTTCGTCGATGTCCAAGCCCCACAAATTATTTTCGACAATCTTGGCGGCGGCGTCGCGGGCAGTGTAGCCGTAATCCTCGTAAATGCGAACTAGCACGTCGAAGAGCACGCAGAGGATATGACCGGAGCCCATGCACGGATCGATAACGCGAATTTCTTCGGGCTTGAGTGCGGCGAATTCAGCGCGAATTTTTTTCAGCTGAACTTGAACCGAATCCTCCTGCTCCGCCTCGTCAAGGAAATATTTCCACTCGGACTTTAACTTTAAAGCGTCGTTGGGGTTCCCTTCCAGCCACAGCCGCCCCAAACTATTTTCAACCATGTAAT
The DNA here is from genome assembly GCA_017529935.1 of Selenomonadaceae bacterium. Taxonomy (GTDB): domain Bacteria; phylum Bacillota; class Negativicutes; order Selenomonadales; family Selenomonadaceae; genus Quinella. The sequence continues at coordinate 5,666 of JAFXNB010000167.1, forward strand.
GGACAATCCAATCTGGCGTGAAAAGTTGCGTGGCGGCAGGGATATTTTCCTTGGCGATTTTGACGTTGCGTTTCAAGTCGGCGAAAACTTTATCTTTGAGCTCGCTGTTGTAGTATTGATAAAGCCAGCCGATAATTTGAACTTGCTGGCGCCAATCGTCTTCGGGAATGGTGGCAATCATCTGGGCAATCGCGCTGTCTTGGCTCAACAAATGGTCGGGGAAAAGCAGTTCGGTATAATCTTCAATGCGCTGGAACATCGCCGGCAAAATTTTATTCAAGGCGTTGCATTGCACGATTATCAGATATTTAAAAAGCTCGTCGGTCTTGTTGGCGTTCAGCAGTTCGTAGACGCGATTTTTATTTAAGCCGTCAAGCTCCAGATTAATCGCCTCGTCCAAAATTTGCGGCTTGAACTCGCCGGCGTCATTGGTGAAAACTCTGACGTGCGAGGGCAAATAGCCGTTGACCTCCATGAAGCGAAGGGCGGCAAAGCGATTGAACCAAGTGTAGGCGACTTCCTCCATGACTTGATTAAAACCTTGCGCGTTGACTTTGGCGATTAAAGCTTGCCGTTGCCGCTTTTCGGTATCGGAGAGCAAACGACCATTGACGCTGCTATCATTGGGATTGCCCGCGTTTATTGCCGTCACGCCGTAAATCATGGCGCGTTGGGCGACACGTTCAATCAGCTCGCGCCGTGCCCACACCGCATATTTCCTGATAGAATTTTTATCCATAGCCGCACCTCGTCAGTTAAGTTTAATACCGTCGCAAGTTTTCAGCAGGTGTTTCATATCGGCGCAAATCTTCGCGAAGTAGGAATCAATTTCCGCCTCGGAGCGCAGAATTTTTGCAGGGAAAATTCCTTGCCGGTGAACTGTCTTGATAAATTCCTGCGCTGTCGACGGCGGCTCTGGGTCGGGCGGGCGGAGGAATGCTTCCATTTTACTGACGGTTTCGTCTTTGTGTTGCCATATTTGCGCAATCAGCCCGTCAAGCAACGCCAGCTTCTGACACGCCGCGATTTGTTCCCGCTTCTGCGTAAAAAATTCGTCGGCGGCATTGGAAATATTTTTTACCGTCGGAGATGCGTTCGCCAGCGTGTGAATCTCCTCCAAACACTGCCGCACAATCTCCAAAAGTTCGGCGCGTTTATCGGCAAGCAATTCATCATGCGCCGCGATTAATTTCGCGAGCCAATCGTTAAGCTCCGGAATGCGCTTGTAGTTGAAGTTGCCGACGGCGGGAATCGTCGTAATCGCGCGGATTTGATTCAAGGCTTGATTGGCGGCGGCGTGGCGGGCAATATAGTCGCGGTCGTCGTAAAGTTCGCGCTGACAATCAACCGCTCTATCAAAAAGCGCAACTTGATTCTTGAAAAAAACTTCAACCTTGGACAAGTCGTCGCGCATGTCGTAAAGTTCGTTCTGCTTATCGATGACGCGCTGAATTAGGGCGGTGTTGTCCTTGCGTTGGGAGAGAATATCTTTCGCCAGCGCGACAGCTTGATTGACTTTTGCTTGGTCGGGATAGTTGCGGTTAGCGTAGCGGGCATTAAGCGCGGCGTAGCGATTCAGTTCGTCCTCAAATTTTTTCTCGATGTGTTTAACAAGTCCGTCCTCGTCGTGCGGGACGCTAATACCGTCGAAGAAGTTCAGCAAGAAATCCCGAACCGCGCGGATTTTCTGCGCGGCGATGGCTTGTCGTTTGGAGATGGAAGTTTTGCCGATTTCGCTTTTCTTGCGGAGCAGGTCGGGCAATTTGGGATTGTCGGGTTGAATGGTCGTGCCGGCATATTTTACGGTGACTTTCTGTTGACGGATTAACATAGCCACGACCGCCGCGATATCAATTTCGCGCCAACCGTAGGGCTTTTTCCGAAAACGCTCCTGCAAATCCGCCATAGTCGTCGGCTTATTTAGATTGAACTGCATATCAAGATAACTTTCAACTTTATCGGCGGCGGCTTTATTGGGCGCGGTGCCCTGCAAAGTCTGTGTGGTGCCGCGCAGGATTTTAAAAATATCGTCGTCGCTGTCAGCAAATTTGTCGATAAGTGCCAGCTCACGATAGACGCTAGCAACTAACTGCTTCAAAGCCTCGTCAAGTTTCGTCTTAGCGTCGCCGCTTTGAATTACAATCTGCTTGCCGCCAACGTAAAATTTCGCATTGACTATCGCCTTGCGCAGGGCGTCGGTTGCGTTCTGTTCAAGTTTACCGGCTTCGTCCTGTCGTTCGCGAATGATATTTTGCACGGAGTGGGGCTGTTGCGTCCGGTTGAGTTGCATTGCGTACTTGCGGATTTGCATTGCCCGTTCCAAATAATCGTAGTAATCTGCGCCGTTCAGCACGACAATCACTCTGTCGACCGATTCAGTCATCAGCCACAATTCGCTTTCTTCAGCCGGATTAGCCGCTAAAGTTAAAAAGCGCAACATCATATCGTTGACAAGCGTGCCGTCCGCCTGCCCGTCAACCATGCGGTCAAAGGGGAAATCGTACTTGCCGAGATGAAATTTCCGCGTGGTGTAAATGTCGCCGAAAATTATTTTGGAAATATGCGCAACTATTTCAGCCTGCGCAACGAGAGTATTTTTAATTTCGCGCTGAATGTCCTGTTCTTCGTCGGTCAAAAATTTGTAGATGCCTTGACTGTGCCCGATAAAAGTTGTGGTGAGCAGACGGTCTAAAGAACTTTGAACTTGCGCGCGCATGATAATTTTGTCAAGCCGAATGTCGTCCGCCATGAGGATAACGATATTGTCTAGCGTGGCTTGAATGTCGCTGACGTAGCGCACGAGATACAAAAGTTTCAAAACGTCCAAATCCTGCGGCTCAATCTTGTTGCCTTCTTCGGCGGCGCGGGCGCATCGTTCAATGACGCGGCGAATCGAACTATCAAGGAAAGTGTGCACCGTGTCATAAAAAAGATAGAACGGAGCCAGCGCGTATTCGTCCTTGTCCTCGATTTTCTGCGCCGCCTCTTGGAAGCCGGAGAGCATGGAGCGTTCGCCGCCGGAAAGATGCGTGCCAATGTTACCGTGTCTGCGAATTTCCACGAAAACTTTCTGCATTAAGACGAACTGATAGGGCACGAACGGGAAATTTTTAACGAATTCATCTGCGCCCGCGTAGCCTTTGATGTCTATGGCGACGTTTGTAAGTGTGAAAAGATTGCTCAAAACAGATTCGTTGTTGGCGTAGACTTGCGCTAAATTCTGCGCGGCGGCGTCAGTTTTCAGCAGGATACGCTTTTGGATAACTTCATCGGCGGCGGAGGAGGAAAGCGACAATCGCGTCTTGAATCGTCCTTGAATGCGGGAGAATTCATTTTCGCGGGCTTTGATAACGTCGTCAATCGCCTCTTGCCCCGTGCAAATGACCCAAACTTTTCCACCGCATTTATTGCCAATTTCTTCAACGAGGGTTTGCAAATTCAGCAAAAGGCTTGTATCGCCGCCGACGTATTGCCCGACTTCATCAGCCATAAACAGTAGGCGGAAGTCTTGCGGCTGGCGGCTCACATACTCTTTAATTTCGCCAACGAGCGTATCAATGGAAAGGTCGTCCGTCTCCTTGCTTTTGAACCAATCCCGCGCAGATTGCTCGCTCATACCTAGAACTTCATGCATAGTCGCGACGATAACATCTTTTAAAAATGTGTAGCGGTTGCGCGATTCTAACCAAGGAGCACCGTGTTTAACCTCGAACACCCGCCGAAATTCCGCTGTCTTGCCTTGACTGTCGACAAACTGCTCCAGCTTTACCAGTTTAAAATCTTCGCCGTAGAAGCCGAGATATTTGTAAAACATTTTGGCAAAGATGCGCAACACGGCAGTTTTATTCTTGTTTTTCGGACCTACGGCGTCAATGTTAAATAAAATCGTGTCAGCCTTGCATTTGGTGACGCGCTCAATCAGCGTAAAAATTTCGGGCGCGTCAGCAAATTTTTCTCTGAAACGCTCAACTGTTTTCACGCCGTCAATTTCTTCGTTCGTCAGCAAGTAGGAAAGCATTTTCAAAAAATGGGATTTGCCGCTGCCGAAGAAACCGGAAATCCAAACTCCAATATCGGCGGTGTATTCGTTAAAAGATTCGACGTAATTCCTAAAGAAAGTTTTAAAATGCTTCTTAAGTTCTCTTGTGACGACGTATTCATTTAGCTCTTGCACGAGCACGGCGTTCTCCTTTTGGTTGACCATAACGACGCCGTTAATTTTGCGGTTAATGTCGTTCTTGAATATTGATTGAATTGTCATGGCGGCTCCTTAATTTAAATCACGTTGAATGCCCGATAATACGGATTCGGCGTCAATTCGTTGAAAAGTTTCACGTAGCGTCCGTCAAATGAACCGGGATACATAACCAGCACAGGCACATCAGAAAAATCTGATTGCATGGCGTTAAGCAGGTCATGAACTCTAATGAACGGGAACGCCTCCCCGACGCCCGTTATTAAAATCACGTCTCCTAATTTGTGCGGCGTCTCCTTCATCTTTTCGGCGAAGACTTCGTTGCCGGCTATAAGCTCCAGTTGCTCCAGCAGGAAATCTTTCCCTTCTTCCAGCTCCATGTCACCAATCAATTCAGTAATTTGATTGTCGTCGCAAATGGATAAAAAAATTTTGTATAAGTTGTGCTCAATCAGGTGGCAACGGAGACTTTTGTCGGCTAGCAATTTCTCCGTAAAATAACGGACGGATAACTCCTCCTTCGGGTCGTAGCAGAAGAGCCGGATATTTATTTCGTTCGATAGCCCTTTGCCCGCTAGAAAGTTCGGTTGCTGAATCAGTTCCCTAAGATCTTCGAGCCGTTTCTCTAAATTTTCCATTGGCGCAACCTCCTCAAATCAGGCAATTAAAAGCGGGCAGTAAAACTTCTTGACCGGCGGCGCGAATCGCCTTTTCTAATATCGGGCTGAGGAGCACGGGATTTAGTTGTTTAGCCTTAACGCCGGTGAGGTAGCCGTTTTCCAGCAAAATTTTCCGCAAGACTTGCTTTAACTTTATAATCGTAGAATCGCTCCATGCGGCGACCCAATCATCTTGCTCTTGTAAACGCATGAAGAACGCGTTTATATCTATTCTGCCAAAAGAAAAATCCAATATCCTGTACTTTTCGCCCACGACGCTCAACATAAAGTCTTGAACCAAACGATATTGCCGCATCATCGCATAAAGACAAATCTGCTTGGAAACTTCAGCGGGCTGCGTGGCTATCGCTTGCACCAAAGAATTATCTTCCAAGGCGTTCAATCTGCGTATGCAAGCTTGAGCGATACTTTTAATGGATTTCTCCGTAGGATATTGGAAAAGATTTTCCTTCACGATACGATTTATAGCGGCGTCATTTGCAAGCCCCGCGCAAAGTAAATTCGCCGTGATTCGCGTTTCATAAAATAAAAATTGCTCTCTGGCAATGGCGGCGTTATAGGGGCTACGGTTTCGCGGATTAATTTTGTTTATCATCTCTTGCTGTCCTCCGCCGAAAGAAATAATTTAAAAACGAACTTCGACGCCGCGCCTTTGCAGATACTCCTTGACTTGACGGATTGTGTATTTGCCGTAGTGGAAGACCGACGCCGCCAAAACCGCGTCCGCCTTGCCGCCCGTGAGCACGTCGTAAAAATGTTCAAGTTCGCCCGCGCCGCCCGAAGCAATGACGGGAACATTAACCGCCTCGCTGACTGCGCGGGTCAATTCAATATCGTAGCCGTCCTTGGTGCCGTCCGCGTCCATGCTGGTTAGGAGAATTTCGCCCGCACCGAGCGCAACGCCTTTTTTTATCCATTCCAGACAGTCAAGCCCCGTGGGAGTTCGTCCGCCGTTTACGTAAATTTCCCAACCATTATCCGCGCGTTTGGCGTCGACGGCAAGCACTATGCATTGACTGCCGAATTTTTTTGCGCCATCGCTGATGATTTGGGGATTTTTGACTGCCGCGCTGTTGACGGAAATTTTATCTGCGCCCGCCGCCAACATGACGCGCATATCCTCGACAGTGCGAATGCCGCCGCCGACCGTGAACGGAATAAAAACTTGCGCCGCGCAACTTTTAGCGACTTCAACCATGGTGCCGCGCCCTTCGTGCGAAGCTGTGATGTCAAGGAAAACTAATTCGTCCGCCCGTTCCAAATCGTAGCGTTTGGCAAGTTCGACGGGGTCGCCGGCGTCGCGCAGTCCGACAAAATTTGTGCCCTTGACGACGCGCCCGGCTTTAACGTCCAAGCACGGAATAATTCTTTTAGTAAGCATAATTTTCAGCCTCATCAATCGCCGACTTCAAATCAAGTGCGCCGGTGTAAATCGCCTTGCCGACAATCACGCCCGCAATTTTTGCCGCCTTGAGTGCGCGAATATCTTCAATCGATTTGACGCCGCCCGAAGCGATAATTTCCGCGCCCGAAGACTTTGCCAACTCGGAAAAAATTTTCGGGTCGACGCCGCTCAACATGCCGTCCTTGGAGATGTCGGTGTAGATGATCGTCTTGACGCCCGCCGCCACGATGTTTTTTGCCAATTCATCAGCTTTAACTGCGCTTGACTTTTCCCAGCCGTGAACCGCCACGAAGCCGCCGCGCGCGTCAATCCCGACGACAATTTTATCGCCGAAATTTTTTACAGCCGCCTCGACGAGCGAAATATTTTCGACGGCAACACTACCCAGAATCACGCGGCGCACACCGAGATTTAAAAGTTTTTCCGCGTCGTCCAAAGTCCGAATGCCGCCGCCGACTTCAATCGGAATTTTCACGGCGTCTAGGATTTTTTTTATTGCGTCAAGATTTTGCGGCGAACCAGCTCTTGCGCCGTCCAAGTCCACGACGTGCAAAAATTTTGCGCCTAAACTTTGCCACTTGAGCGCGGTCGCTTGCGGGTCATCGGAGTAAACGGTCTCTTTGTCGAAGTCGCCTTGAATCAAGCGCACGCATTTGCCGCCGCGCAGGTCTATCGCAGGAAAAATTATCATCTCTTAACCTCCTCAATGAGTAAACACGAAATAGAGGACGCCCAACGCGATTGCTATGACACTGCCCGCCACAATTTGGTTGTGACGCGCCGTCGAACTTTCACTTTTCACATTGTCCATGCGGTCGTTAAATTTGTTGCGAACGTCCTGTATCTCGCCGCGCATGTCGCGTATATCTTCGCGGATTTCCCTTAGCTGCATCATGATAAAATCGTCACGTGTAAGCGAAATTGCATTTTGCTCTTTAAGTTGCGTTTGCATTTCAATTACCTCACCGCCATTATAAGCCCCCACGATTTTAAAATTTCCAAAGCTTTGTCGGCGAAGAGCGGCACGAGTTTTGACATTTGCGGCGTAAGTTCGACGCCTGCCTCCAAGCTGAACGGTTGCGCCCCGATTAATTCAACGTGCGGAATTTTTCTACCGCTCAACTCCAACATCGTCAGCACGTCTTGAATCCCGACTTCGTGCGCCGAAATTTTTTGCGCGAAATGTTTTTTAATCTCGTCGCCGCGCAGGTGAAAAATTTTTCCGCCGTCCGCACCGCCATCAATCGAATCGATAATCAAAAGCCGTTGCGTGCCCGTGATAAAATGCGTCAGCTCCACGCCGAGTGTCCCGCCGTCAATCAGGCTAACATTATCGGGGAAGGCAAAATTTTTCTGCAGATATTCGACGACGCGCACGCCAAAGCCCTCGTCGCTCAAAATTATGTTGCCAATGCCCAGCACCGTATTTTCCGCCGTAAACAAACTTTCCATCAACGCGCCGCCTTTCCGAGTAGCCACGCCGCCCAATCGTCAAGCCCCGTTTCCTTCGTGCACGACGTTTCAAAAATTTTTATCGTCGGGTGGAGCGTCGTCAAATCTTCCCGCGCAGATTTCAAATCAAAATTCGTGAACGGCAACAAGTCGATTTTGTTCAGCAACGTGACCGCCGACTCCTTGAAAATCAGCGGGTACTTTAGCGGTTTGTCGTCGCCCTCGGTTATTGACAGCACGACAGCCTTAAAATTTTCGCCGATGTCGAATTCCGCAGGGCAGACCAAATTTCCGACGTTCTCGACGATTAACAAATCAATCGCGTCAAGATTTAAAGACGTGCAAGCCTTCTGAATCATCGGCGCGTCCAAATGACAGCCGCCCGCCGTGTTGATTTGAATCACGTCGACGCCCGCCCGTTCGATTCGTTCGGCGTCTTTGGCGGTGAACAGGTCGCCCTCAATCACGGCGATTTTAATTTTATCGGCGAGCCGCGCCAATGTTTTTTCAAGCAAAGTCGTCTTGCCGGAGCCGGGCGAGCCCATTAAATTCATCACGACAACGCCACGCTCCGAAAACATTTTCCGATTCTGCGCGGCAATCTCGTCGTTCGCGCCCAAAATATTTTTCATAAGTTTTATTTCCAACGTCATCACTCACAATCCACAAACTCAACTAAAAGTTCGCGCCCGCTCTGCAGAATTAAAATCCCGTCGCATTCGGGGCAGAAGAAATTATACCGCTCAAGCTGAAAAGTTTTGCCGCACTTGTTACACGTCGCGCTAATCGGTACGCGCCTAATCGCCAGCTCCGCGCCGTCAGCGGGAGTATTTTTTTTCAGCACGTCAAAAGACAACTTCAACGCCTCAACTTCGACGCCCGCCATTTCTCCGAGCGTCAAGCCGATTTTAAAAATTTTCGCCGCGTGATTTTTTTCCGCCGCCTCGAACGCGATATTCAAAATATTTTCCGCAAGCGTCGCCTCGTGCATGATTAATCTCCCAAAAAATTTTTTAACCTAAAGCGCGGCGATTGGCTGAAAATTTTATCTGCAAATCGCGCACGCTGTTCCGTCGCTTTTAAAGCGACCCAAAAAATTCTGTTCGCTCAAGCCGCACTAATCAACGTCGCGCTAATCGACACGCGTCTCCGAGCGTCAAGCCGATTTTAAAAATTTTCGCCGCGTGATTTTTTTCCGCCGCCTCGAACGCGATATTTAAAATATTTTCTGCAAGCGTCGCCTCGTGCATGATTCATTCTCCGAAAAATTCCGTCTCCGCCGCAAGGCAAATCATGTGGTAAATCGGCAAGTGGAATTCTTGAATTTTATACGACGAATTGGCGGGCACGCAGATTGAAACGTCGGACAGGTGGCGGAGTCTGCCGCCGCGTTGCCCCGTCATCGACACGACTTTTATCCCCATGATTTTGGCGACTTCGACCGCGAATAAAACGTTGTCCGAGTTGCCCGAAGTTGAAATCGCAAGCAGAACGTCGCCGCGCCTGCCCAGCCCGAAAACTTGTTGCGCGAAAATTAAATTCGGCGATACGTCGTTAGCAAAGGCAGTCAGCAAAGAAGTTTCACCGACCAGAGACACGGCGGGCAACGCGCCTTGAAGATTCGCCTTGAAGAATTCTACATCGGTTGGGAAAAGTTCCTGCGCCCGCTTGACGAATTCGGGATTAAAATTTTCAATCTTGCGCGGCAGGAGAAAGCCCTTCATTAGCTCGCCGACAATGTGCATGGCGTCAGCCGCACTTCCGCCGTTGCCGCAGGTTATCAGCTTGCCGCCGCTACGAAAGCCCTCGCAAATAATTTCCATCGCCGCGAACAAACTTTCCCGACAAACTGCCAGCGCGGGATAATCTTTAATCAGTTCCTCAATTTTTTGGTTCGTTGAAGTTTTTATTTTAATCGCTCCCTTTGCATTAAAAAGACTGCCGATTATTGACCGACAGTCGAAAAAATTTATTCTGCTGAAAATTTACTTAACCTTAACAACAATATCTGCGTCGCCGTCAACAATCTGCGCGCCGCTGTTCTTGAGCACGTGCGCGACCGCCTTGCAAAGCTCCTCGTCGCCGCCCGAAACAGCAAAGGTTTTGCCGCTTAAAATTTCCGAGCCGGCTTCGAGGATTGCAATTTCGTCGCCGATACGGATTTTCGGAATGGGTTTGTCTTCGACGTGAATGCTGCCTTCGAGCAAGTCGTCCCTGTCGTCGTTGAATTTGATGACGATATGACCGAGGCTTTTGATATTGTTGTTGACTTCGTTGCCGACGCTGAGGATTTTGAACTCGGAATCGGCAATTTTGAGCACGTCGCCGGGTTTAATCACGTCGGTTAATTTGTTGCCGCTGTGCAACACGGAGAAATTGCGCAACTCCGGCAGAACCATCGAATCATCGAAGATAACGAGCATTTTAACGAGACTTGTGAACTTAGAAACCTCGCCGCCAATGCCCACGATTTTTGTGCTGTAATACTTTTTTGCCATTGAAAGCCCTCCCGTACTTCAAATGAACTCTCCAACAATTTTAAATCTGAATTCTGCAAGCGGGCGATTAATCCTGCCGCGTATTCAGAAAATTTTTGCCGCGTGTTATAATGCCGTAAATCATACTTTCTTTTGTTGCGCCCAAAAGAAAGTATGCAAAGAAAAGGGCGTTCAGACCGGCTATAAAAACATCCATGTTTTTAACGCCGGCGGCTCGCGTCCATGCGAGCCGGGTTTTGCGCTAAATTATTCATAAAAATTTTTTGGAGGGATTTTATTTGGTAGAACTTTTGGCACCGGCGGGAAGTTTCGACGCGCTGAAGGCGGCAGTGGAGGCTGGCGCGGACGCAGTTTATTTGGCGGGCGAAAAATTTGGGGCGCGGGCTTATGCCGAAAACTTCGCGGGCGAGCAACTTTTAAAAGCCGTGGAATTTGCACACCTGCGCGGCGTGGCGGTTCATGTCACGGTTAATACGCTTATCGCCGACTCCGAGCTGGACGAGTTCGCGGCTTACATAAAATTTTTGCGGCGGGCGAACGTCGACGCGCTGTTGATTCAAGATTTGGGCGCGGCGGCAATCGCAAAAAATATCGCGCAGGAAATTCCTCTGCACGCCTCCACGCAGATGACGATTCACAATTTGGCGGGCGTCAAAGCTTTGGCGGAGCTGGGATTCTCCCGCGCAGTTTTGAGCCGCGAGCTGACTTTGGAGGAGATAAAAAAAATTTGTGGCGCGTCGCCGATTGAGACGGAAATTTTTATCCACGGCGCGTTGTGCGTGTGCTGGTCGGGGCAATGCCTGATGAGTTCGCTAATCGGCGGGCGCAGTGGCAATCGCGGACGTTGTGCGCAACCGTGCCGCCTGCCCTATGAACTTGTCGACGCCAGCGGAAAAAATCCTTTGAACGCGGGAAAATATCTGCTAAGCCCGAAAGATTTAAACACGCTTGAACTTTTGCCGCAACTGATTAAAACCGGCGTGACGAGCTTGAAGATTGAAGGGCGCATGAAACGTCCCGAATACGTTGCCACGGTCGTCAAGGTTTATCGCAACGCGCTGGACAAAAATTTTTCCACGGCGGAAGATAGGCGCAAACTCGCGCAGATTTTTAATCGCGACTTCACGACGGCTTACCTTGAAAAAAATCCCGGCAAGAATTTAATCAGCGACATGAAGCCGAACAATCGCGGCGTGCTAATCGGGCGTGTCGTCGAAGTCGGGCGCGATAAAATTATTTTGAAGCTTAGAGAAAAAATTTCTGCGGGCGACCAAGTTGAAATTTGGATAAAAGTTGGCGGGCGCGTGACGTTCACGGTTGAGGATTTTGAACTGCGCGGCGAACTTTGCACCGTCAAAGCTCCAACGCGAGGCGTGCGCATTCACGACAGGGCGTTTAAAATTTTCGACGCGGAACTGACTGCCGAAGCGCGGAAATATTTCAGCGGCGCACCCGTCAAAAAAATTTTTGTTGCGGCGGAAGTCGTTGCTAAACTTAATGAGCCGCTGACTTTGACGATGACGGATTCGGACGGCAATTCGGCGACCGCGCAGACGAATTTTATTGCCGAGCCTGCGAAAAATCGCCCGCTGACTTTGGAGACGCTAAAAAATCAAATCGGGCGGCTGGGCAATTCAATCTTCGCGCTAGAAAAAATTTCTGCGGAGCTTGACGAAAATTTGATGATTCCGATAAGCGAACTAAACGACGTGCGCCGCCGAGTAGTCGACGAACTGGAAACTTTGCGCCTAAAAAAATTTGAACGGGAAAAAATTTCCGCGCCCGCTGAAAAAATTTTTGAACCTTGCGCGGTTGAAGTGACTAAAATCGTTGCGCAAGTTGACACGCTGGAGAAATTAAAAGTTGCACTCGACGCCGGCGCAGACGAAATTTTATTTGGTGGCGAAACTTTTACCAATCAGCCTGTGAAAAATATTTCCGCCGCGATTGAATTTGTACACAGACGCGGGAAGAAAATTTTTTGGGCGACGCCGCGCCTCGTCCGCGAAGATGAGCCTTTTGATTTGCCTGCCGAAGTCGACGCCGTCTACGTTCACAATCTCGCGACGCTCAATCTTGCCAAAAAATTCAACGCGCCGATTCGCACGGATTTTTCTTTGCACGTCTTCAACAGCGCGACGATTAATTTCCTAAAAAATCTCGGCGTCGAAGGCGTGACGCTTTCGCCCGAACTGAACTTGACGCAGATTAAAAGTCTCGCAAAAAAATCCTGCTTGCCCGTCGAATGTATCGTTCACGGACGGCAGGAGCTGATGATTTCGGCTTATTGCGTGCTCGGAAGTTTTCTCGGCGGATTGGACAAAAAAATTTGCCCGCACGTTTGCAGGACGAAAAATTTTTTCTTGCGCGACAGGTTGGGCGAACTTTTCCCCGTCGTCACCGACCAATTTTGCCGCATGCACATTCTTAACGCCAAAACTCTTTCCATGATTGAATACCGCGCAGATTTCGGCGGCGTGGCAAGGATTCGCGTCGATTGCCGAGCTTTGACTTTGGAGGAGACCGCGCAAGTTGTTCGCGCTTACAAATTCGGCGGAGCGGAGATTGAAAATTTCACACGCGGGCATTATTTTCGCGGCGTAATTTAAAAAGAGACCCGCCGAAGCGAGCCTCCAAAAATTTTCCGGTCGAAATTATTTCTTAGCTTTCTTTTCCTTAATGCGAGCCGCCTTGCCCGTGAGCTTGCGCAGATAGTACAGCTTGGCACGACGAACCGCGCCGCGACGCACGACTTGAATCTTTTCGACGCGCGGCGAATGCACAGGGAACATACGCTCGACACCGACGCCGTAGGAAATTCTGCGGACGGTGAACATTTCGCGCACGCCGCTACCTTGCCGCCCAATGACGACGCCTTCAAAAATCTGGATACGTTCGCGGTTGCCTTCGACGATTTTCGCATGGACGCGAACAGTATCGCCCGGCGCGAATTGCGGAATGTTGTCGCGGAGCTGTTCTTTTTCAATGAGTTCGATAATATTCAATTTTAAGTCCTCCCATCTTTGTCCGACGTTCTTGCCCGCACGCAGAGGAACGCCTTTAAGCGCGCAAAGTCTAACACAAAAAATTTGCCGCTGTCAAGATTTTTTGTTGACAAACGCGGCGATTTGTAGGAAGATAGGCGCGTTGAAAATTTCATAGCGATTGGGTCGAGTGGCGCAAGCCTCAATAGGGAATTCGGTCAAAAGCCGGAACGATCACGTCACCGTAGCGGGGAGCGACTCTGCAATTATGTCACTGGGAAACTGGGAAGGCGCAGACGAGCGAGGAGCCGAAGTCGGGAGAACTGCTCGATTAACAATCACCGTTTGACCTGCGAGCGACAGGAAGGAGATTTTTTCAATGCGTAATGCGCGATGCGTAATGCGCAATGATTTTCCCTGCGCCCGCGACTTGGGCGTTTTTCTTTTGGCGAAAAGTTTTTCCCCGAACGGGGAGGCATTGCTCATACATTTCCTTTGCTGAGGAATCAGCGGCTCCCGTCACTTTGGCTGGAGATTTTTTTGTTACCAACGCAATTTCCTCTGCCACGCCAGCAAATCTTTTCGGCTAAGCGGCAAATCAATCGACTGCCCGTTATCGTAGAAAAATTTTATGCGGATTTCTTTAGCCAGAAGCAAATCCTTCAGGCTTGACTTGGGGAAGTGGAAAAATAATTTATTCTCGTTGCGCCAACCTTTGGGCGTCTGCTTGGTTACGGCGTCGACTTCCCACGGTGCGCCGTCCGTGAAGACAATCGCCTTGTTCAAAAGTTGCGCCTTGTCGTAGCGATAATCCCACAAGCTCAACGTCGCGCTTTCCCAGTTGCCGTCGCCGTCGCGCCCCACTTGAAATTCCGTCGCCGCGTACTTGTCGAGAGTTTGAGCCTCGCGGTGGTCGTGGTGCCACGTGTAGCTTGCGCCGAAAATGCCAAAGAGAATCAGCGCAATTCCGACTCCCAACAAAATTTTTTGCATGGCGACCTCCCGCTTTTACTTTACATTTCGACGGCTCTTATAGTACAATAACTTCAACATATTTTCCAACAATTTTTTCGGGGGGAATTCTTATGCTCAAGTCGCGTTTTGAAGACGAAGACGAAGTTTATATTCCGGAAATAGGCGATGACGACTCAGATTTTGAAAACGTCCATGACCGCGTTCCGCACTCGAATGCAGGTATCGCTCTCGGCTGGTCGGCGTTGGAGCAGCAAATGTTTGACTTGCTCCTTTTGAACCGTTTCGCTGCTGATGACCAAGAATTGCTTGACGAGACGGCGCGTACCATTTCCCGCTTGGTCGAAACTTTTCCGGCGCACGAAATCGCTCGAATTATGGCGGTCGCTATGATGACTTTCCAGCTCGCCGCCGCCGAAGATAAATCTTTTGAGGACGAGTACAACAAGTACCGCGAATATATCAAGAAGCATCCCGAAGATTTGGAAGAAATTTAATCCGAACGTGTTGCCCTTGCCGCGCTTGCGGCTTAATTTTTTTTCGGAGGCTTGAATATGGATTTAAGAAACGAAATGCTTGCAATGTTGGACAGCACTCGCGTTGAAGAGAATCATGAAATTGCCGGCAATATTTTACTTTCTGTTTCGCGTGCCATAATGTTGAAGGCGAATGTTTACCTTTGGGCGGACAACGATTTGCACGTTTATGTTCGCCTGCTGAAAAGTTGGGACTTGAACGTTCACCGCGTCGTTTGCTTCGCGCCGAAAGATTTTCAAAAGGTTGACGACGTGGAAATCATTTCGACGGCGGAACTGTTCAAAGACAAAACGCCGAATAAATTTTTTTTCGTGGACGCCTGCGCCTATCCTATAGAAAATCCCGCGACTTTCTGGAACGAGCAGATGAATTTTTTGCAGCCGCTCGGAGCGCATTTCATCGACGGAAATGGTAGACAATCTATGATTTCTACTTTCGGCTCGTTTGACACTGACAAGTTGACCTATTATCAGTCGCACAAAAAAGATTTGATGAATCTGTTCGATTCTCTTGCCGACGAAACTTCAAGGCGGGCGTTGTATTTTTACGTTGAAAGCTATGTTCGAAATTGCGTTTACAGAGGCGAGCATATCCCGACGCGGTGGAAATATTTTTTCGGCGGCGAGTACGAGCGGCTCTACAAACATCTTGACGGCGAGTGCTGGATAAATTGCGGCGCGAACATCGGCGACACGCTCTTTGCTTATCTGAGCTTTGACTTCAAGCCGAAAAAAATTTACGCTTTCGAGGGCGACAAAAATACTTACAATACCATGTTGGGAAATTTATCGCTCCTGCCGCCCGAAAAACGCGCACTCGTCGAGCCGATTAACGAACTTATAACCGAGCAAACCGACTTTGAAAAAATTTTGGCGGGCAACAAGTGCACGCTCCTAAACGCCGACATCGAGGGCGCGGAGTTGGAACTGCTTCACGCCATGGAAAAAATTATCCGTGCCGACCGCCCCGTCATTGCCGTCTGCGTTTATCATCTTAAAGAAGACCTTTTATCCATTCCTAAATTTCTTCAATCAATTTGTTCTGACTACGTTTTTTATCTCAGAAAATACACGCCGTATTGGGGCTACTTGATGAAAACCGGTGAAATGGTTTTCTATGCCGTGCCCGCCGAGCGCAATTATCGTTCGTGACAAAAAAATTCCAAATGATATAATAGCCGCAGAAAAATTTGCGGCTTAATTTTTTTAGGGAGGAAGATTTTTGCTGAAGGAAATTTTAATCGTGGAGGGCAAAGCAGACGTTGCGGCAGTCAATCGCGCAGTCGAAGCGGAATGTATAATCACTGGCGGTTTCAAATTCACGCGGCGCACGTTGGAAAATATTTCGGCGGCGTACAAAAAGCGCGGGATAATTATTTTGACTGACCCCGATTCGGCGGGCGAGAACATCAGAAATTTTTTGACGAAGAAATTTCCCGCCGCCAAGCACGCCTACATTCCCCGCGACGAGGCGACCGCAAATGACGACGTTGGAGTTGAGCAGGCGTCGCCCGAATCAATTCGCAAAGCTTTGAGCAAAGTTCGCACGCTTGAAATTAATCCGCGCGAAGAATTCACGGCGGCGGAAATGATTCAGTTCAAATTGGCGGGCAGCGCGGACAGCTCCAAACTCCGCGACAAAATCAGCGCGGCTCTGGGCATTGGTTACGGCAATGTTAAAACTTTCGTGCGGCGGCTAAACAGCTACGGCGTCACCCGCGAAGAATTTTTGGAGGCTTTAGAAAATGTTACACCCGCTGATAGCTGACCCGTCGGCGACGCGCCACATCTTAAAAAAATTTAAATTGCGGGCAGTCAAAGGACTCGGACAAAATTTTTTAATCGACGCGGACATTGTAAACAGAATCGTGGCGGCAGCGGCAATCTGCGCGGGCGAGGACGTTTTAGAAATCGGACCGGGCATAGGAACTTTGACGCAGGGCTTGCTGGAGGCGGGCGCGTTCGTCACGGCGATTGAACTTGACAAAAAATTACCCGCCGTGCTAAAAGAAACGCTCGCGGGCTACGAAAATTTCCGGCTCGTTGAAGGCGACGTTTTAAAAATAAATTTGTCGGAGCTAATGCCGCGCCCGTTCAAAGTTGCGGCGAACTTGCCCTACTACATCACGACGCAGATTTTGTTGACGTTGCTGGAAAAAAATTTGCCGGCGACAAAAATCGTGACAATGGTTCAAAAGGAAGTCGCCGAACGCATGACTGCCGCGCCAGGTTCAAAAATTTACGGAGCGTTGTCGGTGGCGGTGCAATTTCGTTCGGAGCCACGAATCGCCTTTGAAGTTCCGCCCGAATCTTTTTTGCCACAGCCCGAAGTGACAAGCGCGGTCGTGGTGTGCGACGTTCGCAAGCCGCCCTTTGAAGTCGACGAAGAATTTTTCTTTAAAGTTGTGCGCACGGCATTTGCTCAGCGGCGGAAAACTCTGCTAAACTCGTTGGCGTGCTTCGGCAAGGAAAAAATTTTGGCGTCGGGCATCGACGTTAAACGCCGCGCCGAAACTTTAAGCTTGGAAGAATTCGCCGCACTTTGTAATTTTTTGGAAGGTTGATTCAAAGATTAGTTGGCGACGCGAAATTTCAAAGGAAAATTTTCAAGCAAGTCGTGCGCTTCGACAAGTATTTTCTTGCGGCAACAGAAATTTTTAGCGTGGAGGTTTTGGACTTTACCAGAGAGGAATTTGAAACGGGACTACCGATTATGCCGATAAATCTTTCGGACTTTGCGGCGGACGAAAATTTGATTGTCGAGGCAATGCTTGAGCCGACGATTAAAGTTGCGGATTCGGCGGAAATTGTCAAATGCGGCGCGGCGGTTTTGAGGAGGAAAGTCAAATAAAATTTTTTGTCGGAATTGATTTGGGCACGACCAACAGCGCGATTTCTACCTTTGACGGCACTAAAGTTCGCTTACGAAAATTCTTTCCGCCAGCCCGAAAGTTGCGCGACGTTGTTCAAGCGTTTCATGGGGACGAGCACAAAATTTAATTTCGGCGGCGAGGAACTTTCGCCGGAAGAATGTAGCGCGGAAATTATTTGCAATTACACGATTGACGACGTTGGCTCAATCGACTTGGAAATCTCCGCCATCAACGAATCTTTCTATAAAAATTTTATGATGACTATGAAAAACTTCAGCGGGCGGGCGAAGTCGCCTCCGCCGCGATAAATGTCAATTCGGACTGCGACCGCGAGGAACTTAAGCCGTCAAGGAAACTTTGCAGACGGAAAAAAATTTTGGCGAATATTCGCGAAAGAAATCGTGAAAACATTCGCCGCGAAGATTTGGACGGTTGCCGCTATTATTATTCAAGAACGGGCGCGAGATATTTTACTCAACCCCCGCAAGCACATTGTCGCTGAAGTTTTAGAAATTGTTGACGACGATATTTTTCGCGATATTCGCAAGCAAATCAATGCGGCACGCGCGAAGGCAAAATTTCCCGCCGTTTAAGATACTGCCGCGATTAAGTCTGAGTTGAAAAATATTCGCTACGCGATTCGCGAAAAATTTCAAGCGCGGCTGAAGAAAATGACCCACGTCGAGTGTATAAAATTTGCAAACATCTCGCCGCCCGACGCAATCTTTTCTTGACGCAAAAACTACTTTTGATAAAATTCAAAAAGAAATTGGCAAATATCTCCATCTCAAGGAAGGCTTTGAACAGATCATTTTGGAAGGTTGATTCAATGATAAAAAACTCTTTTAAGATTCTGGAGTTCGATAAAATTTTGGCGCGGTTGCGAGATTGCGCGACGAGCAATTTCGGCAAGGAGCTGGCGATAAAACTTGAGCCGGTCGACGATTTTGAAACGGTAAAAGAAAATTTATCGCTGACGACGGAGGCAGTAAAAATTTTTGCGGTGAGTGCGCCGCCGCTCGGGGGTTTCCGCGACGTTCGCGCGACATTCAATAAAATAAAAATCGGGAGCGTGGCCGACGCCGAAGAACTTTTGAACGTGCTGTCGACGATGTACACCATGCGGCAGGTCAAAATTTTTTTCAAGGAGACGGAAGTTGACGCGCCACAACTAAAATCCCGCGCAACCGAAATTGAAATTTTGGGCAACTTGGAACGGCAACTCGACAACGCGATTGATGAACATGGAGCCGTTCGCGACACGGCAAGCACAGAGTTGCAAAAAATTCTCCGCGACCTGCGCAGTGCCCAAAATC